>NZ_JADPZX010000001.1:4910625-5221250 GCF_015712165.1 Streptomyces spinoverrucosus | reverse complement strand
GGCCATGTCCACCCGCTCCCAGGTGGACCCGGCATCGAGGTCGATGTGGAACTGCTGGGCGTTGCGGTCGGCGCGCGGCCACTCCGGCGGCGTGTAACCGTCCACGCGCTGGAAGGCCAGCCGCGGACCGCCGGGGACCTGCAGGACGACCCAGTCGACGTCCGTGTCGTCCGGAGTCCCGCCCACGATCTCGGCGTAGAAGCGGGCGAGCGCGCGCGGGTCGGGGCAGTCGAGGACGACGGAATGGAAACGTGCCGCGGGTGCCATGGTGTTACCTCCCGGCTCAGCAGGCGCAGAGGCAGAACGGGTGCCCCGCCGGGTCGGCGTACACACGCCTACTGCGTGAGCGGTCCTCGGCGGCCGGCACCCGCGCGCCCGGCGCCGGCCCGCCCGCCTCGGCCGCGTCCAGGTCCTCGACCGTGAGATCCGGAACCGCCGCGAGCGCTCGGCGGACGGGCGCTTTGGCGGCGAAGGGCGCCTGAGGGACGCGCCGGTGGTGCAGAATGCGTGAAGACGTCGGTTCGGCCGACTGAGCCTCGGCCGAACCGGCGTCGCCGTGACGCTTATGCGGTGGGCCGCCCCATCGCCCGGTACGTCCACCCGGCCCGCCGCCACAGCTCCGGGTCGAGGGCGTTGCGGCCGTCCAGGATCACGCGCGACTTCACGACCTCGCCCAGCGCGGCCGGGTCCAGCTCGCGGAACTCCCGCCACTCCGTCAGGTGCAGCACGACGTCGGCGCCGCGCACCGCCGCCTCGGCGGAGTCGGCGTACCCGAGCGTCGGGAAGATCCGCCGGGCGTTGACCATGCCCTTCGGGTCGTACACCGTCACCTGGCCGCCCTGGAGGTGGATCTGCCCGGCGACGTTCAGCGCGGGCGAGTCGCGGACGTCGTCGGAGTCGGGCTTGAACGCGGCGCCGAGCACGGCCACCCGCTTGCCCAGGAAGGACCCGCCGCCGAGCGCCTCCCGCGTCATCTCCACCATCTGCCCGCGCCGCCGCATGTTGATCGAGTCGATCTCGCGCAGGAAGGTCAGCGCCTGGTCGGCGCCCAGCTCACCGGCGCGCGCCATGAACGCCCGGATGTCCTTCGGCAGACAGCCGCCGCCGAACCCGATCCCGGCCCGCAGGAACTTCTTCCCGATCCGGTCGTCGTACCCGATCGCCTCCGCCAGCTTCACCACGTCGCCACCCGCGGCCTCGCACACCTCGGCCATGGCGTTGATGAAGGAGATCTTGGTCGCGAGGAATGAGTTCGCGGAGGTCTTCACCAGCTCGGCGGTCGGGAAGTCGGTCACCACGAACGGCGCCCCGTCGGCGACCGGCGTCGCGTACACCTCGCGCAGCAGCTTCTCGGCCCGGTCGCCGCGCACGCCGACCACGATCCGGTCCGGGTGCAGGGTGTCCTGCACGGCGAAGCCCTCGCGCAGGAACTCCGGGTTCCAGGCCAGCTCGGCGTCCGCGCCGGCGGGCGCGTGCTCGGCGAGGTAGGCGGCGAGGCGGTCGGCGGAGCCGACGGGCACGGTCGACTTGCCGACGACCAGGGCGGGACCGGTCAGGTGCGGGGCGAGGGAGGCGAAGGCGGAGTCGACGTAACTCATGTCGCAGGCGTACTCGCCGTGCTTCTGCGGGGTGTTCACACAGACGAAGTGCACATCGCCGAACGCCGCCACCTCGGCGTAGTCCGTGGTGAACCGCAGCCGGCCACTGGACCCCTCGATCCCGGCGACGTGCTTGCGCAGCAGCTCCTCCAGCCCCGGCTCGTACATCGGGACCTCGCCGCGCCGGAGCATCTCGATCTTCTCCGGGACCACGTCGAGCCCCAGCACCTCGAACCCGAGTTCGGCCATGGCCGCGGCGTGCGTCGCGCCGAGGTATCCGGTACCGATCACGGTGATCTTGAGGGCCATGAGGGACTCCACTGGGTAGCGTCGGTAGTGCGGGGCCGAGCATAACCGTCGACCCTGACGGGCAACTTTCCCGCTGTCGTCAAGCTCACGTACCCCTGGCGTGGGCGGACCCCTAAAATTTGGGTTACTTAACGGTAATTAGCGCCAGCAGCATCACAGCGTCTTCCTTGGAGCGTGAGAGACCTTGGCCGGATCGGCTGACTTCGACCTGTACCGCCCGTCCGAGGAGCACGAGATGCTCCGCGACACCGTTCGCGCGCTGGCCGAGGCGAAGATCGCGCCGTACGCCGCCGCCGTGGACGAGGAGGCGCGCTTCCCGCAGGAGGCGCTGGACGCGCTGGTCGCCAATGACCTGCACGCGGTGCACGTGCCCGAGTCGTACGGCGGCGCGGGCGCGGACGCGCTGGCCACGGTGATCGTCATCGAGGAGGTGGCCCGCGTGTGCGCGTCCTCCTCCCTCATTCCCGCCGTGAACAAGCTGGGCTCGCTCCCGGTGATCCTCTCCGGCTCCGAGGCGCTGAAGAAGAAGTACATGACGCCGCTCGCCAAGGGCGACGGAATGTTCTCGTACTGCCTCTCCGAGCCGGAGGCGGGCTCCGACGCGGCCGGCATGAAGACGCGCGCGGTCCGCGACGGCGACCACTACGTCCTCAACGGCGTGAAGCGCTGGATCACCAACGCGGGCGTCTCCGAGTACTACACGGTGATGGCCGTGACGGACCCCGAGAAGCGCTCCAAGGGCATCTCGGCGTTCGTCGTCGAGAAGTCCGACGAGGGCGTCTCCTTCGGCGCTCCCGAGAAGAAGCTCGGCATCAAGGGCTCCCCGACCCGCGAGGTCTACCTCGACAACGTCCGCATCCCCGCCGACCGCATGATCGGCGAGGAGGGCACCGGCTTCGCCACGGCGATGCAGACCCTGGACCACACCCGCATCACCATCGCCGCCCAGGCCCTCGGCATCGCCCAGGGCGCCCTCGACTACGCCAAGGGTTACGTCAAGGAGCGCAAGCAGTTCGGCAAGCCGATCGCCGACTTCCAGGGCATCCAGTTCATGCTCGCCGACATGGCCATGAAGATCTCGGCCGCCCGCGCCCTGACCTACCAGGCCGCCGCCGCCTCCGAGCGCGGCGACGCCGACCTCACCTACCTGGGCGCGGCGGCGAAGTGCTTCGCCTCGGACGTGGCGATGGAGGTCACGACGGACGCGGTCCAGTTGCTGGGCGGCTACGGCTACACCCGCGACTACCCGGTCGAGCGCATGATGCGCGACGCCAAGATCACGCAGATTTATGAAGGCACGAACCAAGTTCAGCGGATCGTGATGGCAAGGAACCTGCCTTAGCAGGGTTTTTGCAGGTCAGCAACGCAGCCCCCGGGGTGATACCGGGGGCTGTTCAGGCCGAGCCCTGGACGGTCACCCGTCGAGCGACTCGATGGTGGCGTTGGACGGGGCGCGCGTCGCCTGGAGGTCGCGGGCCACGTCCTCCGCCGCGCCCAGCACGCGCACCGCGTTCTGCCAGGTCAGCTTGGCCAGGTCGGACTTGGACCAGCCGCGGTCCAGGAGTTCCGCGATCAGGTTCGGGTAGCCGGAGACGTCGTTCAGGCCCTCGGGGGTGAACGCGGTGCCGTCGTAGTCGCCGCCGATGCCCAGGTGGTCGATGCCGGCCACCTCGCGCATGTGGTCGAGGTGGTCGGCGACGGTCGCCACGGTCGCGAGCGGGCGCGGTTTGCGCTCCTCGAAGGCCCGGTGCACCTTCATCGCCTCGGCGGTGGTGTCGAGGTGGTGGAAGCCGTGCGCCCGCATGTTGTCGTCCGCCTCGGCCGTCCAGTCGACGGCGGCCTGGAGCACGAACTTCGGGACGAAGGTCACCATCGCGATGCCTCCGTTGGCGGGAAGGCGTTCCAGGACGTCGTCGGGGATGTTGCGGGGGTGGTCGCAGACCGCGCGGGCGGAGGAGTGCGAGAAGATCACCGGCGCGGAGGTGGTGTCCAGCGCGTCCCGCATGGTCGTGGCGGCCACGTGCGAGAGATCCACCAGCATGCCCTCGCGGTTCATCTCCCGCACCACCGCACGGCCGAAGGCCGACAGGCCGCCGACGCCGGGCTCGTCCGTGGCGGAGTCCGCCCAGGCCACGTTGTCGTTGTGGGTGAGGGTCATGTACCGAACGCCGAGCGCGTACAACGCCCTCAGCGTGGCGAGGGAGTTGGCGATGGAGTGGCCGCCCTCGGCGCCCATCAGGGAGGCGATACGGCCTTCAGCGCGCGCCGCCTCCATGTCGGCGGCCGTCAGAGCGGGCGCCAGATCGTCGGGGTACCGGGCGAGCAACTGCCGTACACAGTCGATCTGTTCCAGCGTCGCGGGCACCGCGTCGGGCAGGTCCGCGCGGACGTACACCGACCAGTACTGGGCACCGACCCCGCCCTCGCGCAGCCGGGGCAGGTCGGTGTGCAGGTGGGCGCCCTGGGGGGCGGCGATGTCGCGGGCGTCGAGGTCGTAGCGGACCTGCTCGCGCAGCGCCCAGGGCAGGTCGTTGTGCCCGTCGACCACCGGGAACTCGCGCAGCAGCTCCCGGGCCTCGTCCAGTGTCGTCATCGCCGTCCCCCAGTCTCGTGCCGTCACTTGCCGAAGCCGAAGCCGTTGCCCGCGCCCTCGACCTTGGCGCGCAGCCGCTTGCCCTTCTCGGTGGCCTGGTCGTTCAGCTCCTGCTGGAAGTCCCGCATCCGGCCGAGGAGTTCCTCGTCGTGGGCGGCGAGGATACGGGCCGCGAGCAGTCCGGCGTTGCGGGCACCGGCGACGGAGACCGTGGCGACCGGCACACCGGCCGGCATCTGCACGATGGACAGCAGGCTGTCCATGCCGTCCAGGTACTTCAGCGGCACGGGCACGCCGATCACCGGCAGCGGGGTCACGGACGCGAGCATGCCGGGCAGATGGGCGGCGCCGCCCGCCCCGGCGATGATCACCTTGAGTCCCCGGTCCGCGGCCTGCTCGCCGTACGTGACCATCTCGCGCGGCATACGGTGCGCGGAGACGACGTCGACCTCGTAGGCGATCTCGAACTCGTCGAGCGCCTGTGCGGCGGCCTCCATGACGGGCCAGTCGGAGTCCGACCCCATGACGATGCCAACAACGGGGCTCATTCGGTGATCGTGCCTCTCAGGTAGCCGGCAGCGTGACGGGCGCGGTCCAGCACGTCGTCGAGGTCGTCGCCGTAGGTGTTGACGTGGCCGACCTTGCGGCCGGGCTTCACGTCCTTGCCGTACATGTGGATCTTCAGCTGGGGGTCGCGGGCCATGCAGTGCAGGTACGCGGAGTACATGTCGGGGTAGTCGCCGCCGAGGACGTTGACCATCACCGTCCACTTCGCGCGCGGGCGCGGATCGCCGAGGGGGAGGTCCAGGACCGCCCGGACGTGGTTGGCGAACTGGGAGGTGATCGCGCCGTCCTGGGTCCAGTGGCCCGAGTTGTGCGGGCGCATCGCCAGCTCGTTGACGAGGATGCGGCCGTCGCGGGTCTGGAACAGCTCGACGGCGAGGTGGCCTACGACGCCGAGTTCCTTGGCGATGCTCAGCGCCATCTCCTCGGCCCTGAGGGCGAGGGACTCGTCCAGGTCGGGTGCGGGCGCGATGACGGTGTCGCAGACGCCGTCGACCTGCTGGGACTCGACCACCGGGTACGCCACGGCCTGGCCGTGCGGGGAGCGGACGACGTTCGCCGCGAGCTCCCGTACGAAGTCGACCTTCTCCTCGGCGAGGACGGGGACGCCGGCGCGGAACGGTGCGGCGGCCTCCTCGACCGAGTCCACGACCCACACGCCCTTGCCGTCGTAGCCACCGCGGACGGTCTTGAGAACGACGGGGAAGCCGTCGCCCTCGGCCGCGAACGCGGCGACGTCCTGCGGGTCGCTCACGATGCGGTGCCTCGGGCACGGCACGCCGATCGCGTCGAGCTTCGCGCGCATGACGCCCTTGTCCTGGGCGTGCTGAAGCGCGTCGGGTCCCGGGCGTACGGGGATGCCGTCCGCCTCCAGGGCCCGTAGGTGCTCGGTGGGTACGTGCTCGTGATCGAAGGTGATCACGTCACAGCCGCGTGCGAAGGCGCGCAGCGTGTCCAGGTCGCGATAGTCGCCGATCACGACATCGCTGACCACCTGCGCCGCGGAATCCTGCGGGGTGTCACTGAGGAGCTTGAACCTGATGCCCAACGGGATGCCCGCCTCGTGCGTCATACGCGCGAGCTGACCCCCGCCGACCATGCCGACTACCGGGAACGTCACGCCCCCAGGGTATCGGCCACGCGAGGTCGGCCGGTTTCCACCTCATTCGACGGCCGTGACGTCATACACAGGCGATCACAGAAGTGCGGTGGTTAGCATGGCCGGGTTGACGACACCGACCGACTGGGGGCCTGTACGACCATGGGACGTGGTTCCTCAGGGCTGGGCAGGCTCGTGCGGGAAGCAGCCAGGTTCGGGGCGGTGGGCGGAGCGGGTCTCCTCGTCAACCTTCTCGTGTTCAACCTGGTACGGCATGTGACCGACCTCCAGGTGGTGCGCGCCAGCGTGATCGCGACGGTCGTGGCGATCGCCTTCAACTACCTGGGCTTCCGCTACTTCACCTACCGTGACCGCGACAAGAGCGGCCGGACGAAGGAGCTGACGCTGTTCCTGCTGTTCAGCGCGGTCGGCCTGGTGATCGAGAACGGTGTGCTGTACGCGGCGACGTACGGGTTCGGCTGGGACAGCCCGCTGCAGAGCAACTTCTTCAAGTTCCTCGGCATCGGTGTCGCGACGCTGTTCCGGTTCTGGTCCTACCGCACCTGGGTGTTCCGGGCGCTGCCCGCCCGGGAGGCCGTGGCGAGCGCGGAATCGTTCCTGGAGGCCTCGGAGCCGGTACGGCCGCCGCAGCGGGCCCGGGTCTGACTCCGAGGGAGTCCTACCGGACCGTGCGCTCCTCCTGCGAGGACTTCTGCACCGGCGTGCGCGACAGGAACAGCCCGAAGACCGGCGGTTTGGCCTGGAGCATCTCCAGGCGGCCCCCGTCGGCCTCCGCCAGGTCGCGGGCGACGGCCAGGCCGATGCCGGTGGAGTTGCGGCCGCTGATCGCGCGCTCGAAGATGCGGGCGCCGAGGTCGGCCGGGACGCCGGGGCCCTCGTCGGTGACCTCGATGACGGCCTGGTTGCCGGTGACGCGGGTGCGCAGGGCTACCGTGCCGCCGCCGTGCATGAGGGAGTTCTCGATCAGGGCCGCCAGCACCTGGGCGACCGCGCCCGGTGTGCCCACCGCCTCCAGATGCCGTTTGCCGGAGCTGACGATGGCGCGGCCGACGCCGCGGTAGGCCGGGCGCCACTCGGCGAGCTGCTGCTGGATCACCTCGTCGAGGTCGAAGGTGACCGCGGAGCCGGTGCGTGGGTCGCGGCTGTTGGTCAGCAGCCGTTCGACGACGTCCGTGAGGCGTTCCACCTGCCCGAGCGCGATGGCCGCCTCCTCCTTCACGGTGGCCGGGTCGTCGGTGAGGGTGATCTCCTCCAGCCGCATGGACAGCGCGGTGAGCGGGGTGCGCAGCTGGTGGGAGGCGTCGGCGGCGAGGCGGCGCTCGGCGGTGAGCATGCGGGCGATGCGTTCGGCGGAGGCGTCCAGGACGTCGGCGACGCGGTCCAGCTCGGGGACGCCGTACCGCTTGCGGCGGGGCCGTGGGTCGCCGGAGCCGAGGCGTTCGGCGGTCTCGGCGAGGTCGGTGAGCGGTGAGGCGAGGCGGTTGGCCTGCCGCAGGGCGAGCAGCACCGCGGCGACGACCGCCATCAGCGCCACCGCCCCGATGATCAGCAGCGTCCGGCCGACCTCCCGGGTCACCGCGGAGCGCGGCTCCTGGACGGTGACCGTCTCGCCCTGCTCGCCCCGCCGGGTCGACTCGATGACGTCACCGGTCGGCTTCTCGCCGATCTCGATCGGCGGGCGGCCGGGCATGTGCACCACGGCGTAGCGGTCGTCGCCGACCTGGTCGACGAGGATCTCGGGGGTGATGTGCTCGTCGCCGAGGATCCGGCTGTCGACGATGCCGGCCAGCCGTACCGCCTCGGACTCCACCCGTTCCTGGGCGCTGGTGCTGATCGTCTTGGTCTCGACGATGACGAGGGAGACGCCGAAGACGGCGATCACGACGAGCACCACGGCGAGCGTGGACTGGATCAGTCGGCGGCGCATGTCCTCTTACCCGTGTATTACCCGCGTCTCACCCGGCGGGGCGTGGCGCGGTGCTAGCTCTTCTCGAAGCGGAAGCCCACGCCGCGCACCGTCGCGATGTACCGGGGGTTCGCCGCGTCGTCGCCCAGCTTCTTGCGCAGCCAGGAGATGTGCATGTCGAGGGTCTTGGTGGACGACCACCAGGTGGTGTCCCAGACCTCGCGCATCAGCTGGTCGCGGGTGACGACCCGCCCGGCGTCGCGCACCAGGACCCGCAGCAGGTCGAACTCCTTGGCGGTGAGCTGGAGCTCCTCGTCGCCCATCCAGGCGCGGTGCGACTCGACGTCGATCCGCACCCCGTGCGTGGCGGGCGGCTGCTGGGGCTCGGCGGCACCGCGCCGCAGCAGGGCCCGGACCCGGGCGAGCAGCTCGGCGAGCCGGAACGGCTTGGTGACGTAGTCGTCGGCGCCGGCGTCGAGACCGACGACGGTGTCCACCTCGTCGGCGCGCGCGGTCAGGATGAGGATGGGCACGGTGTGGCCTTCGGCGCGCAGTCGGCGGGCCACCTCCAGGCCGTCCATACCGGGCAGCCCGAGGTCCAGCACGACCAGGTCGACGCCGCCCTGGATGCCCGCGTCGAGCGCGGCGGGGCCGTCCTCACGCACCTCGACCTCGTAGCCCTCCCGGCGCAGTGCGCGCGCCAGCGGCTCCGAGATGGAGGCGTCGTCCTCGGCGAGCAGTACACGGGTCATGAGGTGATGGTAGTCCGCCTGTGGCCAGAGCCGGGGGGCTATGGGAAGGCCGGGATTCTTACCCTGGAGTGCGATGGTACGAACCTGGGTACATGGCGTGGGATTCTCGTAAGGACCTTGGAAAGGGCGACTGCGGTTCCCGCGACACCTGTGATCCCGATCTCAAGTCCTTCCTTTTCCGGCAGTGTCCTGCCGTATGGTGATTGGACGCCTGTAGCAACCAAGGGGACCTTTGGCAGACGTCTTGACGCCGAAGGTCGCTTTTGTGTGCGGGCCGGCTCCGGCCGGCCTTGAAGGAATGACCTCTGGCCGGGCCGCGCGACCGATCCGCCGGCGCCGGCCGTCCCCCACCGGGCGCGCATCGCTGTTTGAGCGCGTCCCGACCAGCAAGGATCGACCATGGCGTCCAGCCTGACGAAGGACTCGGCCTCCCCGGGCACCCCCGGTTCCGAGAAGACCTTCTTCGGCCACCCCCGCGGTATGGCCACGCTCTTCATGACGGAGATGTGGGAGCGCTTCTCCTGGTACGGAATGCGCGGCATCCTCGTCCTCTACCTGATCGCGGGTGTCCTCGACGGTCCCCTGGCGGGCCGGGAAGCCCTGGCCGCCTCGATCTACGGCGTGTACAACGCGGTCGTGTACATGGCCGCCATGCCCGGTGGCTGGGTCGCGGACCGCCTCTGGGGTGCCCGCAAGGCCGTGCTGGTCGGCGGCATCGTCATCGCTCTCGGTCACTTCACGCTGGCGATCCCCGCCGACGTGGCCTTCTTCTGCGGTCTCGGCCTGATCGCGATCGGCACCGGTCTGCTGAAGCCGAACATCTCCGCGATGGTCGGCGGCCTCTACGAGGGCCAGCCCAGCGCCCGCCGCGACGCCGGTTTCACGCTGTTCTACATGGCGATCAACATCGGCGGCATGGCCGCCCCGCTGGTCGTCGGCTACCTCGGCGAGAACGTCGACTGGCACCTCGGCTTCGGTGTCGCCGGTGTCGGTATGACCCTGGCCGTCATCCAGTACGTCCTCGGCGGCCGTCACCTCGGTGACATCGGCAAGGAGCCCGGCACCCCGGCCTCCCCGGAGGAGAAGCGCGCCGCGCTGCGCAAGGTCGCGCTCTGGGGTGGCATCGCCGTCGTCGCGCTGGTCGCGGACATCGCGCTGGGGACGTACGACATAGAGCACATCGTCAACGTGCTCGCGGTCCTCGGCATCGTCGTCCCGATCGTCTACTTCGTGACGATGTACCGGAACCCGGCCCTGAGCAGCGCGGACAAGCCGAAGATCCAGGCCTTCGCCTGGTTCTTCGCCACGGCCGTGCTGTTCTGGATGATCTACGACCAGTCCGGTTCGCTGCTGACGATCTTCGCGGACACCAAGACCGACCGCATGATCGGCGGCTGGGAGTTCCCGGCATCCTGGTACCAGTCCGTGAACCCGGCCATGGTCATCGTGCTCGCCCCGATCTTCGCCGCGGTGTGGGTGAAGCTGGCCCAGCGCAACCGTGAGCCCAGCACGCCCATGAAGTTCGCCCTGGCGATGCTCCTCATCGGTGGCTCGTTCGGCATCATGGGCCTGGCCGGCGCCGCCGCCGCGAACAGCGACACGGGCAAGGTCACCGTCTTCTGGCTGCTGAGCGTCTACCTGGTGCAGACCCTCGGCGAGATGTGCCTGTCGCCGGTGGGGCTGTCCCTGTCGACGAAGCTGGCGCCGAAGCAGTTCGTGGGCCAGATCATGGGTCTGTGGTTCCTGGCCACCGCGACGGGCAACGCCCTCAACGGCTGGACCACCAAGTTGAACGCTCCGCTGGGTGACGCCGTCTACTACACGATGTGGGCGATCATCGCCGTCGCGGCCGGGCTCGCCTTCATGGTGGCGGGGCGGAAGATTCGGGCCCTCATGGGCGACGTGAAGTAGCGCCGGCTCGAGTCGACGGGGCCGCTGGAATCCGGGTGGGTTTCAGCGGCCCCGTCGGTTTTGCCACCGTGCGCGGTTCTCCGCGCCCCTAGAGGCGTTGCTCAGCGCGTCCTTCGTTTTGGCATGAACGTGAACACCGCGCCGCCCAGCAGGACCGCCGTGCCTGCCACCAGGCCCAGGGCCTTCAGGGTGCTCTGGTCGTCGGCGCCGGTTTCGGCGAGGCCGCCGTCCGGGGTCGTGCCGCCGGATGACGAGCCGCCCGCCGAGCCGCCGCCCGAGGACGAGCCTCCTGACGCTCCGCCCTCCTGTTCCGTGGTGTCCAAGGTCAGCGAGACCTCGGTCTTCGCCGGCGTGCAGGTCGTCGTCGTGCCCAGGGCCTCGATCGTCAGCACGCCCGGCGACAGGGTGGACTCACCGCTCGCGCCCGGCTTGTAGGTGCCGGTCAGGTCGGGGATCTCGATCGGGTCGCCCGCCTTGATGGCCTCGGCGTTGGTGGGGCCCTCGACATGGACCGTGCCGGTGTCGGCGCCGCCGAGCACCACCTCCATCGACGGCTTGACCGAGTCCTTCGGGATCTCGGCGGGACTGTCCATCACCGACTTCTTGAACTGCACGGTGAGATCGAAACTCCCGCCGTTCCTACGGGCGTTGATCTGCACCGGCGAGGTGGCGTTCTTGTCCCCGATCGGCGTCTTGCACTCGTAGGGGACCTGGACCTCGTTGCCGGTGAAGTCGGTCTGGCCACTCGCCGTGGGGGCGGGGCTGGTGCCCGTCGGCGTGGTCGTCGGTGTGGTCGTCGGCGGCGTCGTCGGGGTCGGGGACCCGGTCCCCGTGGGAGTGGGGCTGCCCGTACCAGAACCCCCGTCCCCCGGCGTGACATTGATCGTCGCCGCCGACTTCACCGCTTCCTGCGGAGTGCACTTCGTATCCGTCGACATGGCGTTGATGGCGTACGCGTCGGGTGTGAGCGTCACCGCGCCGGGTGCCGTCAGTTTCAGGGTGCCTTTCATGGCGGACAGCACCATGGCGGCGCCCTTGGGAATCGGCGGATTCTCCCTCGGCCCCTGCATCGCGATGTCCGCGACCTGGGCGCCGGCCGCCTTCAGAGTGCCGCTCGGCTGGACCGAGTTGGCGGGCAGATCGACGATGTCGGGGTTCTTCGAGGCGGCCTGCACGAACGTCCAGACCACCTCCACCTCGTCGCCCACCTTCGCGGTCGCCGGCGCGCTGATGTCCACCGTCGTGGTGCCCTGCACCGGCGGCAGCCCGGAGATGGCGGGTGGGATGCACTCGGTCTTGTACGACACCTCGGCGGCCTGCGCGGGCACCGCGGCCAGGCCGAGCAGCATCCCGGCGCCGCCCACCAGCATCGCGAGGCCGGCCGGTGTGACTCTCCTTCGCGTTCTCACGTGGGTCCCTTTCTGAGCGGAGTCGTACGACTCGGCGGGCTGTCGTCGTGCGGTGCGGAGAGCCGACCGGCCGTGCCCGGATCGGCGTCCGGGGTGAACCACGGCAGGGTCGAGTTCGAGGGGGCGGGGTCAGGCTGACGAGGGGTCATACGGCGGACGGCGAGACGTCGGTGGCGGACGCCGCCCGGCCGGGGTGGTCGTACCCGGTCCACCACGGCCATCCCGGCACGGAACACGGCCGCCGGCACCACCAGGCACACCAGGACCCAGAACAGCGTCACGCCCCAGGGCCGCCCCACGGCCCACGGCTGCTCGGCGAGGACCTTCCCGCCGTACTTCAGCGAGACGGTGTAGTCCCCGTGCGCTCCCGCCGCCAGCTCGGCGGGCAGCCGGATCTGCGCCTTGCGGCCCGGTTCGATCGTGCCGCGCCACTGCCGTTCCTCCCACTCGGGCGCGAACACGCCGTGCGAGGTGCCGATCTGGAAGACGGGGTTTTTGACCGCCGAGGTGCCGACGTTGCCGACGGTGAAGACGAGGGTGCGGGCGGGGGGTGCGCCGAACCAGGTCAGCAGGCCGCTGGAGCCGTCCAGCCGGGTGTCGTTGAGCACCGAAAGACGTCCCCCGGCCGGTTCGGCGGGCAGCGGTTCGACGGCGTGCCCGGCGACCTGGAAGACCGCGTCGGCCTGCGCCTTCGGGCCGGTGACGGAGGCGACGTGCACGACACACGGGCACGGCACGGGCGGCTCGGCAACCGGCAGTTCCTTACGGAAGCGGCCCTCGGCGTCGGCGGTGACGGCCCGGCCGTCCGCGTTGGCGCAGGAGTTGGTGCCACCGATCACGCCCCGGGACGGCACGGACTGCCCACAGATCAGGATCATCAGCAGCGTCCGCTCCCGCCACCCGCTCCCGCTCACGGTGACCGAACCGCCGGTACCCGCCTGTGCCGTGGACAACTTCACGCTCGGCCCGTCCACGGCGACGGCGGGCAGGGGCACGACGAGGAGCAGCAGCAGCGCCGCGAACACCGAGACCGGAAACCGCATCCTCACCTCGCCGCTCCCGTCAACTCAACCTGCTCCCGCGCGGGTTCAGGCGCGGGTTCGGGGGTCGTACGGCGCCTTCGCCGTCGAACGACCGCCAGAGCCGCCGTGCCGACGACCAGGGTGCCGCCCGCCGCCGCCCCGACCCACGGCACGAATCGCGCCGACGCCCGCGCGGTGTCCCGCGCCCCGCCCGCCGCCGTCACCGTCAGCCGTACGTCGACCGCGTCCAGCGCGGGCCGGTCCGGCCAGGGTTCGGTGAGGTGGAGGCGGCGGCCCGGGGGGAGTTCGACGGGGAGGGTGCGCGGGGCGCGGTCGAGGAGGGTGCCGAAGACGCCGTCGACGTGCACGGCGAGGGTGGGGACGAGGTCGGTGGTACCCCGGTTGACAAGGTCGTACGTGATGCGGTCACCGCGCACCGCGACCCGCTCGACGGTGAGGGCGGACAGCTCGGGTCCGCCGATCCGGAGCAGCAGGGGTACGGCCTCGGACCTGCCGTCGCCGTCGCGTACGACGACCGTTCCCCGGCGGTCGCCGGGCGTGGCCCGGTCGGGCACGGTCACAGTGAACGGGATGTCGGCGCGGGTGCGGGCCGGGACGCGTATCTCGGCGTCGGCGAACGTGACCGGAACGCCGGTGCCGGTCAGCCGGACGGTGAGCGGGTGCCGTGTGCGATTGGTCACGGAGACCGTGTCCCGCAGGGCTGTGCCGGGCGCGCCCTCGGCGTAGAAGGAGGGCCGGCCGCCTCCGGCCGGCGCGACGGACCAGCCCTCGCCCGCCGCGGTCGCCGCCGGGGCGGCGCACAGCAGGGCGAGGAAGCAGAGGCACACGGCGTGGGCGGCGCGGGTGGGATACGACATCGGCGGCTCCAGCGGTCGTACTCCGGGGTGGTCGGCGGCGAACCGTCTGCTTGCGGCGGCTCAGCGGCGTACCCGCACCGGCTGGTTCCGGCGCGTCAGCCACAGGGCGCCCGCCGCACCCGCCAGCAGGATCGTTCCGCCGAGCGTGCCGAGGGCGATCGCGGAGTCCTCGGGGCCGGTCTGCGGGAGCTGCCCGCCGGAGTCGCCGCCACCCTGGGGCGCTCCCCCGCCGGCCGACGCGGTGACGTCGAGCGTGAGGGACGGCCCGGGGTCGTTGCTCGGGGTGCAGGTCGTCGTCGTACCGAGGGCCTTGATGGTGAGGATGCCCGCTGTGAAGGTGACCTTGCCGGTCTTCTTCGGGGTGTAGGTGCCCGACAGGTCGTTGATCTTGATGGGCGTGTTGGCGGGGATCGCGGCCTGGTTGGCGGGCCCGGAGACGCTCATCGTGCCGCTGTCGGCGCCGCCCAGCTGGATCGTGGCGCTCGGGTTCATCGCGCCCTTGCCGAGTTCGACCGGGCTGGAGGAGACGCCCTTCTGCCAGGACATCGTGATCTTGTAGCCGGAGCCGCTCCGGACGCCCTTGATGTCGATCGGAGAGACGGCACTCTTGTCGCCGATCGGCGTCTTGCACTGGTAGTTGACGTCGACGACCTCGGCGTGGGCTGCGGGAGCGGCCATCAGTACGGCCGCGCCGGCCAGGGCGGCGGCCGACGTGAGCGCGACGGTTCGCTTCTGGTACGACACGGTCCCCTCATTCCTGACGGCATATCAGATCGGGCCGTCAAGGTACGCCCGGGGGATGAGGAAGGAAGACGCGGGGCGTGTTGGAAGTGTGGGGATGTGAAACGCCCCACAGGGGCGCGGGGAACTGCGCGACCAGCCACGAACAACCCGCGGCCGACGAACAACCCGCGGCCGACGAACAACCCGCAGCCGAGGAACCACACAAGGCCGCGCGGCGCTTACGCGGGCGCCCCCAACTCCGCCCACACCGTCTTACCGGCGACACCAGGGGTCCGTACAACCCCCCAATCCAGACAAAGCCGCTGGACGATGAACATCCCATGCCCCCGGGCCGCCCGGCCCGATGCGGCGTCCGCGGCGCCGGCTGTCCCGCCCCCCGGTCGGAGACCTCGATCCGGATCACCTTGTTGTCGCAGGCGATGAACATCTCGTCCGGCCCCTCCGCGTGGAGACACGCGTTGGTGACCAACTCGGACACCACGAGCAGCACATCCTCCGCCGCGGCCCGCTGGTCCGCGGTCGCGGCGGGCAGCCAGCCCCACGCGTACAGCGCCTGACGGGCGAAGTCGCGGGCCAGCGGCACGACACCGCTCTCGCCGTCGAAGGCCAGCCTGCGGACCTGACGCGCCCTCGACGACACGGCTGCGTCCCCTTCGGGCGCCCCGGTCCCTGGAACGCCCCCCTCGGACGCCCCGGAAGCGCCGCCGGGCTCCGGGCCGCGGTCGCCCGGCGAGTAGGGCCGGGTGGTGCTCATCAGCGCTTCACCTCACCGATTCACCAGTTCACGATTCAAGAGTTCAGTTACGAATAGGTCGGTGCTCGGTACTCAGTGTCCGTGCGCCCAGTGCTGCGCGTCCGCGCGCTCGTCACGATTGCCGCCGACATGTTCAGGATGTCTCCTGCCCGACCGATCCAGGGGAACACCCCCCACTTCGGGACGGCCCGGCACTTCGGACACCCGGGGGCGCTCAGTCGGCCTCGTCCTCGCCGGACAGGGCGGCCTCGACCGTGTCGTGCACGGTGAAGACCGCCTCAGCCCCTGTGATTTCGAACACACGAGCCACCACGGGCTGCATCCCGGCCAGATGCACTCCGCCCCCGGCGTCCTCCGCCTTCAGGCGGGCGCCGAGCAGCACGTTGAGTCCCGTGGAGTCGCAGAATTCCAGCCGTGAGCAGTCCACGACCAGACGGCTGAAACCTTTGGCGAGGCATTCGTCGAGTGGTTCGCGCAACAGATCGGCGGTGTGGTGATCCAGCTCACCCGCCGGAGTCACGACGGCGCTGGAGCCCGCTTCCCGCACCTCCACCAGAAGCCGGCCCGACTGTGCGCTGCCGACCGTCCCGTGGTCCATGCCGTCTCTCTCTCCCGAGGTCGTGGCTGCTGACTGTCGCCCTCGAACACTACGCCTTCCCTACACCCTTCGACAGCCGAACATCCGCCCAGAAACGGACATATACCCACAGAACGCACTTGCGGTGGGCTTGCGAAAGCGGGTAGGGCTAGTAGAGACACGTAACCAACACGGCCGGCTTTGGAGGCGCCGCACACCGCAGTGCACGTACTGGCTTCGGCAGCCATATGCCGAGAACGATGGAGGACATCATGTCACCCCGGCTCGACGCATCGCATACCCGGACGGCGACGTCGACACCCCCTTCGGAACATCTGGATCCCATCGCGCAGGACAGCGAGACGTTCGCGGCCCACCAGGACGACCTCGGCGTCCAGGACGACGTACTGGCCGGACTTCCGGAGATCCCCCCGTACGACGAGGTCGGTCCCGTCGATGCGCGGGCCCTGTCCAAGACCCTCTTCGAGCGGCTGGAATCGCTCGAGGAAGGCACGCACGAATACTCCTACGTGCGCAACACGCTCGTCGAACTCAACCTCGCCCTGGTCAAGTTCGCCGCCTCCCGCTTCCGCTCCCGCAGCGAGCCGATGGAGGACATCATCCAGGTCGGCACCATCGGCCTTATCAAGGCGATCGACCGTTTCGAACTCAGCCGTGGCGTCGAGTTCCCCACGTTCGCCATGCCAACCATCATCGGCGAGATCAAGCGTTTCTTCCGTGACACCTCGTGGTCCGTGCGCGTCCCGCGCCGGCTGCAGGAGCTCCGGCTCGACCTGGCCAAGGCCGGCGACGAGCTGGCCCAGAAGTTCGACCGCGCACCCACGGTGGCGGAACTGGCGGAGCGGCTCGGGCTGTCCCACGACGAGGTCGTCGAGGGCATGGCCGCGTCCAATGCCTACACGGCCTCCTCGCTGGACGCGCAGCCCGAGGAGGACGACAGCGAGGGCGCCCTCGCGGACCGGATCGGCTACGAGGACCACGGGCTCGAAGGCATCGAGTACGTCGAGTCCCTCAAGCCCCTGATCGCCGAACTCCCGCACCGGGACCGGAAGATCCTCTCCCTGCGTTTCGTCGCCAACATGACCCAGTCGGAGATCGGCGAGGAGCTGGGTATCTCGCAGATGCATGTGTCGCGGCTGTTGTCGCGGACGTTGGGGCGACTGCGGAAGGCGCTGACGGTCGAGGAGTGAGCGGGGCTCCTCGGTAACGAGTTCCTTCATCACGGCTCGTCACGACTCATCACGGCTTTCTGTCCGGCGCCCTTGGGGGTGCCGGACAGTCGTGCTTGTGGGGGGGTGGACGGCCGGGCTTGTGAGGGTGCCGGACGGCCGTGCTTGTGAGGGTGCTGGACGGCCGGGCTTGTGAGGGTGCTGGACGGCCGGGCTTGGGGGCGGCGCCCGGCGGGGTGCCGGGCAGTCGGGCTTGGGGGCCGGGTGCGGCGCCCGGCGGGGTGGCGGACAGTCGGGCTTGCGGGGGTTGCCGGGCAGTCGGGCTTGGGGGTGGGGTGCGGTGCGGCCGGGTCCGGACATGGCCGGGCGCGGACGGGGGGAATCGTTGCCCGCGGGCCGGGCGGGGCGGAAATCTCGTGGCGTGACCACAACTGACGCTGTCAAAACCGCCGTGCCCCCGCTCGTCCGCTCCTTCGCCCAACTCTCCGGCCTGGACCCGGACCGCCCCGTCGTGACCCTGTTCAGCGGCGGGCTGGACAGCTCGTATCTGCTGCTCCGGCTGCGCCGGATGGGGCTGCGTGAGGTGCACGCCGTGAGCGTGGACATCGGCGAGGACGAGTCCGGCCCCTACAAACGCCGGGTGGCGCAGGCACTGGGCGCGCGGATCCATCTGCTGGACCGGCGGGCCGAGTTCGCCGACCGTTTCGTCGCCCCCGCCATCGCCGCGCAGGCCGTCTACCTCGGCATCCACCCGGTGAGCTCCACCCTCAGCCGCCCGCTCATCGCGCAGTCGGCCGTGGAACTGGCCCGCTCCCTGGGCGCCCAGGCCGTACTGCACACCGCCAACCGCTCGCAGAACACCCTGCGCCGGCTCAACGGAGCGCTGCGGCTGCTCGGTTACGAGGGCGCCTACGGCAGCCCGTACGACCTGGACCCGGTCACCCGCGACGACAAACTCGCCGCGCTGCGCGCCGCCGGGGTGGACCTGCTGGCCGGGCGGATCGTGAGCGGCGACTCCAACCTGTGGTGCCGTGAGTTCGAGTCCGGGATCCTCGACGATCCCGAACTGCACGAGGTGCCCGAGGAGATGTACGCCTGGAGCCGGCCCACCGTCGCGCCGGACGACTCCGAGCTGCTGACCCTCACCGTCGAGCGGGGCCGCCCGGTCGCGCTGGACGGCGAACCGCTGCCGCTGACCGAGCTGATCGAGCGGCTCAACCGGCGCGTCGGTGCGTACGGCCTGGGCCGCTACTCCGGTCTGGAGCACCTGGACCACGGTGAGAAGGTCCTGGAAATCCGCGAGATGCCGGCCGCCTGGCTGCTGCTGAGCAGCTACCGGCACATCGAGTCCGCCTGCCTGGACGCCGAACTGATCAGGGAGAAGCGGCACCTGGAGCAGGTGTGGGTACGGGAGGCGCTGGAGGGGCGCTGGTTCGGCGAACTGCGGCTCGCCGTCCAGTCGTTCGTCGACTCCTGTGCGCTGCGCACCAGCGGCAGCGTCACCTGGCGGCTGCGCGCCGGGGGCGCCGACACCCGCTCCATCACCGCCGGCCGGCCGCTGTATCTGCGGGCGCGCGAGGAGTGGGAGGACGAGGCAATCGCGGCCGAGTCCGCACCCTTCGCGCACCGCGCCGAGCCACTGCTCACGGCGGCTGCCTGAGCCCCCTTTCAACAGCGGCTCACGAATCCCTTCACCGACTCATGGGCCCCTTCACTGACACATGGGTCCCGACACCGACTTACGGATCCCTTCACCGACTCACGGGTCCCATCACCGACTCATGGGTCCCGACGCCGTCTTACGGATCCCTTCACCGACTTACGGAGTTCCCTCATGACCACCGCTCTCGCGCACCCCGCCGCCACCGACGCCGTCGCCGCCCTGTCGGGTCCCGGTGGGCATCTGATGCCGTCCGCCGCGCTGTCCTCGCTGGTCGGTGTGGACGCCGGTGACTGGGCACGGTTCGCCGCGCACTGGGACGAGCTGACGCTGGACACCCACATGGCCGACGGCGGCACCTACCGCTTCCGCCGCTACGGCCAGTTCGACCTGGACCCGGCCGCCGGTGAGCTGACGCTGCTGCCGCACGCGCCGTACCGCCAGGAGATGGACATCAACCCGCTCAACGGCGGCGTCGAACGAGTCTTCGACCCGCTGACGGAGTCGTTCACCGCGGACCCGCTGCTGCGGTCCGTGCTGGTGGCGCTCGGCCGGATCTTCACCGAGGTCGACGGCACCCCGCGGTGGAACGTCAAGCTCCACCCGTACCGGATCAGCGCGTCCACCGAGCAGGAGGGCCAGCCCGCGCCCGAGGGCCGTCACCGGGACGGGGTCACCTTCATCACCTCGCTGCTGATCGACCGGGTGAACGTCAGCGGCGGTGAGAGCGGGGTGTACGCCGACTCCGACGAGCATCTGCTGACCACCACCCTGTCCGAGCCGGGTGACCTGCTGCTGGGCGACGACCGCCGGACGCTGCACTCGGTGACGCCGGTACGACCGGTGGACGCGGCCCGGCCCGCACACCGTGACGTGCTGGTGATCGCGTACACCGCGCGCTGAGCACTAGCGTTCACCCTCGTGTCCGTATTCATATTCATAGGTTCGTATTCATAAAGGAGCGCCGATGAGCGTCACCGCGGCCGGGCGTGGCCGACTGACCGATCTTCCCGTCCTGCTGGTCGCGGTGGTGTGGGGCTCCAGCTACCTGGCCGCCAAGGGAGTCACCACGGCACAGACGGTGCTGGCTGTGCTGGTGCTGCGGTTCGCCGTGGTGCTCCCGGTGCTGGTGGTGGCCGGGTGGCGGCGGCTGCGGGCGCTGAGCGCCGCCCAGGTGCGGGGCGCGGGGCTGCTGGGGCTGATCCTCGCCGGGATCTTCCTGCTGGAGACGTACGGCGTGGTGCACACGTCGGCGACCAACGCCGGGCTGATCATCAGCCTGACGATGGTGTTCACGCCGTTGGCGGAGAGCAGAGTGCGGGGCACCCGGTTGCCGAGGTCCTTCATGGCGGCCGCGGGGCTGTCGGTCCTGGGAGTGGCCCTGCTGACGCAGGGGGCCGGGTTCACGGCGCCGTCCGGGGGCGATCTGCTGATGCTGGGGGCCGCCGTTGCCCGTACCGTGCATGTGCTCGCGATGTCCCGGATGAAGTCGGTGCGCGACGCGGACGCGCTGTCGCTGACCACGGTCCAACTGGGCAGCGCGGTGGTGGTGTTCGCCGCGCTGTCGACGCTGCCCGGAACCGGCGCGTCGCCGTGGGCGGCCGCGGCCGCCTTCGGGGCCTGGGACTGGCTGGGGCTGCTGTATCTGTCGGTGTTCTGCACGCTGTTCGCCTTCTTCGTGCAGATGTGGGCGGTGCGGCGGACGTCGCCGTCGCGGGTCAGCCTGCTGCTGGGGACGGAGCCGGTGTGGGCGGCGGCGGTGGGCATCGCCCTGGCCGGCGACCGTCCCGGGTGGCTCGGTCTCGTGGGGGCGGTGCTGGTGCTGGTGGGGACCGGATGGGGCCGCGCTGTGGCGGACCGGCGGCGGGACGGGGACGCGGCACGAACGAGTCCGCCTCCCGCTGACACGTCCCCGATCCCGGAACCCGCAGCACGCCCCGGCGGCTGAGCCGACCGGCGTTTCGGGAGGGCAGCCGGTGGGCGGGGTGGGGCGGATGTCCCGGTCGGGCTGTCGGAGGGTCGGGGCGGACGGTCCTGGTGGCTTGTCGGTCGGGATGGGCGGCTGGGGTCAGCTGTCCAGCCAGCCCAGGCGTACCGCGCTGGCTCCCGCCTGGAAGCGGCTTGCCGCGCCCAGGCGTTCGGTGAGTTCGGAGACGAGGCGGCGGACCGTGCGTTCGGAGACGCCGAGCTTGCGTGCCATCGCCTCGTCGGTGAGGCCGCCCGCGAGCATCCGCAGCACCTCGCGGTGCCGACCCTCCGGGCGCCACTCCCCGTCCGGCCCGGCCGGCACGTCGCTCAGCGCGTTCGCCGCCTCCCAGCAGTGCTCGAAGATCTCCCGGAACACCCCGACCAACGTCTCGCCCCGCAGAATCACCGCCGCGATCCCGTCCTCGCCCGCCGGCGGCGCCGGCACGATCGCCGTCGAGCGGTCCACCACGATCAGCCGCAGCGGCAAGGTGTGCGCGGTGCGCACCTGCGCCCCCGCCGCACTCAGCCGCCGCAGATACGACGCCATGTGCGGCACGGCCGCCGCCGCTCCGAGGTGAACCGTCCGAACCCGCACCCCACGCCCCAGCGCCGCCAGGTCCCGTTCCAGGCCCGCCTCCACCATCTCGGCGGGCAGCGCGCGCCCCGGGTGCAGCGACAGCACCTCCTCCTCGACGCGCCGCGCCACGTTCTCCAGCGCTGCCGAGACGTTCGCGGCGCCGGTCACCACCTCCATCCGTACGGAGAGCAGCTCACGCGCGTGCACCGGCTGGAAGTCGGCAAGGATCCGGGTGAACGCCGACCGCGTCTGCTGTACGGAGTGCAGCAGGGCGGCGGTGTTGCGCTCCTCCTCGGTGAGCAGGTTGCGCAGCGCGGTGTCGGGCGACAGCGCCGTCCAGCCGTTGCGGTTGTCCGGCGCGGGCACGAACAGCCGTAGCCGACTGAGGAGTTGGAGCGCCTCGGCGAACTCGGTGTCGCTCCAGCCGTACTGCCCCGTCACGGTCTCCCGGCGCCAGGTCGCGTCGTCGAGCGCGACGCGGTACAGCTCCTGGGCACGCTCTCTCACATCCACGGAGTCCCCCCGATCCATGTGCCCCGGCGCCCGCTCCCCCGTCGACCGCCGAACGGATCTTAGGAAGGCGCCCCTGACCTGGCCAGACGCGGTCCGCCATACGGACGCGGCAGCCGTGCCGAAGCAGAGGCGGAGGGCGACGGTGCCGAGGGGCGCGACGCGTCCGGGCCTGGCCATGACCGGTCCCGGAACCCCCTCAGGCGTAGCCGACGGTGATCGGCCCGGCACATCCTGAACGCACCGCACGCCGACAACCTGGAGGTTTCCGTGCCCACCGTTTCCGTGCCCACCGTTTCCGTGCCCACCGTCCTCCGTACCCGTACGGCCCGTACGGCCCGTACCGCTCGTACCGCTCGTACCGCTCTTCGCGCAGTCCTGCCCGCCGCCCTCGCCGCCCTCGTGCTCGGCGCGGCGGCTGTGGGCGCGCCGGAGGCCGGTGTGGTCGTCGCGGCCGGCTCGTCCGACTCCCTCATCTGGGGCTGACCGTCGTGCCTGCACCGGTCGTCGCCGTCGTCGCCCCCCTGACCGGACCGCACACCCCCTCGGGGGCGGTGCTGCTCGCCGAGGTGGAGCGGATCCGCACCACTGCCCCGGGGACGGCCACCTGGCAGGTGCACCATGAGGCCGAGGGCGTCGGAGAGGCGGTCGCCGACGGCGCGTACGCGGCGGTCATCGGGCACGCCGACCCACTCGTCGCCGAGGCAGCCACCGTGGCCTACGAGCGGGCGCACCTGGCCTGCCTGCTGCCGTTCGTCCGGGGCCGCGCGCCCGCGGTGAGCTGGGCGGCGGACGGCACACGCCTCGCCCGTACCCTCGCCGAGAGCGCGGCGGCGCTGGGAGCGGCGTCGCTCACGGTGGCGTACGAGGAGAGCACCACGACAGACGAGGCGGGCGGCGCGCCGCCGGCCGAGGAGGTCGTCGCCCGCGCGCGGGAGGGCGGGATGACGGCGTGCACCGCGTCGGCGGCCGACGCCCCGAGCAGCGACGCGCTCGTCCTGCTCGCCCCACAGGACCGGCTGCCGTCGCTGCTGCGGTCGGTGGGCCACGGCCGGTACCGGGCCGTGCTCGTCGTCGCGGACTGCGGGATGCCGTCGTTCACCGCGCTGACGGACGCGGCACGGGGGCTGCCCGTGTGGGCCGTGCACGCGGAGCTGTGCCGGGTCCGCCGGGCCCGGGTGGCCATCACCGCGCTGAACGACGCCCTGACCGGCCAACCGGCGCTGCGGGGGCCCCGGTTGGCCGCCGCCGTCATGGCGCGTTCGGCCCATCTGCTCGGCGCGGGTGGGGGTGTGCTGGGCGAGGGACTACGGGTGTCACGGCTGTCCGCGGTGTGCCCGGTCCGGACGGCCGTACCGGAACCGGAACCGGTGCCGGTACCGGAGCCGGGGCCAGAGCCGGAGCCGGAGCCGGTGTCTGCGGCGGCCCTGGTCGCCTGACATCTGATCGCCTGACAGCGGTGTCTCAGACGACCTGACAGCGGCTTCTCAGACGACCCGTGCGCCCCGCCGCCACACCTCGGTCACCAGCGGCACGCCCGGCCGGTAGGCGAGATGGACATGGCTGGGGGCGTCGAGGAGGGCCAGGTCGGCGTAGGCGCCGGGGCTCAGACGGCCGATGTCGTCGCGGCGCAGGGCGCGGGCGCCCCCCGCCGTGGCGGACCAGAGGGCCTCGTCGGGGGTCATGCGCATGTCCCGTACGGCGAGGGCGATGCAGAACGGGACGGACGACGTGAAGGACGAGCCCGGGTTGCAGTCCGTCGACAGGGCCACGGTGACGCCCGCGTCCAGCAGACGGCGGGCGTTCGGCCACTCGGCGCGGGTGGAGAACTCGGCGCCGGGGAGGAGGGTGGCGACCGTCCGGCTGTTGGCCAGGGCGTCGACGTCCTCGTCCGCGAGGTGGGTGCAGTGGTCGGCGGAGGCCGCGTCCAGTTCGACGGCGAGCTGTACTCCGGGCCCGTACGTCAGCTGGTTGGCGTGGACGCGGGGGTGCAGGCCCTTCGCCTTGCCGGCGGTGAGGATCGCGCGGGCCTGGTCGCCGTCGAAGGCGCCCTTCTCGCAGAAGACGTCGATCCAACGGGCGTACGGCGCGCAGGCGTCGAGCATCTCGCCGGTGACCAGGGCGACGTAGGCCGCCGGGTCCTCGGCGTAGTCGGGGGAGACGATGTGGGCGCCGAGGTAGGTGACCTCGTCGGTGTGGGCGGCGGCGATGCGCAGGGCGCGGGCCTCGTCCTCGACGGTGAGGCCGTAGCCGGACTTGGTTTCGAAGGTCGTGGTGCCCTGGCGGAGGGCTTCGGCGAGGTAGCGGGTGAGGTTGGCTTCGAGTTGGGCGTCCGTCGCGGCGCGGGTGGCGGCGACCGTGGTCCGGATGCCGCCCGCGTTGTAGGGGCGGCCGGACATACGGGCGTTGAACTCCTCGGTGCGGTCGCCCGCGAAGACGAGGTGGGAGTGGGAGTCCACGAAGCCCGGGATCACCGCACGGCCGCCGGCGTCGACCCGATTGTCAGTGGCGGGTGCTTTGCTTGATTCACCGGTCCACGCGACGCGGTCGCCGTCGATGACGACGGCCGCGTCCCGGACCAGGCCCAGGGGGGATCCGTCACCGAGGGAGGGGTCGTTGGTGACCAGCGTGGCGATGTTGGTGATGACGGTGCTGCTCATGATGTCCTCGCGAGTGGCCGGGCTGGGGGCGTTGGTCAGGCACGCAGGGCGTCGACGGCCCGCGCGAGTGCCTGCGGCACATCGGGTACGAGGGTGTGCGCCCCGTCGCGTACGACATGCCGCCCGCCGACGACCGTATGGCGTACGTCCGCTGCCGTCGCGGCGAATACGGCCGTCTCGGCGCCCAGCCTGGGCAGCGGCCCCGCTGTTCTGACCGAGTCGAGCGCGATCGTCGTGAAGTCGGCGAGCGCGCCGGGCTCCAGGCTGCCCGCGTCCGCCCAGCCGAGCGCGGCATGACCGTCCGCCGTGGCGGCCCGCAGCAGGGCGGCGGCCGTCCAGTGGCCGCGGGTGCGGGTGCGCAGCCGCTCGTTCAGCTCCATCGCGCGCGCCTCTTCGAGCAGGTCGATGACGGCGTGGCTGTCGGAGCCGAGGGAGAGGGGGGAGCCTTCGTTCTGGAGAGCGGCGGCGGGTCCGATGCCGTCGGCGAGGTCCCGCTCGGTCGTCGGGCACATGCAGGTGCCGGTGCCGCTGCCACCGATGAGGGACATGTCCTCGGCGGTGAGGTGGGTGTTGTGGACGCCGGTGGTGCGCGGTCCGAGCACGCCGTGCAGGGCGAGGAGCTGCGTCGGGGTGCAGCCGTGGACTTCCCGGCAGGCGTCGTTCTCGGCGGTCTGCTCCGACAGGTGCACATGCAGCGGGGCCCGCCGTTCCTCGGCCCACTGCGCCACGGTCGCCAACTGGTCTGCGGGCACGGCCCGTACGGAGTGGATCGCCGCCCCGATCCGTGCGTGATCCCGTTCCTTGAGAACTGAACAGCGTTCGGCCCATGCCTCAGCCGTCCGGTCGGAGAACCGCAGCTGGTGGGTGTTGGGCGGCTGTCCGAAGCCGGAGGAGAGGTAGCAGGTGTCGAGGAGGGTGATACGGATCCCGGCTTCGGCGGCGGCCGCGATGAGGGCCTCGCCCATGGCGTTGGGGTCGGCGTAGGGGGTGCCGCCGGGGGCGTGGTGGACGTAGTGGAACTCGCCGACGGCCGTGACGCCGGTGAGGGCCATCTCGGCGTAGACCGCCCTGGCCAGCGCGTGGTACCTGTCCGGGGTGAGCCGGTCGGCGGTCGCGTACATGACCTCGCGCCAGGTCCAGAAGGTGCCGGAGCCGACCTGGACGGTGCCGCGCAGGGCGCGGTGGAAGGCGTGGCTGTGGGCGTTGGCCAGGCCCGGGAGGGTGAGGCCGCGGAGGGGTTCGGCGCCCGGGGGCGGGGTGTCCGTGCCCTGGTGAACGGCGGTGATCCGGCCGTCCTCGACGTCGACGGCGACACCCGGCTCGACATGGGTGCCGAGCCAGGCGTGCTCCAGCCAGTACGTCCGTGTCACGTGCGGGCCAGCCCTTCCAGTACGTCGGCGAGTGCGGTGACTCCGGCCACGCAGTCGTCCTCGGCGGCGAACTCGGCCGGGGAGTGCGAGACGCCGGTGGGGTTGCGCACGAACAGCATGGCGGTCGGGATCGTCCCGGACAGGATTCCGGCGTCGTGTCCGGCGCCCGTACCCAGGACGGGGACCTTGAGGTCGGTGTCCTTCCCGAGGATGCGGGCCAGTTCGTCGCGCAGGGCGTGGTCGAACTCGACGACCGGCGTGAACGACTCCCGTACGACGTCCAGGTCGACGCCGTGCGCGTCGGCGTACTCGCGGGCCGCCTGCTGGATGCCGGTGACGACGGTGTCGAGAGTGTGCTGGTCGGCGGCGCGGGAGTCGAGCCAGCCGCGCACCAGGGAGGGGATGGCGTTGACGCCGTTGGGCTCGACGGCGATCTTGCCGAAGGTGGCGACGGCGTCCGCGAGCCGGGCCTCACGGCGGGCGGCGAGGACGGTCTCGGCGTACGACAGCATGGGGTCGCGCCGGTCGGCGAGCCGGGTCGTGCCGGCGTGGTTGGCCTCGCCCCGGAAGTCGAACCGCCACCGCCCGTGCGGCCAGATGGCGCTGGCGATGCCGACCTGGTCGCCGGACAGGTCGAGCGCGCGGCCCTGTTCGACGTGCAGTTCGACGAAGGCACCGATGCGGGCGAGCCGTTCGGGGTCGGGGCCGATGGCTTCGGGGTCGTACCCGGCAGCCTCCATGGCCTGCGGGAGCGTGATTCCGTCGCCGTCGGTCAGCCGGTGCGCCTGCTCGACGGTGAGCTGCCCTGCGGCGAGGCGCGACCCGACACAGGCGAGCCCGAAGCGGGCGCCCTCCTCGTCGCCGAAGTTGACGATGCCGAGGGGCTTGCCGAAGCGCACGTCGCGGCCGCGCAGTTCGTCGAGCGCGGCGAACGAGGACACGACCCCGAGGGGCCCGTCGAAGGCCCCACCATCGGGGACGGAGTCCAGATGCGACCCCGTGACGACGGCGTCCCCCTGGGCGGGATCGCCCAGCCAGGCCCACTGGTTGCCGTTGCGGTCGACCTCGTAGGCGAGCCCGCGTGCCTCGGCCTGCGCCCTGAACCAGTCCCGGCACTCGGCGTCGGCGCCGGTCCAGGCGTAGCGGCGGTAGCCGCCGGAGGCGGAGCTGCGGCCGATCGGCAGCAACTCCGCCCACATGCTGTGGAAGGTCACGCCTGGTCACCCTCACGCATCGGCACCCGCACGCCCCGCTCGGACGCCACCGACTGCGCGATGTCGTAGCCCGCGTCCACGTGCCGGATGACGCCCATCCCGGGGTCGTTGGTCAGCACCCGGCGGACCTTCTCCCCGGCCAGCGCCGTGCCGTCGGCCACGGTCACCTGGCCGGCGTGGATGGAGCGTCCCATGCCGACGCCGCCGCCATGGTGGATGGACACCCAGGAGGCGCCCGAGGCCACGTTCACCATGGCGTTCAGCAGCGGCCAGTCGGCGATCGCGTCGGAGCCGTCGAGCATGGCCTCGGTCTCCCGGTAGGGCGAGGCCACGGACCCGCTGTCGAGGTGGTCGCGCCCGATGACGATCGGCGCGGCCAGCTCCCCGCTCGCGACCATGTCGTTGAAGCGCTCACCGGCCTTGTCGCGCTCGCCGTACCCGAGCCAGCAGATCCGGGCGGGCAGGCCCTGGAAGTGCACCCGCTCCCCGGCCATGCGGATCCAGCGGGCGAGGGACTCGTTCTCGGGGAACAGGTCGAGGATGGCCTTGTCCGTCTTGGCGATGTCGGCGGGGTCGCCGGACAGGGCCGCCCAGCGGAAGGGGCCCTTGCCCTCGCAGAACAGCGGGCGGATGTAGGCGGGGACGAAGCCCGGGAAGGCGAACGCCCGGTCGTATCCGGCGAGTCGCGCCTCGCCGCGGATCGAGTTGCCGTAGTCGAAGACCTCGGCGCCGGCGTCCATGAAGCCCACCATCGCCTCGACATGCCGGGCCATCGACTCACGCGCCCGCGTGGTGAAGCCGGCCGGGTCCTTCGCCGCGTACGACGCCATCTCGTCGAAGTCGACGCCGAGCGGCAGGTAGGACAGCGGGTCGTGCGCCGAGGTCTGGTCGGTGACGATGTCGATGGGGGCGCCCATGGCGAGCAGCTGCGGCACGAGTTCGGCGGCGTTGCCGAGCACGCCGATGGACAGCGGGCGGCGCGCGTCGCGGGCCTCGGTGGCGAGCTGGAGGGCGTGGTCGAGGGAGTCGGCCTTGACGTCGAGGTAGCGGTGCTCGATACGGCGGTCGATGGCCCGCGGGTCGCAGTCGACGCAGATCGCCACACCGTCGTTCATGGTGACGGCGAGCGGCTGGGCGCCGCCCATCCCGCCGAGCCCGGCCGTCAGGGTGATCGTCCCGGCCAGCGAACCGCCGAACTTCTTCGCGGCGACGGCGGCGAAGGTCTCGTAGGTGCCCTGGAGGATGCCCTGGGTGCCGATGTAGATCCAGGAACCGGCGGTCATCTGCCCGTACATGGTCAGGCCGAGGGCCTCCAGGCGGCGGAACTCCTCCCAGTTGGCCCAGTCGCCGACGAGGTTGGAGTTGGCGATGAGCACCCGCGGCGCCCACTCGTGGGTCTGCATCACGCCGACCGGGCGGCCGGACTGGACGAGCATCGTCTCGTCCTGCTTCAGCCCCTTCAGGGTCCGCACCATGGCGTCGAAGGACCGCCAGTCCCGCGCCGCCTTGCCGGTGCCGCCGTAGACGACGAGCTTGTCGGGGTGCTCGGCGACCTCGGGGTCGAGGTTGTTCTGCAGCATCCGCAGGGCAGCCTCCTGCTGCCAGCCCAGGGCGCTCGGCTCTGTACCGCGCGGCGCTCGTACGGGGCGGGGTCCTGACATGGTCTGCCTCCCTGATGACTGCTCTCTCGGAGCTCGCTGCGGACTGTTGCTGCGGGATGTAGCTACGGCAATGTTGCTGCGGTTATTCATATCCTGACGAGATGAATAGAGCTAGTCAATAGCGGCGTCCCCCGACACGGCACCGCCGCGGATGTTTGGCTGGATGTATGGGCTCAGGCATCGACAGGACGGGGGACGACGTGCACGACGTTCATGAAGGTCAGGCGGGCGGCGCCGAGCGGTCGGTGCGGCGCGACGAGGCGGTGCGGGCCGCCGTGGAGCAGGGGCTGCTGGGGCCGGACACCCCCATCGCCGGGCTGCTCGACGTCACCGGCATCCGGGAGTCGGCGGCGCGGTTGCGTGCGGCGTTCGACGCGGTGGTGGCGCCCGGCACGCCCGTGCTGCACGCCTTCGCGGTGAAGGCGACCCCGCTGGTGCCGGTGCTGCGGCTGCTGCGTGACGAGGGCATCGGCGCGGAGGTGGCCAGCCCCGGCGAGCTGGCGCTGGCCCGGGCGGCCGGGGTGGCGCCGGAGCGAACGGTGCTGGACTCGCCCGCGAAGACCCCGGCGGAGCTGCGGGAGGCGCTCGCACTGGGGATCGCCGTCAACGCGGACAACCCGCAGGAGCTGGCCCGCATCGACGCCCTGATGCGGTCGGCGCCGAGCCGCTCCCCCATCGGGCTACGGGTGAATCCGCAGGTCGGCGGCGGTTCCATCGAGGCGCTGTCCACCGCCACGGCGACCTCGAAGTTCGGGGTGGCACTGCGGGACGAGGGGGCGCGCGAGTGGGTGGTACGGGCGTACGCCGAGCGCCCCTGGCTGACGCGGCTGCACGCGCACACCGGGTCGCAGGGCATCCCGCTGTCGCGGATGAGCGAGGGGGTGGCGGCGACGCACGCGCTGGCGGAGGAGATCAACCGGCGGATCGGGCGGCCGCAGGTCGACACGATCGACATCGGCGGCGGACTGCCGGTGAACTTCGCCTCGGAGGCGACGACACCGACGTACGCGCAGTACGCGCGGATGCTGAAGGAGACGGTGCCGGGGCTGTTCGACGGGCGGTACGGGCTGGTGACCGAGTTCGGCCGGTCGCTGCTGGCCAAGCACGGGACGGTGGTGGCGCGGGTGGAGTACGCCAAGAGCGCGGGCGGGCGGCCGGTGGCGGTGACGCACGCGGGCGTGCAGGTGGCGACGCGGACGGTGTACGCGCCGGGGTCGTGGCCGCTGCGGATCGCCGCGTACGACGGCAAGGGGCGGCCGAAGGAGGGGCCCGCGGTGGTTCAGGACGTGGCGGGACCGGCGTGCTTCGCGGGCGACCTGCTGGCCGAGGGGCGCGCGCTGCCACTGCTGGAGCAGGGCGACTACGCGGCGGCGCTGGACACGGGCGCGTACTACTTCGCCCACCACTACGCGTACAACTCCCTCGCCCGGCCGGGCATCTACGGCTTCGCCCCGGACGGGGCCGGTGGCGTGGCCTTCGCGACCGCGCGGACCGCACAGACGATCGACGAGATCGTGGCCGAGTCGGGCGGGGCGCACGCGGGCACGCTCACCGCGCTGCCCGAGCGGTGATCAACTCGCCTGCACATGGCGTCAGTTGACCCACCCTAGTCACTCGTCGCATGTTCCACTGGAAAATGCCAGAACGCTCACCTCTCGCACACACGTTGCGTAGTCTCAGGGTCACTCAGCCGAACCCAGGCAGGAGGGGAGTCCAGGGTGCCCGGAATCGACGAGTGCTTACTGGAGGCCATGCGGCTGCCCGGAGCCCGAGGAGCCGCACTGGTCGACTGGACGAGCGGACTGGCCCTGGGCACCGTCGGCGAGCCGCCCGGCGGCGACCACGAGGCGGCGGCCGCCGAGGCCGCTGAGCTGGCCCGGCTGGCCGCCGAACAGCGGGCGTTCGCACCGGGGGACGCCGAGGAGGGGGAGGCCGATCCGCCGGTCGAGGACCTGATCCTCAGCAACCGGGACAGCTACCACGTCCTGCGGTTCGTGCGGACGTCGTTCGACAGCAGCGTCTTTCTGCACCTGTGGCTGGCCCGGGCGGACGGCAACCTCGCACTGGCCCGGATCCGGCTGGGCGAGACGGCCGGACGGCTGGTGCTGGGATGACCATGGTCGGCACCACCCCGCCGCCGAGACTGCCGGTACGGGAAAAGACGGTCCGGCACCGGGCCGGCGGCGTCTCCCCGATGCTCACCCGCCTCGCCGCCGAGCGCGCCACCGGCGTCCTGGTCCGCGCGACCGGCACCCTGTACCTCGCCGAGGGGCGGGTCGTGCACGCCGAGAGCCCCCTCGCACCCGGTCTCGACGTGCTCCTGACGGCCCACGGCACGCTCGACGCGCAGGCCTGGCAGGACGCCGTCGACCGGGCCGACGAGCCGGACACCGCCGACCGCGTCCTCCTCGACGGCGGCCGAATCGCCCCGGGCGCGCTGGAGTTGTGTCACCTCAGCGCGCTGTACGACGCCGCGTACTTCGCGCTCGCGCCCAGCAGCACCCCGGGCCGCTTCCGGTACGGCACCACTCACTGGCTCGGTTCCGTGCACCCGGTCCCGGTCGGCGCCGTCGAACACGAGACGCTCCGCCGCCGCGCCCTGCTGCACCGCATCTGGCCGGACCCGACGACCGACAGCGCGCCCCTGGAACGCCTCGACACCGCCGCCGCCCCGGCGGTCGCACCCCGGCAGAGCGCGGTGCTGGCCCGCGTGGACGGCCTGCGCACGGCGGCGGACATCGCCCGCGACCTGGGCAGACCGGCCTTCCACACCCTGGTGGCCATACGCCGCCTGGCAGCAGCCGGCCTGGTGGCCCCCCGCCCGGCACCGCCGGACACGGACGCCCCCTGGCCGAAGCAGCCCCGCCCGGCACCACCCGGCACGGACGCCTCCTGGCCGAAGCAGCCCCGCCCGGCACCACCCGGCACGGACGCCCCCTGGCCGAAGCAGCCCGAGCACCCGGACCCGGACCCGGGCCCCGGTGCCCCCACCCCGCCCGGCCACCCCGCCCCCACAACCCCGGCCGACATCACACCCGTCGGCCCCCACTCCGCCCAACACTCCGCCCAACACCCGGCCCAACAGCCCGACATCGAACTGCTGAAGAGGGTCAGGGATGCGCTGGAGGCCCTTTGAGCGGCAGCAACCGCGACAGCCCGCACGCCGGCCGACGCCACCACAGCCGACGCCACCGCACCAGACGCCACCGCACCCCACGCCGCCCGCACCCACACCCCGACAACCGCCTCGACCGCCCGCCGAGAGGAGAGCCCTGATGGCGGTGGAACCCCCGATCCTCGACGAACTCCGCCGGCTGAGAGCCCGCGTCCCCCAACTGACCGGCGCCCTCGCCGCCAGCGTGGACGGCCTGGTCATCGCCCACGACACCCCCGGCGTCGAACCGGAGGGCCTCGCCGCGCTCACCGCCGCCGCACTCGGCGTCGCGGTCCGGGTCACGGACGCGACCGGCCGGGGCGAGCTGCGTGAACTGCTGGTCCGCGGCGTCCGCGGCTACGTGGCGACGTACGCCGCGGGCCACACCGCCGTACTGACGCTGCTCGCCGAGGACCGCGTCAACGTCGGCCGACTGCACCTGGAGGGCCGCCGCACCGGCGCCCGCATCGGCGAGCTGGTCGACAGCCTGCCCCCGGCCCCGCCCGTTCTCCCCGCCAAGCCCGCGACGGCCCCCACCACCCGCCAGAAGCCCGTCCGCCGAACTCCCCGCACCCCCACGAACGCACCCACCACCACGGAAAGTTGAGAGGAACCCAACCACCATGGCCAACACCGAGACCGCCCTGAAGGAAGCCCTCGCCTCCATCGAAGGCGCCACCGGAGTCGCCCTCGTCGACTACACCAGCGGCATGGCCCTCGGCACGATGGGCGGCAGCAAGAGCTTCGACCTCAACGTCGCCGCCGCGGGCAACACCGACGTGGTCCGCGCCAAGATGCGCACGATGGAACACCTCGGGCTCAAGGCCCAGATCGAGGACATCCTGATCACGCTGTCGGACCAGTACCACCTGATCCGCCTCCTCAGCGGCCGCGGCGGCAACGGACTCTTCCTCTACCTCGTCCTGGACGCCAAGCGCGCCAACCTCGCGATGGCCCGCCACCAGCTGCGCCGAATCGAGGAGCAACTCGAAGTCTGAGGCCCGCCGCTCAGACCAGCGCGGCGGTGCGGCGACGGGAACCGCCCGGCGCCGCGTCGCCCGCCGCGATGCCCGTGCTGCGGAAGGCCTTCACGGCCTTGCCGACCGGACGGCCCCCGCCACCGCCCAGGCCCCCGCTCAGCCAGTCGACGCGCACCCACAGCAGCTCCTCGGCGGCCCGCTCGCGCCGCCCGAGCCACGCCGCCTTCAGCCACAGCCCCACACCGCACCCGGCGAGCAGCATGCCGCCCGCGGCGGGCACGGCGAAGGAGCCGCCCAGCGCGGTGAGGAAGGCGAGCAGCAGCCACCAGCGGTGCCCGCGCCGCCAGTTGCGCACGGTCACTGCGCGGTCCTGGAGCACGTCCTGCTTGGCGGCGCGGGCGGCGCCGCGGGCGAGGGCGACATACCGTCCGCGGCGCGCGTACGCCACGAGGGCCGCCGCCAGGATGAACAGCACGGCCCCGGCCATGACGCCGATCCGGCGCCCCGTCAGGCCCGGCACCAGTACGCCGATGCCGGCCGCGAACACGCCCAGCCACCACAGTGGTGCGGCCCCGGCCCGTACGACGCAGGCCACCCGAGCCAGCCCCTGTCCTCCGCGCACCACGTTCAGCCTCCCGTCTCACGTGTCCAACGTTGCCTCAGGTCTGAAAACCTCAGAACCCTTAGACCTCTAGAACAGGCACGCTAGCGAGGCAAGGTGAGACGAGTCTGAGAAGCCGGCGGCGGCAACGTCACTCCACGAACAGCCCCCGCGCCGCCGCCCGCGCGTCGAACTCCTCAAGCCGGGCCTGCGCGTCCGGCAGGTCGTCGCACATCGCCTCCAGCAGCACCCGCCCCAGCAGCATCGGCGCGCACGCCGTGTCGAAGGCGAGCCCGGTGCCGACGGCGGCGGGCAGCAGCAGGTCGGACACCTTGGCGACCGGCGCGAAGGCCGAGTCGGCGACGGTCACCACCGTCAGCCCGGCCTCCTTCGCGTAGGCCAGGGTGTCCACGACCTCCCGGGGATGCCGGGGCAGCGCGAAGCACAGCAGCGCCGAGGCGCCCGCCCGTGCGGCGCCGTCGATCCGGTCGTGGATCATCGTGCCGCCCTCGTTGAGCAGACGTACGTCCGGATGGACCTTGGCGGCGAAGTACGCGAAGCCGTAGGCCTGGGAGGCGGCCGCCCTGAGGCCCAGCACCGGCAGCGGGCGGGAGGCGGCCAGCAGCCGCCCGGCGTCCTGCACGGGCCGGGGGTCGGCGAGCAGTTCGGCGAGGTGCTTGAGGTTCTCGATCTCGGCCTCGACGGCCTGCTGGTACTCGTTGTACGACGCCGCGTCCGCCGGTTGTTCGACGGGCGCGACCTCGCGCAGGTGCCTGCGCAGGGCGGGGTAGCCGTCGAAGCCGAGGGCGACCGCGAAGCGGGTCACGGACGGCTGGCTGACCCCGGCCAGTTCGGCCAGCTCGACGCTGGACAGGAACGGCACGTCGGCGGCCCGCCGCACCATGCTGTGCGCGATACGCCGCTGGGTCGGTGTCAGCCGGTGCCCCTCGAACAGCGCCTGCAACCGCGCCGCCGGGCTGTCCGGCACACCCGTGTTCGTGTCCGCGCTCATGACGTGCTCCCCCTCCAGATGTCCGTGAACCGGTCGAGCAGTTCGGCGGCCAGCGTGACGTCGTGCGTGAGCGGCCGGTCCGCCGGGTCCGCGTCCAGCACCGACTCGGCGAGTTCCAGCGCCCGGCCCGCCGGGAGGTCCGGTTCGGGCCGCAGGTCGCGCTGGCGCAACGCCCGTACGGCGGCGACGAGTTCGCAGCCGACGACGAGACGGTACGCGCGGCACGCGCGCAGTGTCTGACGTGCGGCGAGCGAGGCGAAGCTGGCCTGTTCCTCGACGCCTCGGGAGAGTACAGCGTGGCCGAGCGACGCGGGCGCGGAGAAGGCCCGCAGATCACCGAGGGCGGCGCCGGCGGCGTACTCCAGGATCATCACCCCGGAGGAGGCGGGCTCGTGGTCGGCGAGGAAGGGGCGCAGGCGGGTGAAGGCGGGCTCGTTCAACGTCGACAGCCGGGACGTCGACAGGCGGGCGACCTGCGTTATGGCGAGCCTGAAGTGGTCCAGGGCGAGGGCGAGTTGGGCCTGGTAGAAGCCGCCGTGGTGGTAGGCGGCCATGTCCTCGGGGGAGATCAGCGGGTTCTCGGCGGCCGCGTTGATCTCGACGGTGAGGACGTCTTCGAGGGCGTCGGCGGCGTCGTGCGCGGGGCCGTGGATCTGGGGCAGGCAGCGGAAGCCGTACGGGTCCTGGATGCGGCCGAGCGGCGGGTGCGGCCGATCGGCGGCGCCGATCAGCTGCCGCATCCGGCGGGCGACGTCGGCCGTGCCGCGGTGCGGGCGGGCGGCGTGCACGGGCGCGGCGTACGCCTCGTGGGAGCCGTCGACGGCGAGCAGGGACAGCGCGGCGACGACCTGGGTGGCGGCGAGCAGGCCCCGCAGTTCGTGCAGGGCGAGCGCGGACTGGCCGAGGGTGAGGGCGTTGCTGCTGATCAGCGCGAGCGCGTCGTTGTTGTCCAGCGGCTGCGCCTCGGGCGCGCCGACGCCCCGCCAGGGGTGCTCCCCCGCCAGCGCCAGGCCGACCTGCGCCAGCGCGGCGATGTCGCCGGTGCCGACCGACCCGAACTCGTTCACCACCGGGTACGCCCCGGCCGTCAGCGCCTCGCACAGCGCGGTGACGACGGAGGGCCGCAGCCCTGCGCCGCCCGCCAGCAGCTGGTTGGCGCGTATGGCGAGCATGGCCCGCACCTGCCGGGCGGGCAGCTCCTCGCCGATGGCGCCGGCGTGGCTGCGCAGCAGCCGCAGTCCGTGCGCGGCGGCGTCCTCGGTGGGCACGGGCTCGTTCCGGTTGGCGCCGACGCCGGTGGAGCGGCCGTACACGCGTCCGGTCGCGGCGATCATGCGGGCGGCGTCCCAGGACTCCTCCGCGCGCTTCAGCGCCTCGGTCCCGGGCACCGGCCGTGCGTGCCCGTCGGCCAGCCGGACGACGTCCGCGACACCCGCCCCACGCCCGTCGAGGACCACGAGGTCCGTCGCGGCACTCTCCGGGGCGTCCACGATTCGAGACGACATCACGCGCGAACCCTCCTCAATCCGGACACTTGATCTTGCCCACCGGTCATCCGTAACCACGGATTAACGTCGGAGCATTGACAACCTATTCAGACACCAAGAACTCTGCATGACGTTATACAGGCCGGGCAAGGGACATCTCATGATCCAGTTCGACGCGGTCCACAAGCGCTTCCCCAACGGCACCACAGCAGTTCACGACCTCACCCTCCGGATGCCGGAAGGCGGCGTGACCGTGCTCGTCGGATCCTCCGGTTGCGGCAAGACGACCACCCTGCGGATGATCAACCGGATGGTCGAACCGACCTCCGGCACCATCCGCGTCGGCGGCAAGGACGTCCAGCGGCAGGACGCCGCCGAGCTGCGCCGGTCCATCGGCTACGTCATCCAGCAGTCGGGCCTCTTCCCGCACCGCACGGTGCTGGACAACATCGCCACCGTGCCGCTGCTGCTCGGCTGGGGCCGCCGCAAGGCCCGCGCGAAGGCGGCCGAACTCCTCGAAACCGTCGGCCTGCCCGCCGAGACCGGCCGGCGCTACCCGCACCAGCTCTCCGGCGGCCAGCAGCAGCGCGTCGGCGTCGCCCGCGCGCTGGCCGCCGATCCGCCCGTGCTGCTGATGGACGAGCCGTTCGGCGCGGTCGACCCGGTGGTCCGCACCCAGCTCCAGGACGAACTGCTCAGGCTCCAGAAGGAGTTGAGCAAGACCATCGTCTTCGTCACGCACGACATCGACGAGGCCGTCCGCCTGGGCGACCGCATCGCGATCTTCCGCACCGGCGGCCACCTCGTCCAGTGCGCCCCGCCCGCCGAACTCCTCGCCCGTCCCGCCGACGACTTCGTGGCGGACTTCCTCGGCGCCGAGCGCGGCCTGAAGCTGCTCTCGCTCAGGGCCCTGGCGCCCGTCCCGCAGGGCGCGGCACCGGAAGGCGGCACCTGGACCCTCGTACTCGACGAGGCCCGCAGGCCCCTGCACTGGGCCGCCGACGACACCCGGCTCCCCGTACGACCACTGCGGGACACCGACTCCCTGCTGTCCGCGCTCAACGAGTCGGTCGCCTCCCCCACCGGCCTCGTCGCCCGCGTCGACGCGGACGGCGTCCTCACCGGCGTCTCCTCCCGCGACGACATCCACGAGCACGCGAACCGGGCGCACGGCGAGGTACTGGCCGCATGACCATCGACTGGTCGTGGATATCCGACCACACCGACGACCTCACCGCCCTGACCGTCTCCCACCTCCAGGCGGCCCTCACCGCGGTCCTCCTCGGACTGCTGATCTCGCTCCCGCTGGCCGTCGTGGCCCACCGGATCCGCCCCCTGCGCGGCTTCCTGCTCGGCCTGTCGAACGTCCTGTTCACCATCCCGTCGATCGCGATCTTCGTGCTGCTGCTCCCGGTCAGCGGCCTGACCCGCACCACCACCGTCATCGGCCTGACGATCTACACCCTGGTCGTCCTGCTCCGGAACACCGTCGAAGGCCTGGACTCGGTCCCGACGAAGACCAAGGAAGCGGCGCAGGCCATGGGCACCCGCCCCCTGCGCACCCTGCTCACGGTCGAGTTCCCGCTGGCCCTCCCCGTGATCATGGCGGGCGTCCGCATCGCCACCGTCATGTCGATCTCCCTCGTCTCCGTGGCGACCTACATCGGCGACGGCGGCCTCGGCCAGCTCTTCACCGACGGCTTCCAGCGCAACTTCCCGACCCCGGTGATCGCGGGAGTGGCCCTCACGCTGCTCCTCGCGGTGGTCGCGGACGCGCTGCTGGTGGCCGTGCAGTACGTACTGACCCCGTGGACGAGGCGGCGAGCCTGAGATGTACGAACTCCTCACGAACCTCGGCACCTGGCTGACCAGCGGCGAACAGTGGTCGGGCCCGGACGGCATCGCGCACCGCCTGGCCGAACACCTCCAGTACTCGTTGCTGGCCACCCTCATCGCCGCCGCGATCGGCCTCCCGCTGGGCCTGCTCATCGGCCACACCGGCCGGGGCGCCTTCCTCGCCATCAACCTGGCGTCCTTCGGCCGCGCCCTGCCCACCGTCGGCCTGGTCGTGCTGGTCTTCCTGGCCAGCGGCCTGTCCATGTGGCCGGTGTACGTCGCGCTGGTCGCCCTCGCGGTCCCGGCGATCGTCACCAACACGTACGCGGGCATGACGGCGGTGGACCCCGACGTCCGCGACGCCGCCCGCGGCCAGGGCATGCGCGGCCACCAGGTACTGCTCCAGGTCGAGTTGCCGCTCGCCCTGCCCCTGATCATGACGGGCCTGCGCCTGGCACTCATCCAGGTCGTGGCCACGGCGACCATCGCCGCGTACGTCTCCTTCGGCGGCCTCGGCCGGTACGTCTTCGACGGCCTCGCCCAGCGCGACCTGGTGCAGGTGCTCGGCGGCGCGGTGCTGGTCGCCGTCGTCGCCATCGCCCTCGACCTCGCGCTCTCCGCCCTCCAGCGCGCCCTCTTCCGACACCGCACCGCGTAGGGAACCCCGACATGAACCGTCGTACGCTCCTCGGCGGCCTGTTCGCCGCAGGCTCCGTCACCGCCCTCTCCGCCTGCGCCGGCGGCATCACCTCCCTCGAAGGCGAGGGCACCACCACCTCCGGCGGCGGCTCCAGCAAGGGCGGCCTCACCATCGGCACGGCCAACTTCACCGAGAACCAGGTGCTCGGGTATCTGTACGCGGCCGTCCTGGAGGCCGCCGGGGTGAAAACGACCGTCCGCCCCAACCTCGGCACCCGCGAGATCCTCATCCCCGCCATCCGGGGCGGCGACATCGACCTCCTCCCCGAGTACCAGGGCGCCCTGCTGCACTACGTCGACCCCAAGGCGACGGCGACGGAGGAGGGCGAGATGCAGAACGCCCTCACCATGGCTCTCCCCGCCGGCCTCCAGGTGCTGCCGTACGGCAGGGCGGAGGACTCGGACGCCTTCGCGGTGACCCGGGAGACGGCCCAGAAGTACGGCCTGACCTCCCTGGCCGACCTGAAGAAGCAGAACGGCAGGCTGGTCATCGGCGCGGCGCCGGAGGTGAAGAAGCGTCAGGTGGGGGTCGTCGGCCTCAAGGACGTATACGGCGTCGAGTTCAAGGAGTTCAAGTCACTCGACTCCTCCGGACCACTGGTCAAGGGCGCCCTGAAGAAGGGCGACGTCGACGTGGCCAACCTCTTCACCACCGACACCGACATCCAGGAGAACGACTGGGTGGTCCTGACCGACCCGAAGAACCTCGTCCCCGGCCAGCACGTCGTCCCCCTCATCGCCGACCGCAAGGCCGACTCGACGGTCCGCAAGGCGCTCGCCGAACTCGGCAACGTCCTCACCACGGCCGACCTCACCGAGCTGAACCGCCAGGTCGACAAGGACAAGAAGGACCCGGAGGAGGTGGCGAACGCCTACGCCGAGCGCAAGGGCCTCGCGGCGACCGGCTGACCCGTCGCCGACACGGGGGCTAACCCCAGTGCGGTCGGCGTCCGCGCTGCCTACCGTGAAGGGCATGAGCGGAATGGACGCGCGGGACACCGAGCTGAAGAGGGAACTCAACGCCACCCTGCAGGCGCGCAGGGAACTGGGCGAGGAGTACGAGTCCGCGCTGGTCGACTCGTTCCTGGAGAAGGTCGATCAGCGCATCGACGGGGCCGTGGAGCGCCGGCTGCGGCGGCAGCTGGCCGAGCAGCAGATGGTGGTGGCCCGGGACTCGCGGTCGTCGAAGCCGACGGACTCCTGGGGCGAGCGCTTCGGCTTCGGCATCGTCTCGCTGGTCCTGGCGGTGCCGCTCTCCGCGATCGGCGGCGGCGTGGCCGACCTGCCCGGCCTGCTCGTCGCCTGGGCCGGCATCGTCGGCGTCAACGCCTTCCAGGCCGCCCGCGTCAACCCGGGGCTGTTCGGCAGGCGCCGCCATGCGAACAAGGACAGCGACTGGGAAGACTGACCCCGGAGACACAGCGGGGGAAAAAGCTATGCGCGGGGACCGCCGCACCCCCGTTGCCGGGGGGCGGGACGACGGCGGTCCCCGCGAGGGACGCGGGCCGGGTCAGGGCCAAGCCTGCGCGTCCGTGGCGTCCATGGAGGTCCGGGAGCCGCTCCGGAGGTCCTTGGCGCCTTACGGGCCGGCCTGGGCGGGGAGCCGCTCCCGCCCTGCCGACACCCACTAATGTGCAGGACCCGTGTTAAGCGGGTGCTGCGCGAACGTGACGCGCTCGTACCACTTCCGAGAAGACCAACAAACGCGCACGTCACCGCAAGTTCGCCGCCAACATGGCCCGTTCACCGGCGGTTTGCCGCTACTTCGCGGTCTTGGCGAGGAAGGCCAGCAGGTCCTGCCGGCTGATCACACCCTTCGGCTTGCCCTCCACGAGGACGATCGCCGCGTCCGCCGTACCGAGCACGGACATCAGGTCCCCGACCGACTCGCCGGAGCCGACCTGCGGCAGCGGCGCCGACATGTGCTTCTCCAGCGGGTCGTCGAGCGAGGCGCTCTTGGTGAACAGCGCGTCCAGCAGCTCCCGTTCGACGACCGAGCCCACGACCTCGGCGGCCATCACGTCCGGGTGACCGGCGCCCGGCTTGACGATCGGCATCTGCGAGACGCCGTACTCGCGCAGCACCTCGATGGCCTGGCCGACCGTCTCGTCCGGGTGCATGTGGACCAGGGACGGCATGGCGCCGCCCTCCTTGTCGTTGAGCACATCGCTGACGCGGGCGCTCGGACCGGTGTCCTCCAGGAAGCCGTAGTCGGCCATCCACTCGTCGTTGAAGATCTTGCTCAGGTACCCGCGTCCGCTGTCCGGCAGCAGTACGACGACCACATCGTCCTCGCCGAGCCGCTCGGCGACCCGCAGCGCGGCGACCACGGCCATCCCGCACGAGCCGCCGACCAGCAGTCCCTCCTCCTTGGCGAGACGCCGGGTCATCTGGAAGGAGTCCTTGTCGGACACGGCGACGATCTCGTCGGCGATCGTCCGGTCGTACGCCGTCGGCCAGAAGTCCTCACCGACGCCCTCGACGAGGTACGGCCGCCCGGACCCGCCCGAGTACACGGAACCCTCGGGGTCGGCGCCGACGACCTTGACCCGGCCGTCGCTGACTTCCTTCAGGTAGCGCCCGGTCCCGGAGATGGTGCCGCCGGTGCCGACGCCGGCCACGAAGTGGGTGATCTTCCCCTCCGTCTGGTCCCACAGCTCGGGGCCGGTCGAGTGGTAGTGGGACAGCGGGTTGTTGGGGTTGGAGTACTGGTCCGGCTTCCAGGCGCCCGGCGTCTCGCGCACCAGCCGGTCGGAGACGTTGTAGTACGAGTCCGGGTGCTCCGGCGCGACGGCCGTCGGGCAGACGACGACCTCGGCGCCGTACGCCCGCAGCACGTTGATCTTGTCCGTGGACACCTTGTCGGGGCACACGAAGATGCACTTGTAGCCCTTCTGCTGCGCCACGATCGCCAGCCCCACCCCGGTGTTGCCGCTGGTCGGCTCCACGATCGTGCCGCCGGGCTTGAGCGCGCCGCTCTCCTCCGCGGCCTCGATCATGCGCAGCGCGATGCGGTCCTTCACGGAACCGCCGGGGTTGAAGTACTCGACCTTGGCCAGGACGGTCGCCCTGATGCCCTTGGTCACGTTGTTGAGCCTCACCAGCGGGGTGTTGCCGACGAGACTGATCATCGAGTCGTGGAACTGCACCGTTGTCTCCGGATGCTGCAGAAGAGGTGGTCGTGGTAGCGCCAGCCTATGGCCTGGCACCGGCGTTCACTCGCCGTTGAGATTGGCGGGGGCTCGCTTCGGGGCAAGGAGTGGGTGTACGGGTGCGAGGAGGTGTCGGCGACGCATGACCAGGATGTCGAGGGCGAGAGTGGCCCGGCGCATCGCAGCCGGTGCGGCGTACGGCGGTGGCGGCATCGGCCTGGCCGGTGCGGCGGTCGTCGGCCTGGTGCTGGCCGAGGTGCAGCTGGCGCGGCGCCAGGTGGGCAACGGTTCGACGCCGTACGTGCCGAACGCGAACGGGCGGTACGGACGTGCGTACGACACCCCGGCCGTCCCGCCCCTCCTGCTCACCCTGCTCGGCGACTCCACCGCCGCCGGCCAGGGCGTCCACCGCGCCGGCCAGACCCCGGGCGCGCTACTCGCCTCGGGCCTCGCCGCGGTCGCGGAGCGCCCCGTCGACCTGCGCAACGTCGCCCTGCCCGGCGCGATGTCCGACGACCTGGACCGCCAGGTGACGCTGGTCCTCGCGGACCAGGACCGGATCCCCGACATCTGCGTGATCATGGTCGGCGCGAACGACGTCACCAACCGCATCCCGCCCACCCGCTCGGTGCGCCACCTGTCGGCGGCGGTACGGCGCCTGCGCACGGCCGGCGCCGAGGTGGTCGTCGGCACCTGCCCCGACCTGGGCACGATCGAGCCGGTGCAGCAGCCGTTGCGCTGGCTGGCCAGACGCGCCTCCCGCCAGCTGGCGGCCGCCCAGACGATCGGAGTCGTCGAGCAGGGCGGCCGCACGGTTTCGCTGGGCGACATGCTGGGCCCCGAGTTCGCCGCGAACCCGCGCGAGCTGTTCGGCCCGGACAACTACCACCCCTCCGCCGAGGGCTACGCCACCGCCGCGATGGCCGTCCTGCCCACGGTCTGCGCCGCCCTGGGCCTGTGGCCGGCGGAGGAGGAGCGCCCCGACGCCACCCGCCGCGAGGGCTTCCTGCCGGTGGCCCGGGCGGCGGCGGAGGCGGCCTCGGAGGCCGGTACGGAGGTCACGGCCGCCATGCCGACGGGCCCGCGCGGGCCGTGGGCCCTGCTGAAGCGCAGGCGCAGGCGGCGGGTGACGGAGGCGGAGCCGTCACCGCAGCCGTCGTAGCGCCGACTCCGGCGGTAGAAAAGCAAGCGCTTAGAAAATTGCGGTCCGTGTCACACCACGACACCAGTGACCTCGCGCATACGTACGGGTAACTTCCCAACCAGCCCTGCCCATCCCGTACGCCAATGGAGCCGTGATGCCCGAAGCCGTGATCGTCTCTGCCGCCCGCTCCCCCATCGGCCGCGCCTTCAAGGGCTCCCTCAAGGACCTGCGCCCCGACGACCTCACCGCCACGATCATCCAGGCAGCCCTCGCCAAGGTCCCCGAGCTGGACCCGAAGGACATCGACGACCTGATGCTCGGCTGCGGCCTGCCCGGCGGCGAGCAGGGCAACAACCTCGGCCGGATCGTCGCCGTGCAGATGGGCATGGACCACCTGCCGGGCTGCACGATCACCCGCTACTGCTCCTCGTCGCTCCAGACCTCCCGCATGGCCCTGCACGCCATCAAGGCCGGTGAGGGCGACGTCTTCATCTCGGCCGGCGTCGAGACGGTCTCCCGCTTCGCCAAGGGAAACTCCGACAGCCTGCCCGACACGCGCAACCCGCTCTTCGCCGACGCCGAGGCCCGCACCGCCGCGGTCGCCCAGTCCGAGGGCTCGACCTGGCACGACCCGCGCGAGGACGGCCTGGTCCCCGACCCGTACATCGCGATGGGCCAGACGGCGGAGAACCTGGCCCGGCAGTGGGGCGTGACCCGCCAGGAGATGGACGAGTTCGGCGTCCGCTCGCAGAACCTCGCCGAGGAAGCCATCAAGAAGGGCTTCTGGGAGCGCGAGATCACCCCGGTGACGCTCCCCGACGGCACGGTCGTCAGCAAGGACGACGGCCCCCGCGCCGGCGTCACCCTGGAGGGCGTCGCGGGCCTGAAGCCGGTCTTCCGCCCCGACGGCCTGGTCACCGCCGGCAACTGCTGCCCCCTCAACGACGGCGCCGCGGCCCTGATCATCATGTCCGACACCAAGGCCCGCGAGCTGGGCCTGACCCCGCTCGCCCGGATCGTCTCCACCGGCGTCTCCGGCCTCTCTCCCGAGATCATGGGCTACGGCCCCGTCGAGGCGTCCAAGCAGGCCCTCGCCCGCGCCGGCCTGACCATCGACGACATCGACCTCGTCGAGATCAACGAGGCCTTCGCCGCGCAGGTGATCCCCTCCTACCGCGACCTGAACATCCCGCTGGAGAAGCTGAACGTCAACGGCGGCGCCATCGCCGTCGGCCACCCCTTCGGCATGACCGGCGCCCGGATCACCGGCACGCTCATCAACTCCCTGCAGTGGCACGACAAGCAGTTCGGCCTGGAGACGATGTGCGTCGGCGGTGGCCAGGGCATGGCGATGGTGATCGAGCGCCTCAGCTGACCCTCGTACCCCCTGGGTGACCGGCACACCACCCGCCGTCACGCATTGGCCCAGAACTCCGCAATCACCGGGGTTCTGGGCCGTTTTGTGACCCAATCTCCCCCAGGATGTGACCTATCTCCCTCGCCACAGGGATCACCGCAGGTCAGAGCAGTTCCAGCCGAAACACCTGACGCAAAGTCCTGTCCGTTTCGTGACGTTACGCACTGACAGCTGGTTAGTTCACCCATCAAGCTGATGTAGGAAGTCGGGGGTCGACCTTGAACCGGGAGTACGTCAGTGAGCGCCATGCCGATCGCCTTGCTGGTCACCACGGCCGCCACGGGCGCCGTGGGCGTAGCCGTCCTGCGCACCCTCATGCAGTTGCGCCGCCAGGTCGCGGCCCTGCACACGGAACTCGCCGAAGGCCGCGCCGCCGCCCGCAAACTGCTGCCCGCCGCCCGCACCGCCGCCGACACCGAGGAGATACGCGCGGCCGTGGCCGAGGCGCTGGCCGAGGAGCGGGAGCGGGAGCTGGCCGAGGCGCGCGCCTTCTGGGCCGCCCAGGAGGCCCGTGACGTCTCCGACGCGCCCTCGCTGCTGGGCGGCCTGACCGACCACGACCTCTTCCTCCCCCGGCAGGCCGACTTCGCGGGCCTGGAGCCGTTGGAGCCGGTGACCGAGCCCGGCGCCGAGCCGGACGAGTTCGCCGGCGAGTCCCCCGAACTGGCCGCGGCCCGCCGCCGCCACCCCTCCCACCCCGACTTCACACCGACCCCGTCACCGGTCGTGGGCGACCACGAGCGCACGGTGTCCATCCTGGAGGAACTGGCCGCGTCCGGCGTCGAACTCACCGACGTCCGCCCCGGCCCGCTGGGCACCCTCGACGTCTACGTCTTCGCCGACGGTACGACCCTCTGCATGACCCCGGGCCACCGCGAAACCGCCGAACGCCTCGCCGCGGCCCTCCGCTCCGGCGAGACCCCGGCCCTCCTGGGCGGCTCGGGCCTCTCGGGCGCGTACACCCTGACGTTCACGTGCGGCGGGGAGACGGTGTACATCCTGGCGGACAGGGTCATAGCGTCGTTCTAGAACGCAGAGCAGGGCGACGCCATCAGGGGCGCGGGGAACTGCGCGAGCAACCCGCCACGCACCCGCACCCGCGACCAAGCCGTCACACCCCTGCCCGCTTCTGCGCCTCCCCCACCACCCGCACGGCCTCCTCCACCTCAGCCTCACTCGTCAGCACAACGGCCAGATCCCGCCCCGCGACACTGATCTGGTCGGCCGCCGCGAACATCCCCGCATCCGGCATCTCCCGAGGCTCGCTCCCCGGCGCCTCCACCGACTGCGCCCGCCGGGCCAGCTCCCTGGCCAGCGCCAACGCCTCAGCGGCAGCGCCCCGCTGCAACCGACTCTGCGGCGCCGCCCTCAACCGATCCGCAAATTGATCAACCGCACTGATCAGACGCGTCGTATCAACCACGCCGGCAGGCTACCCGCACTGTTGCCAACAGACGAACGCTCAGGCACGGTGACCTGAAGGACCGGCTTACACCCGATTGCTTCCGGAGGCGCCGATGTCCCAAGTCTTCTCCGAGGAGACCCATCGCAATCTGCTCGCCCGTATCCCCCACTGCACCGGTCGTGAAGTCGCCGACTGGCTGCGCACCGTCGAAGAAGGGCCCGCTCTCCGCTTCGAGGAGAAGGTCAGCTGGCTGCGTCACGAGTACGACCTCGCGTACGGCCACGCCAAGGCGATCATCCACGAGTACGACCTGAGGAGGGCCGCGCGCAAACTGCTCTGAGCGCGCACAGAGACAGCGAAAAGGGCCCCGGGTGAACCCGGGGCCCTTTCATGCGTTCACGCGTCGGCGTTCAGCAGCGCAGCGCCGCTCAGTCGTCGCCGCTGAAGATGGCGACCAGGCGCAGCATCTCGATGTAGATCCACACCAGCGTCATGGTCAGACCGAACGCGGCCAGCCAGGACTCCTCGCGCGGCGCACCGTAGGCGATGCCGTCCTCGATCTGCTTGAAGTCGAGGGTCAGGAAGAACGCGCCGAGCACGATCGCGATGATGCCGACGATCGCACCGAGCGGGCCCATGCTGCGCAGACCGCCGTCCTCGGCGACACCGAAGGCGACCAGCAGCAGGTTGACGGCCATGACCAGGACGAAGGCGATGGCGATCGCCATACCGATCCGGGCGTACCGCGCGGTGACGCGGATCCAGCCGGCCTTGTAGATGAGCAGCGTGGCGCCCGTGACCGCCATCGTGCCGAGCACCGCCTGGAAGGGCGCGCCGGACCAGCGGCTGTTGAACATCTCGCTGAACACGCCGAGGAAGACACCCTCGAACGCGGCGTAGGACAGGATCAGCGCGGGCGAGGCCTTGCGCTTGAACGACTGGACCATCGCCAGGACGAAGGCGATGAGCGCGGCGCCGATCGCCAGGCCGTAGCTGCTGGACGACACCGGCAGCAGTGCCCAGGCGAGGACGGCACCGACGACGACCGTGCCGAGCGTCATCGCCGAGCGCATGACGACGTCGTCCATCGTCATCCGGCCGGTGCCGGCCGGAGCCTGCGGCGGGGCGCCGTACTGCAGGTCCTGCTGCGCGTACGGGTTCTGGGCGTAGGGGTTCTGCGCGTACGGGTTACCGGCGCCGGGCTGGGCGTACGGGTTGCCCTGGGTGCCTACAGCTGCGCCCCCGGCCTGCGGCGCGGTGTTGAAGCCCGCGTAGCCGTTGTCGCGGCTGAACCCCCGTCGCGAGAAGACCGGGTTGCTGCTCCTCATTTCACTCCTCCATGGCCACCCTGCGTGGCTCTGGCCCAAGAGTAATGGACAGGCAAAAGAATCACCCTAGTGCTTGGGGAGGATCTTTCCCCCTCGTGCTGCGCAACACGCTAGCCGGGTGCGTGATTCCCGCCAGCGGAGGGCGTCATTCCTGACGAACTCGGTACATGGCCGGAACCGGCCGGTGATCAAGCCTCACAGGTGAGCGGGGGTCAGTGCAACGGGAACCCCGTGTAGGCCTCGGCGAGGTCGGTCTCCGCGGCCCGCGAGGTGGCGATCCGTTCCAGCCGGGCGAGCTGGAGCCGGTCCTCGAAGGGGCTGGCGTCCGGGGCCCGGTGCAGGAGCGTCGTCATGTCGTACGAGAACCGCTCGGCCTGCCAGACGCGGCGCAGGCAGGTCTCCGAGTAGGCGTCGAGCAGCTCGGCCGAGCCCGTCTCCTTATGGTGTGTCAGGGCCCGCGCGAAGGTGACGACGTCACCGACGGCCAGGTTGAGGCCCTTGGCCCCGGTCGGCGGCACGATGTGCGCGGCGTCGCCGGCGAGGAAGAGCCGTCCGTGTCGCATCGGCTCGTGCACGAAGGACCGCATCGGCGTGACCGACTTCTGGGTGATGGGCCCGCGCCGCAGCCGCCAGTCGTCGGCGGTCTCGAAGCGTCGCTCCAGCTCCGCCCAGATCTCGTCGTCGTCCCACTCCTCGGCGTCCGTGCCGTCCGGCACTTGGAGGTAGAGACGGGACACGGACGTCGACCGCATGGACAGCAGGGCGAAGCCGCGGTCGTGCCGGGCGTAGACCAGCTCGTCGTGCGAGGGCGGTACGTCGGCGAGGATGCCGAGCCACCCGAACGGGTACGTCCGTTCGAACACGCGGGACAGCGAGGCCGGCACCGCCTTACGGGCGACGCCCCAGAAACCGTCGCATCCGACGACGTACTCGCACTCCAGTACGTCTTCCCTGCCCCCGTGCCGGAAACGCACGCGCGGCCGCTCGCTCTCCGCGTCCTCGACCGCGAGTGCCTCCGCCTCGAACAGCAGCGGGCCGCCCTCCTTGGGCTGCAGGGCGATGAGGTCCTTGCACACCTCCGTCTGCGCGTACACCATCACGGACCGGCCGCCGGTCAGGGCGGGGAAGTCGACGCGGTGGCGGCGTCGGTCGAAGCGCAGTTCGATGCCGTCGTGGCGCAGACCCTCCCGGTCCATCCGCTCCCCGGCCCCGGCCGCGCGCAGTACGTCCACCGTCCCCTGTTCGAGGATCCCGGCCCGCTGCCGCCGTTCGACGTAGGCCCGGTCGCGGCATTCCAGCACGACCGAGTCGATCCCGGCGTTGTGCAGCAGCCGCGCGAGCAGCAGGCCGGCCGGGCCGGCTCCGATGATGCCGACGGTGGTGCGCATCGGGTGTTCCCTTCGGGTGGGCGACACTGCCACGTTTCCTTGTTCGTCGAGTGAAATTTACTTCACAAGCGTCGTATGAGGTCCGAGTCTGCGTCGGCGGGCCACGGGTGTCAACGGTCGAGCGCGAAAGCCCCGTGCCCAGCACGAGCCGCGTGGAATCCAGTACCCGGCTTTTCGCTGCCCGGCGCCTTGTTTTCTTTCCGGAGGACGAACAGACCCCCGGCTCCCCAGCACAGGGGACGGGGGTCGGCCAGACGGCGTGGTGCCCGGAGCCGGACTCGAACCGGCACGCCCGCGAAGGGGCAGCGAGGTTTAAGCTCGCCGTGTCTGCGTTCCACCATCCGGGCAGGCCATGGGCTCCGCGTCGAGGTCCCGAGCCTATCGGGATACATCCCCCGAACAGCGGAAGCGCGGACCGATGTTGTCTTATTTTATTGACGTCTGAGGGCCCATCAGCACTCGGCACGCGCCGTCCGCACTTGCCAGTAGCCTTGCGTGCGAGAGTCGGCCGCGCATGCGGAATGACGGAATTTCACCGCCCGAACGAGGGGGCTCCACCTGTTCTCGACAGCTGCCCCCGTCCGGGATCCCGTAGGGCCCGTCCGTCATCCCCAGGTATGAGTCGGGCGCCCGCAGTCCGACCGCAGTCTGTCCCCGGAACCGGAACAACGGCTGACTACACGACGCCGGACGGCCGAGACGATGGAGCACGTCCCAAGCACAACCCGTCGTCCCGACAGGAGCGCCACCCCGTGACCACCACACCCGTCGCCGGCCGGACCACCACCGTGGCCGCGCGCGCCACGGATCTGTCGAAGATCTACGGACAGGGCGAGACCCAGGTGGTCGCCCTGGACCGGGTCTCCGTCGAGTTCCGGCAGGCCGAGTTCACCGCGATCATGGGCCCTTCAGGCTCCGGCAAGTCCACCCTCATGCACTGCGTCGCCGGCCTGGACACCTTCTCCTCCGGTTCGGTGCGCATCGGCGACACCGAGCTGGGCTCCCTGAAGGACAAGCAGCTCACCAAGTTGCGCCGCGACAAGATCGGCTTCATCTTCCAGGCGTTCAACCTGCTGCCGACGCTGACCGCCCTGGAAAACATCACCCTTCCGATGGACATCGCGGGCCGCAAGGCCGACAAGCAGTGGCTGGACTCGGTGATCCGGATGGTGGGCCTCGCCGACCGGCTGAGCCACCGCCCCTCCCAGCTCTCCGGCGGCCAGCAGCAGCGTGTCGCCGTGGCCCGTGCGCTGGCCGCCAAGCCCGAGATCATCTTCGGCGACGAGCCGACCGGAAACCTCGACTCCCGTTCCGGCGCCGAGGTGCTGGGCTTCCTGCGCAACTCCGTACGGGAGTTGGGGCAGACGGTGGTGATGGTGACCCACGACCCGGTGGCGGCGGCGTACGCGGACCGGGTGGTGTTCCTCGCGGACGGACGGATCGTCGACGAGGTGTACGGGCCGACGGCGGACTCGGTCCTCGACCTCATGAAGCAGTTCGACGCCAAGGGCCGCACCAGCTGACGACCGCTCACCCTTCGACCCCGGACTGAGACTTCCCATGTTCCGTACCGCCTTGCGCAACGTACTCGCGCACAAGGCCCGGCTCCTGATGACCGTGCTCGCCGTGATGCTCGGCGTGGCCTTCGTGTCGGGGACCCTGGTCTTCACCAACACCATCTCCGACGCCTTCCAGAACAGCTCCGCCAAGGGCTTCGACCACGTCGACGTGGCCGTGACGCCCGAGTACCAGGACAGCGAGGGCAACCAGGTCGGCAAGAGCGCCGAGCTCACCGACGCGCTGCTCGACAAGAGCGCGAAGGCTCCGGGCGCCGCCGGCGCGATCGGCGTCGTCACCGGCTTCACCGCCATCGCCGACAAGGACGGCAAGCTGATCGGCGACGGCTTCCAGTCGCAGGGCGGGAACTACTGGGGCGACAAGGACCCCCGGTATCCGCTGAAGTCCGGCAGCGCACCGCAGGGCAAGAACGAGATCGCCATCGACTCGGAGACCGCACGCCGCGCCGGCTACGAGGTGGGCGACACCCTGCGCCTCTCGGTCGACGGCCCGGTACTGACGCCGAAGATCACCGGCATCTTCACCACCGACGACGGCAATGTCGCCGCCGGCGGCAGCCTCGCCCTGTTCGACACGCCGACGGCCCAGCAGCTGTTCGGCAAGACCGGCACGTACGACGAGATCGACGTCCAGGCGAAGCCGGGTGTCACCCAGGCCGCGCTGAAGTCCGCGCTGGACAAGGCGCTGCCGAAGGACCTCGTCGAGACCACCACCGGCAAGACGCTCGCCGACGACCAGGCCGAGCAGATCGCCTCCGGCATGAGCGGCATGCGCCAGGGCCTGCTGGTGTTCGCGGGTATCTCGCTCTTCGTCGGCACGTTCATCATCGCCAACACCTTCACGATGCTGGTCGCCCAGCGCACCAAGGAGCTGGCGCTGCTGCGGGCGGTCGGCGCCTCGCGTCGGCAGGTCACGCGCTCGGTGCTGATCGAGGCGTTCGTGGTCGGCACGGTCGCCGGCGTCACCGGTCTGGTCGCGGGCATCGGCATCGGGGCCGGGCTGCGGTCGCTGATGGGCACGCTGGGCGCCACCGTGCCGGACGGGCCGCTGGTCATCACCCCCGGCACGATCGGCTCGGCCCTCGCGGTGGGCATCGTCATCACCATGCTGGCGGCGTGGCTGCCGGGCCGCCGGGCGGCGAAGATCCCGCCGGTCGCCGCGATGAGCAGCCTGCACGCGCAGGCGACCACCAAGTCGCTGGTGCTGCGCAACACGCTGGGCGCCCTGATCAGCGCGGCGGGCGTCGCCACCGTCCTGGCCGCGACGACGATGAACGGCTCGGACGGCCAGGCGCCCATGGGCCTCGGCGCCGTCCTGCTGATCATCGGCGTGTTCATCCTGACCCCGCTGCTGTCCCGCCCGCTGATCGCGGCGGCGGCTCCGGTGCTGCGGATCTTCGGGGTGTCGGGCAAGCTGGCCCGGCAGAACTCGGTGCGCAACCCGCGTCGTACGGCCGCTACGGCCTCCGCGCTGATGATCGGCCTCACCCTGATCACCGGCATGACGGTGATGGCGGGCAGCCTCCAGAACGGCATCGACAAGATGGCGACGGCGGCGATCCGCGCGGACTACGTCGTGTCGATGGCCAACGGCAACCAGCTCTCGCCGGACGTCGAGAAGGAGCTTCAGCGGGTCGACGGCGTCACCGACATCAGCTCGCTGAACAACGCGATCTCCCGAATCGACGGCGAGACGGAGTTCCTGACCGGGGTCAACGGCGCCGCGATCGGCAAGCTCACGGACCTCAAGGTCGACGACGGCTCCTTCACGGTCGGCGGCACCAAGGTCGTCGTGGACGCGGACACGGCCGAGTCGAAGGGCTGGAAGGCCGGTTCGGACTTCACCGCGCACTTCGAGGACGGCGAGGCGCAGCGGCTGACGGTCGCCGGGGTCTACGAGGGCAACGAGCTGATCAGGGGCATCCTGCTCGACAACGCCGTCGTCACCCCGCACCAGGAGGACAACTTGGCCATGCAGATCATGGTGAAGACGTCCGACGGGGCCTCCGACGCGACGAAGGACAAGCTGGAGAAGGCCCTCGGCGCCAACCCGGCGATCAAGGTTCAGGACAAGAAGGACCTCTCCAACGAGATCGCGCAGATGTTCACGCTGATCCTGAACATGGTCTACGGCCTGCTGGCCATGGCGGTGATCGTCGCGGTCCTCGGCGTCATCAACACCCTGGCGATGAGCGTCTTCGAGCGCTCGCAGGAGATCGGCATGCTCCGCGCGATCGGCCTGGACCGCAAGGGCATCAAGCGGATGGTCCGCCTGGAGTCCCTGGTGATCTCCCTGTTCGGCGGCGTCCTCGGCATCGGGCTCGGCGTGTTCTTCGGCTGGGCGGCCGGTGAGCTGCTGGGCACCCAGATGGCCACGTACGAACTGGTCCTGCCGTGGGGCCGGATGGCGCTCTTCCTGCTCCTGGCGGCGACGGTGGGCGTCCTGGCGGCCCTGTGGCCGGCCCGCCGGGCGGCCCGCCTGAACATGCTCACGGCGATCAAGTCGGAGTAGTTCGTCAGGGCGTACGACGATCAGGGCCCCGCTTCCTTCGGGAGGCGGGGCCCTCGGTCGTTCAGACGGTCCAGGTGCGCGAGCGCAGCGGCATTCCGGAGGCGCCGGAGTCGGGGGTCCGCACGGCCAGGACCTGGTTGACGCCGATGCGGTTGCGCTCGAAGGACAGCGCCGAGGCGGCCATGTACAGCCGCCAGACGCGGGCGCGGCCGGGGCTCGTGAGCCTGACCGCGCGGGCCCAGTCGGCCTCCAGGTTGGCGACCCAGCGGCGCAGGGTGAGGGCGTAGTGCTCGCGGATCGACTCCACGTCGCGCACCTCGAACCCGGCGCGTTCCAGCTGGGTGACGGTGGCGCCGATGGGCTGCAGCTCGCCGTCGGGGAAGACGTAGGAGTCGATGAACTCGTCGACGTGGTAGGCGGACTCGTCCTGCTGCGGCCGGCGCGCGATCTGGTGGTTGAGCAGCCGGCCGCCGGGGGCGAGCAGGGCGTACAGATCGCGCGCGTACCGCACATAGCGTTCGGCGCCGACGTGTTCGGCCATGCCGATGGAGGAGATGGCGTCGTACGGCCCGTCCTGGACGTCCCGGTAGTCCTGCACCCGGATCTCGACCCGGTCGGTCAGGCCCTCGTCGGCGACGCGTTTACGGGCGTACGCCGCCTGCTCCTGGGACAGGGTGATGCCGACGACGCTCACGCCGTGCTCGCGGGCGGCGTGGATGGCCATGGAGCCCCAGCCGCAGCCGACGTCGAGGAGGCGCTGACCGGGGGTCAGGGCGAGTTTGCGGCAGATGAGTTCGAGTTTGTCGCGCTGGGCGGCCTCCAAAGTGCCGTCGGGGGCGGGCCAGTAGGCGCAGGAGTACACCATGGACGGCCCGAGGACGATCTCGTAGAAGTCGTTGCCCACGTCGTAGTGGTGGCTGATGGCGCGTTTGTCGCTGCGGCGGGTGTGCAGCTGGCCGCGGCTGCGGCGGACCTCCTCGACGGGCGGGGCGGGCGGCAGTGGGGGCCCGGCGAGTCTGAAGAGCCCGCGCACCGCGGCGCGCACCTCGGGGTCGCGCAACGCCTGGGCGAGGGTTCTGGCGTCCTCGCCGCGCTCCCAGATCAGCCCGGCGAGCTGTTCGAGCACGGCGTACAGGTCGCCGTCCACGTCCAGGTCGCCCGCCACCCAGGCGCGCGCGAGGCCGAGTTCGCCCGGTTTGAACAGCAGACGGCGCAGGGCGCGGCGGTTGCGCACGACCAGCGTGGGGGCTTCGGGCGGACCGGCCTGCGAGCCGTCCCAGGCGCGGATACGGACCGGGAGCGGTGCTCCCACCATCTGCTCGAGCAGGCCCTTCAGCCGCGACGCGGCGTCAGCCATGGCGCACACCTCCGTGACAGCGATCCCGGAATGTCGGTCACCACGTAAACACCAGAATGCCCGCGACGCCGTCCCGCCACGGCGTCACGTTTGGGCAAATTGTCAGAGCACCCGGGCGTCGCTGTCCAGAACGGCGTCGGCATCGCGGTCCGTGTCAAGTCCCGAGTTTCCCTGTCACGAAAGGCAGTGGCATGACGGGCCTCGGGCGGCGGGCCCTAATGGACGTATCCGCTTCCCCTACTTCTTACGGATGTGAACAGCCATGACTCGTCTTTCCCGCTTCCAGCGCTTCGCCCTGCTCACCGCTTCGACAACGGTGATCACCGGAGGAGCCCTCCTTCCGGGCACCGCGTTCGCCGCCCCGGCGCCGCAGGCCCCGAGCATCGCCGTGGCGGAGGCCGAGGCCCGATGGGCGGAGACCAAGGACGCTCCGAGCGGCATCACCGCCGAGCTTCCCGCGAAACCCAAAGCCGAGAAGGTACCTGGTGGCCATACGTACATAGCGACGACCGACTCCGCTGTCGCTCAGTTCACGGTCATCGACGCGGACGGTGTCGATCAGAACGATCTCGACTTCGTCCTCAAGGGCTACCTGTTCGGCTACAACGAGACCGTGGAGTCCCCCGACGAGAAGATCAAGAGCACCAACCTTCGTACGGGGACCACGGCTGACGGCCATCACACGCTCCACGCCGACTTCACCGCCCCTGACGGCACCGTCGGCAGTATCGGCCTGATCCACACGGGCGACTATGTGGTCCAGGTCGCGACGATCGGCTTCGACGTAGAGCCGGACACCGTGCGAGCGGACTACAAGCAGCTCCTCGACAGCGTCCAGCTGCCCGCCGACAAGGAGCCCGGCCGGGCTACCTGACCGGCAAAGCCCTCGGAGCGCACACACGCCGAAGGGGCCGCCCGCACCACGGATGGCGGGCGGCCCCTTCGGGGTGGTGATGACAGGCCCGAGGGTCAGGAGGCCTTGGCCTTTTCCTCGGTCTTGGTCGCGGCAGCGACCGGCGCCGGCTTCGCCGCCTCGTAGAACTCCTCGCGCGGGGACTCCAGCGCGCCGAGGGCGACGACCTCGCGCTTGAGGAACATGCCGAGCGTCCAGTCGGCGAAGACGCGGATCTTGCGGTTCCAGGTCGGCATCGCCATGCCGTGGTAGCCACGGTGCATGTACCAGGCGAGCCGGCCCTTCAGCTTGATCTTCATCTTGCCCATGACGATCATCGCCACGCCCTTGTGCAGGCCGAGACCCGCGACCGCGCCCTTGTTGGCGTGGCTGTACTCCTTCTGCGGGAAGCCCCGCATCCCGGAGACCACGTTGTCGCCGAGCACCTTGGCCTGGCGCAGCGCGTGCTGGGCGTTCGGCGGGCACCAGGCGTTCTCCACGCCGGCCTTGCGGGCGGCGATGTCGGGCACCTGGGCGTTGTCGCCCGCGGCCCAGATGTAGTCCGTGCCGTTGACCTGAAGCGTCGGCTCGCAATCGATGTGACCGCGCGGGCCGAGCGGGAGGCCGAAGCGGGACAGCGCCGGGTTCGGCTTGACGCCGGCCGTCCAGACGATGGTGTTGGCGTCGACCTCGAGGCCGTTCTTCAGCACCACGTGACCGTCGACGCAGGAGTCCATGGACGTCGAGAGGTAGACCTCCACGCCCCGGCTCTCCAGGTGCTCCTTGCCGTACGTGCCGAGCTTGGGCCCGACCTCGGGAAGGATCTTGTCGGCGGCGTCGACGAGGATGAAGCGCATGTCCTCGCGGGACACGTTGGTGTAGTACTTGGCCGCGTCCCGGGCCATGTCCTCGACCTCACCGATGGTCTCCGCACCGGCGAAGCCACCGCCGATGAAGACGAAGGTGAGCGCCTTGCGGCGGATCTCCTCGTCGGTCGTGGAGTCGGCCTTGTCGAGCTGCTCGAGGACGTGGTTGCGCAGGCCGATGGCCTCCTCGATGCCCTTCATGCCGATGCCCTGCTCGGCGAGGCCGGGGATCGGGAAGGTCCGGGAGACCGCGCCGAGCGCGACGACGAGGTAGTCGAAGGGCAGCTCGTACGCCTCGCCGACCAGCGGGGAGATGGTGGCGACCTTGCGGTCCTGGTCGATGGTGGTGACCCGGCCGGTGAGGACCTCCGCCTTCGGCAGCACGCGTCGCAGCGGGACGACGACATGGCGCGGGGAGATGTTGCCGGCGGCGGTTTCGGGGAGGAAGGGCTGGTAGGTCATGTACGACCGGGGGTCGACGACCGTGACGGTCGCCTCGCCGTAGCGCATCTTCTTCAGGATGCGCCGAGCGGCGTACAGGCCTACGTACCCACCGCCTACTACGAGGATCCTGGGACGCTCCGTGGTGCTCATGGCATCGAGTATCCACCCGTCCCCGAGGGGGAGCTCGTGCGCCCCTTCACAAGCATCTCCAGGGCCTGTGCTACACTCCCCGGCCCGCGTGACGCAGGTCATGGTCATCGACGGGAACCACGGCGCGATGCGGCCCGTTGTCAATGCCGCGTGAGCTGCCTCTCTGGCTCGCGGAAGCCCTTGTGAGTGGACGGAAGCAGGCTCCGGGGAGGGGTCTTCGTAGCCTCCTTACACCTCCCGTCCGGACACGTTCAAGGGCCTGTTCATCCCTCGGAAGGACCAACCGGCACCTATCCGTAGTCCCACAGGGCCGAATTCCTTGTGAAGAACTTCACGAACTTTCTTGAGCGGGCAGCCGGGAGGGATGGGCGAGGGGCCTGAAAGTGCCTCTCGGAGCGCTCATACGCTAGCCGACCTGCTCAGCCGATAGCTACCGATCGGTAGCAAACGAGACCCGGACCACCCCGCGGACACGCCCCGCGTCGCCCGCCGCGGCCCCCGTCACCCGGTAGCCACGCTCCGCGCGAAATTCGCCAGAACCGTGCATAGCGTGCAGGCATGATCACCTCACAGAAGGCCCTTCTGCGGGCCACTTCGCGCATAATTTCGGTCGGCGCTGCCCTGGGCATCGCTCTTGGCGTGGGCGTCGTGACGGCCGCATCCGCTGCGGCGGCCACACCCGTCCACCACGTCACCACGAAGGCCACGGCCGTCGAGTCGAGTCCAACTCGACACAGTTACGGCGGAGGCGGCGACGAGGAATGCACCGGCATCCTCGTCCTGCTCTGCAACTGACGGACCGCACAGGCCGAAACGAACGGCCCCGGTTCCTCTCCACGAGGAACCGGGGCCGTTCCGCGTCACGGCGGGTCAGCCGTGCGCATCCGCTTCCGCGTCCTGCGTCACCCGCCCGCCGCAACGGAGAACGCGATCCCGTCGAGGATGTCGTGCTCGCTGACGACGACCTCCTCGGCGCCTATCCGTTCCATGATCGACAGCAGTACGAGGGCCCCGGCGGCGATCACGTCGACGCGCCCGGGGTGCATGGACGGCACCGCCGCCCGCTCGGCGTGGGTGGAGTGCAGCAGCCAGTCGGTGATCTCGCGGACCCGGTCGCGGGTGACCCTGGAGTGGTGGATGCGGGTCGAGTCGTACTCGGGCAGGTCCTGGGCGATCGCCGACACCGTGGTGACCGAACCGGCCAGCCCCACCAGCGTCCTGGCCTCGCGCAGCGGAACCGTCTCCTCGGCGAGGTCGAGAGCCGCCTCGATGTCGGCCCGCATCGCCGCGATCTGCTCCTCGGACGGCGGGTCGGAGACGACGCCGTCGCGGACCAGGTGGCGCTCGGTCATCCGCACACAGCCGACGTCCACGGAACGCGCGGCGCGGACGTGCTCCTCGCCGACGACGAACTCGGTCGACCCACCGCCGATGTCCACGACGAGGTAGGGCCGGTGCAGGTCCGCACGCCCCGCCAGCTCCTTCGTCGCGCCGGTGAAGGAGAACTCGGCCTCCTCGTCGCCGGTGATGACCTCGGGCTCGACGCCGAGGATGTCGATGACCCCGCGCACGAACTCGTCCCGGTTCTCGGCGTCCCGGGAGGCGGAGGTGGCGACGAAACGGACCCGCTCGGCGCCGTGCTCCTTGATGATCGCGGCGTACTCCCGGCAGGCCGCGAAGGTCCGCTCCAGCGCCTCGGGGGCGAGCCGTCCGGTGCGGTCGACGCCCTGGCCGAGCCGCACGATCGTCATCCGGCGGTCCAGGTCGACCAGTTCGCCGGTGGCCACAGCGCCGGAGGCGCTGTTCAACACTGTCGCGTCGGCCACGAGGAGCCGGATGGAGTTCGTACCGCAGTCGACGGCGGCCACACGGGTCATTTGTCGTCCTCCTCGGCCTCGGCGTCGGCATCGGAGTCCACGGGCCGCGCGGCGAAGTAGCCGGACTCGTCACCGTCGACTTCCCAGCCCTCGCCCTGCGGCGGCCCCGCGAGCGTCACGCACGGCCCCTTGCGCCACCACTCCGGCAGCATGGCCAGCGCCTCGTCGCCGAGCGGGTTCACGCCCGGTCCGGCGGCCAGGCTGTGCGCCACGAGCACGTGCAGGCACTTCACCCGGTCCGGCATGCCGCCCGCGCTCGGGAAGCCCTTCAGCTCCTCGATCTCGTCCCGGCGCCGGATGTAGTCCTCGTGCGCGACGCGGTACGCGGCGGCGAGTTCCGGGTCGGTCTCCAGCCGGGCCGTCATCTCCTTCATCACGCCCTCGGCCTCCAGCGTGCCGATGGCCGACGAGGCCCGCGGGCACGTCAGGTAGTACAGCGTCGGGAAGGGCGTGCCGTCGGGCAGCCGCGGGGCCGTCTCCACGACGTCCGGCTGCCCGCACGGGCAGCGGTGCGCGATGGCGCGCAGCCCGCGCGGCGGCCGCCCGAGCTGCTGCTCGAAGGCCTCGACGTCCGCGTCGGTGGGCTCGGTGCGCGCGGTGGGCGGCGGGGGCGTGTCCATGTCTGTACGAGAGTCTTTCTGTCTTTGTCTCTGGTCGGCGTCACTGGTCGGCGGCATCGGACTTGTCGACGCCGTCCCAGACGTTCGCGTACCAGGGGCGGTCGGCCGCCTCCGAGTCGGCACGCGACTGGCGTGTCGCGTCCGGGTCGATCACTACGTAGCCGGTCTCCCCGGGCATCACATAATGCAGCCGCTGCCGGATCTGCTGCTCCGCGTACGCGTCGTCCTGCCAGCGTGCCTTGAGGTCGCGCAGTTCCTCGACCCGCTGCTGGGCCTGCTGCTTCTCCCGCCGCAGGTCGGCGATCTCGGCGCGCTGGGCGACGTACTGCCTTATCGGATAGGCGAGGGCGACGACCAGCGAGCAGACGACGAGCGCGAGCAGTGCGGCGCGGCCGGTCAGCCGGGAGCGGCGGGCCTGGCGGCGGGTCTGGGAGCGGTAGACGCGGGCCGCCGTCTGTTCGCCGAGCAGCCGGATCCTGGTCGCGGTGGAGAAACGGTCCCGGTCCTTCACGGCCATCTGGTTTCCGCCTCCCGTCCACGCGCGTACGTCCCCGCACACGGTACGGGACCGAGTACGGGGACGTACGTACGACGCTTCCTACGAGGCGGTGATCACTCAGCCCTTGAAGCGGGGAAAGGCCGAGCGGCCCGCGTACACCGCGGCGTCGTCGAGGATCTCCTCGATGCGCAGCAGCTGGTTGTACTTGGCGACACGCTCGGAGCGGGCCGGGGCGCCGGTCTTGATCTGGCCGCAGTTGGTGGCGACGGCGAGGTCGGCGATGGTGACGTCCTCGGTCTCGCCGGAGCGGTGGGACATCATGCACTTGAAACCGTTGCGCTGGGCCAGCTCGACGGCGTCCAGGGTCTCGGTCAGCGAGCCGATCTGGTTGACCTTGACCAGCAGCGCGTTGCCGGCGCCCTCCTCGATGCCGCGGGCCAGGCGCTCCGGGTTGGTGACGAACAGGTCGTCACCGACGAGCTGGACCTTGTCACCGAGCTTGGCGGTGATGGTCTTCCAGCCCTCCCAGTCGTCCTCGAACAGCGGGTCCTCGATGGAGACCAGCGGGTACGCGTCGACCAGCTCGGCGTAGTACTCGGTCATCTCGGCGGCCGAGCGCTCCTTGCCCTCGAAGACGTACACGCCGTCCTTGTAGAACTCGGACGCGGCGACGTCGAGGGCGAGGGCGATCTGCTCGCCGGGGGTGTAGCCGGCCTCCTTGATCGCCTCCAGGATGAGGTCGAGGGCGTCGCGGTTGGAGCCGAGGTTCGGGGCGAAGCCGCCCTCGTCGCCGAGGCCGGTGGCCAGGCCCTTGTTCTTCAGGACCTTCTTCAGGGTGTGGTAGACCTCGGCGCCCCAGCGCAGGGCCTCGGAGAAGGACTCCGCGCCGATCGGGGCGATCATGAACTCCTGGATGTCCACGTTGGAGTCGGCGTGCGAGCCGCCGTTCAGGATGTTCATCATCGGCACCGGCAGCAGGTGCGCGTTGGGGCCGCCCAGGTAGCGGAACAGCGGCAGGTCGCTGGCCTCGGAGGCGGCGTGCGCGACGGCCAGCGAGACGCCGAGGATGGCGTTGGCGCCGAGGGAGCCCTTGTTGTCGGTGGCGTCCAGGTCGAACATGGCCTGGTCGATCAGGCGCTGCTCGGTGGCGTCGTAACCGACCAGCTCCGGGCCGATCTGCTCGATGACGGCCAGGACGGCCTTCTCGACGCCCTTGCCGAGGTAGCGGTTGGGGTCGCCGTCGCGGAGCTCGATGGCCTCGAAGGCGCCGGTGGAGGCGCCGGACGGGACGGCGGCACGACCCGTGCTGCCGTCGTCGAGGCCGACCTCGACCTCGACCGTGGGGTTGCCTCGGGAGTCCAGGATTTCCCGGGCTACGACGACGTCGATGGACGGCACGAGCATCTCCTTCGTGGATGTGACGCGGTTCAGCAGGACCGCAGCGGCTCTGCGAGACGAGCCTAACCGGCTCCGTGCGATCGGCCAGCCGGTCGCCCATCTCGTGGACGGAACCGAGAGTAAATTGTTTCCGAACGGAACAAAGACGTCGATGCACAACGGTGACATAAAAAGCCCCGCCCCGGTGCGTACGGGGGAACACGCACCGGGGCGGGGAGCCCGTGGGGACGGGGGGACCCTCACGGGGGTCTGTCCCTCGGACCGTATCTGGACCCGTATTACTTCAGGTGCAGCTGCTGGCCCGGGTAGATGAGGTCGGCGTCCTCGACGATGTCCTTGTTCAGCTGGAACAGCTTCTCCCATCCGCCCTTGACGTCGTGCTCGGCGGCGATGGTGCTGAGGGTGTCGCCCTCGACGACCTTGTACTCGCCGTCACCCTTCTCGACCTTCTCGCCGGTCGGGGTGGTGACCGTCTCCTTCGCGGCGGGGCGCTCCTGTGAACGGGAGGCCGACTGCTGCTCGGTGGCCCGGGAGGCGGTGTCCTCGGACGAGGTGTCGGTGGAGCCGCCGCCGGCGTAGGCGGCGTTCGACAGGCCCTTGCCGCAGACCGGCCAGGCGCCCTTGCCCTGACCCGCGAGCACCTTCTCGGCGATCTGGATCTGCTGCTCCTTGGAGGCCTGGTCGGCCGTGGCGGCGAACTGCGTGCCGCCGTACGCGGCCCAGGTCGAGGCGGAGAACTGCAGACCGCCGTAGTAACCGTTGCCGGTGTTGATGGACCAGTTGCCGCCGGACTCGCACTGGGCGACGGCGTCCCACTCGGAGGCGGTGGCTGCGGAGGCGCCGCCGGCCGCCATCAGCGGGGCGGCGACGGCGGCGGCGCCGGTGACGCCGACGGCGGCGATGGCGCGAACGGCCTTGGACGGACGACGGTGCTTGCCCTTGCTGGAAAACAGCATGGTTGGATCCCCTCACCGACGCCTGCGAGGTGAGCTGTCGGGTTCGGGCCGGATGAGTTGCCCGGCCACACCTCCGTAGAAGGCATGGCTTCACCCCAAGCCGGTGCCGGCGCTGAGTCGCCTCAACTGCCGGGCCCGGCACTTACCTTGGGTCCCCCGCTCCTGCCTACGGCGCTTGACGCGACGACTGTTCCCGGGCAGCCGCTGGCAGGATTCGGCGTTGCGGCAACCGGGGCTCGCGTTGGCGAGCGGTCATGACCGTAGACACGCGATCGGCGGAATTTCAAAGACGATCAGGGCTTCTGAGACTCATCCCACACTTTCGCCAAAACGGACATTCAGCGCGAAATGTGACGTGAACTCCCGCTGTTCGTGGGCGATTTCCCGCGACCGCTAGTCGCCCGACTCGACGCCGACATCGAGCGTCTGACCGGGGAGGATGCGGTCGGGGTCGGTGCCGAGGGCGTCCTTGTTCTCGGCGTAGAGCGCGGACCATCCGCCTTGCACACCAAGGGAGTCGGCGATCCCCCAGAGGCTGTCGCCCTCCCGGACCGTGTACGAACCGTCGACGGCCGCACGGGTGGTGGCCCCACCGCGCGAGGCGTGCCGCCCTGAGGATTCGACGGTACGACCGTCGGCCGCACCCTCGTCCGCACTGTGCCCGCGGTGCTTGCCGGAGCCGAGGAGAGCCCCCGTGTCGGTGAGGCTGGAGGTGTTCGGCGAGGTCGACGACACGCCAGGAAGCAGGGAAGTTGAGGGGGATTCGCCCGATTCGGGGGATTCGCTGGAGCCGGGGGACGTGGCGGATCCGCTGGGCCCGGAGGAGGGGTCGGACGGAGAGGTGGTGGGGGTGGCGGGGGTGGCGGAGCCGGAGGGTGAGGTGGATTCGCCCGATTCTGTGGGTTTGGTGGAATCTGTGGGTGCATCGGATCTGCTGGGCCCATTGGAACTGTTGGCCCCATTGGAGCTGTTGGAGTCGTCGGTCCCGTTTGAGTCGTCGGAGCTGCCGGTGTCGCCGCCGTAGGAGCTGCCGGATGAGTTGGACAATCCAAGCGAGTTGGACAGACTTCCTGAATCGCTGGATCTCGTATCCAACGGCGTACTCGACGCATCACCGGCCACGCCGGTGTCGACGCGGGCCGCCGAGGAGTCCGTGTCGAGCCCGACGAGCGGACCGCAGGTCGCCCACGCGCCGACGCCCTGGTTCGCGAGGACCTTCTCGGCGACGGCGATCTGCTGCGAACGGCTGGCCCGGTCCGCGCTCGCCGCATAGGTGAGGCCACCGTACTTCTCCCAGTCCTCCTGGGAGAGTTGCAGCCCGCCGAAGTACCCGTTGCCCGTGTCCGCGCTCCAGGAGCCACCGGTCTCGCACTCCGCGACCCGGTCCCAGGTCGTCCCGCTGGCCGCACTCGCGCCGGTGGCGCCGAGGAGGGGGATGGCGATGGCGGAGCCGGTCACACCGGCCGCGACGACGAGAGCGGGTGCCTGGCGGGGGCGACGGTGACGACCGTTCCCGGAGAGCATGCGGCGGCCTTTCGCGAGACAGCAGGGACCTGCGCGGCGGGTGATGCGGGGGGCCGCGCTGATGGGTGAACGTATCGGCAGTCGATCACTTGTCACAAGTTAATGCCGCGCAGATCACGTGAAGATCACAGAGTTGAGTGCGTGTCATGTTTACGCTGGTCCCCGGGGTTTGTGCCGCGCCTTTGTGTTGCCCGGGTTTGTGCTGTTCCTTTGCCCTGGGGTCGTGGCGCGCCTTTACGCCCGGGTTGTGTCGGGCGGCTCGCCCGGGTTGTGTCGGGCGGCTCGCCCGGGTTGTGTCGGGCGGCTCGCCCAGTTTGTGTCGGGCGGCTACGGAACGGGCGTGAACTCCACCGGCAACGTCCGCAGTCCGCGCATGATGAGCCCGCCACGCCACCGCAAGTCGCCCGGATCCACCGCGAGTCGCAGGTCCGGGAGGCGGGTCAGGAGGGTGGCGAGCGCGGTCTGGCCCTCCAGGCGGGCGAGCGGCGCGCCGAGGCAGTAGTGGATGCCGTGGCCGTAGCCGAGGTGCTGGTTGTCACGGCGGGCGAGGTCGAGGGTGTCCGGGTCCGCGAACCGCTCCGGATCCCGGTCGGCGGCCGCGAGTACGACGAGGACGGGGTCGCCGGGTGCGATGTCCTGACCGCCGATGGTGAGCGGCTGTGTGGCGAACCGCCAGGTGGCCAGCTCGACCGGGCCGTCGTAGCGCAGGAGTTCCTCCACGCCGGTTTCGAGCAGGGCGCGTTCGCCGTCGGCGAGGGACCGCTGGAGGCGGGTGCGTTGCTCGGGGTGGGTGAGGAGGGCGTAGGTGCCGTTGCCGATGAGATTCACGGTGGTCTCGAAACCGGCGAACAGCAGGATGAAGGCCATGGCCGCGGCCTCGTTCTCTGTGAGGTACTCGCCGTGGTCGGAGGCGCGGATGAGGCCGGAGATGAGGTCCTCGCCGGGGGTGGGTTCGGCGGGAAGCGACTCGCGCTTGCGGTGGATCAGTTCGGAGAGGTAGCCGCGCATCATCTTCACCGACCGCGCGACACCGCCCCGGGGGCCTCCGCCGTGCCGGATCATCATGCCCGCCCAGTCCCGGAAGTCGTCCTGGTCCTCGCGGGGGACGCCGAGCATGTCGCAGATGGCGTAGATGGGAAGCGGGAAGGCGAACTCGTGGATGAGATCGGCGGAGCCGCTGCGGGCGAACCGGCCGATGAGGTCGTCGGTGAGCTCCTGCACACGGGGGGCGAACTCGGCGACACGGCGCGGTGTGAACGCCTTCGAGACGAGCCGCCGCAGCCGGGTGTGGTCCGGCGGGTCGATGTTGAGCAGATGCGTCATCAACTCGGCCTTGCGCTCGCCGGGGATACCCGTCTTGCCCTTGGCGTGCGCGGGCTCGTCGTGATGCGCGGGATTCTTCGACAGCCGCTGGTCGGCCAGGGCCTGCTTGGCATCGACGTAACGGGTGACCAGCCAGGCCTCCACCCCGCTGGGCAGCTTCGTCCTGTGCACGGGGGCATGCTCACGGAGCCAGGCGTAGGCGGGGTAGGGGTCGCTGGCGAACTCCCAGGTGAAGAGCTCGGGCGCGGGAGCGCCGTGGGCGCCGGGGTGGAGGTGGTCGGTCACTCCTCGACGGTATCCACAGTCGGGTGCGCCTCGGCGTCCTGGTGGTCCGCACCGACCTCCCGTAGCGCCTCCGAGGCCACCCCTTCGGCCGCCCTGATCGCGTCCCGGTAGGCCCGGGCCGCCGCCCGCAGTGCCGCCTCCGGGTCCACGCCCTCCGCCTCGGCGCGTATCGCGAGCGTGAGCAGCTCGTACCCGATGCCCGGGCCCAGGGGCGGCGGCACGTCCAGTCCCGCTGTGCGCACCCGGGACGCCAGCTTCGCCGCGAGGGCCAGGCCGGGCTGGTGCAGCGGGATGCCCTCGGTCACCGAGGTCCGTTGCTTCTCCTGGGCTTTGGTGCGCAGCCAGTGTTCCTTGACCTCCTCGGGGGTGGAGGCGGTCTCCTCGCCGAAGACGTGCGGGTGGCGGTGGATGAGCTTGGCGACGATGGTGGCCGCGACGTCGTCGATGGAGAAGGGGGCGTCCGGGTCCTCCTCGGCTATCCGGGCGTGGAAGACGACCTGGAGCAGCACGTCGCCCAGTTCCTCGCGGAGCTCGTCACGGTCGCCGTCCTCGATCGCCTCGACGAGTTCGTACGCCTCCTCGATGCCGTACTTCGCCAGGCCCTGGTGGGTCTGCCGGGACGACCATGGGCACTCGGCGCGGATGCGGTCCATGACCTGGACGAGGTCGAGGAGGCGGGCGCCGGGCAGGTCGTAGGAGGCGGGGAGCAGCTCCAGCTCCGGCATACGCAACCGCCCACCGCCGGCGAGCCGTGCCAGACCGTCCGTCAGGGCCGGCTCGCCCTCGCCGGTGGCGACGACGACCACGGTCCGCCCGCCGGCGCACACGTCGACCAGCTCCTCGGCGGTCGGGGCGGTCTCCTCCACCGATATCCCCGCCTCCCGCAGATACGGCAGCTGGGGGTGCGCCCCGTCCGCGCACAGCACACGGTCGGCGGCGTGCAGCGCCTGCCAGGCGGGCCAGGAGAGCAGGCCGGGGGCGACGCGGTGGCTGGTGGTGAGCAGGACGATACGGCCGGGGCTGTCGAAGCTGGTTGCGTTCACGATCCGAACGTAACCCACGGCGCCGACAAGGCCGTGAGTTATCCACAGGTGGGGGTGCGATCATCGGATGAACGGTGTGCGAGGTGGTGAGCGGTGCGTGGGGCAAGGACGTCCGCCGCCCCGCTACTACGCCGTCCGCCGCCCCGCTACTACGCCGTCTGCTGCCCCTGCCCCGTCGTGATCTCCCGGACCCACGGCGTCTCCGCGTCCACGCGGCTGCTCTTCTGGACGTCCCAGCTGCCGTATCGCGGGTTGAGGTCGACGTTCAGCTTCTGGGAGGCATCGGAGAGGGCCTTCCAGAAGGCCGGCTGGCTGGTGTCGGTGCCGAGCTTCGCGGCGAGCTTCTGCGCCTCCAGCTGGAGGCGGAGGTTCTCCTCGAGGCGCTGCGGAGCCACGCCGTACTGCTGCAACCAGGTCGTCTCCAGCGCCTTCGCGCCGCCGACCTGCTCCTCCAGGCCGTCCCGCATCTCCTGGACCTCGCTGCGGCTGACGGAGATGCCGGCGTCCTGGGCGGCGCGGTGCAGCACCCGGTCGAGGACCATGCCGTGCAGGGTGTCGCGGGTCAGGCTGCCGGTCTTGGCGATCACCTGCGCGTACTGCGCCTCGCCGCTCACCGCCGCCCGCTGCGCCTCGCGCACCTCGTTGACCCTGGTCTCCAGCTGCGCCACGGTGATCCGCTGGCCGCCGACGACGGCCGCCGCGCCCGGATGCGCATCGTTTCCGCATGCGGTGAGGACGGGCGCCACGGCGATGGCGGCGGACAGGAGGAGCGCGGTGCGGCGACGGCGGTGCAAGGGAGCCTCCCGAGGAGATTGCAATAACAGGTGCGGCGCGCAGCGCCTCCACCAGGGGTGGTGGTCGGGCGACGGGCGGGCGCACAAAGTCTTGCGGTGATCGATGGTAGGCAGCAGCCCAGCTTTGGCCAACCCATTCGACCAACGATTCACCAGGACTTCGGGCACCGCCGCGCCACTCGGCCGCAGGGGGACTACCCGCGCACCTGTCCCAGCCACTGCAACGTCCGCCGCACCTCCACCGCCAGCGGATGCCCCGGCCCGTTCAGCCGTTCGACGTCGTGCAGCAGTCTCACCAGCGTGTCGTGCGCGGCGGCGCGGTCGCCGAGGGCGAGCAGGAGGTGCCCCATGCGGCGGCGGACGTCGTGGGCGAGCTCGGGGTCGCCGGAGACGTACTGGTTCTCGTAGTACGGCAGCAGCGCCCGGTACGCGGCGAGCGCCGCCGCCGGTTCGCCGAGCTGTTCGAGGCACTGGGCGGCCTCGTAGCGGAACCGCAGGGACTGCGGGTCGGCCTGGCCGGCCTCGGCGGCGCGTTCGTCGGCGAGGCGGCGCAGTTCGGGCAGCGCGCGCCGGTACTGGCCGTCGTCCATGAGCGTGGCGGCGTACTGCTTGCGCAGCGTGCGCACCACCGGGGAGTGCTCGCCGTGCTGCTCGGCCGCGGTCGGCAGGATCGCGCCGAGGATGTCGACGGCCTGGGTGATACGGCCCTCGCCGAGGAGTCGCTTGACCTCGTCGACGGCGCTCGCGACGTCCGGTTTCTCGGTGACCGGCGCCACGGGGGCGGGCTGGGGCGCGGGCGTGCGCGCGCGGTCCGGCCAGGGGGCGTGCGGGCGCAGGAAGGGGCGCGTGGGGTCGAGAGGCGCACCGCTGGGGATCCCGCGCGCGGGCAGCAGCAGCGCCAGGTCCTCGTACACCTCCTGCGCGGAGCCCGGCCGGTGCTGCGGGTCCTTGGCGAGCAGCCGCAGGACCAGCGCTTCGAGCGCCTCGGGGACCTCGGGGCGGATCCGGCGCACGGGCGGCGGCGGCTCGTACAGATGCCGGTGCAGCACCCCGAGCGCCGTCGAGCCCGCGAAGGGCACCTCGCCGCTGAGGAGCTCGTGCATCAGTACGCCGAGCGCGTACAGGTCCGTGTACGGGCCGACCGCGCCGCCCATCGCCTGCTCGGGTGCCATGTACGCGGGCGAACCGATCGGCGAACCGGTGTGCGTCAGGCGCGTGGTGTCGGTGTCCATGACCGAGGCGACGCCGAGGTCGAGGACCGTGACCGTGCCGTCCTGCTTCACCATCACGTTGCGCGGCTTGAGGTCGCGGTGCACGATCGGCACGGCGTGCACGGCGCTCAGTACGGCGCACAGTTGCGCGGCGACCGCGACCGCCCACTGCCAGGGGTACGGGTCGTGCTCGGCGAGATGGTCGGAGAGGTCGGCGCCGTCGACGTACTGCATGACGAGGAACAGTTCCTCGCCCTCACTGCCCGCGTCGTGCACGGTCACCAGCCCCGGGTGGTCGACCTGCGCGGTCACCCGGCACTCGCGCACGAAGCGCCGCCGCAGTTCGTCGGCCTCCTGACCGGCCACCTTGTCGGGGCGCAGCAACTTCACCGCCACGCGCCGGTCCAGCCGCCGGTCGTACGCCGTCCAGACCTGGCCCATGCCGCCCTGCCCGATGAGCGTGGCCAGTTCGTAGCGGCCGGCGACGACACGTCCTGTCGTCACGGTCACCTTCCGCCCTCGTGTTCGCCGTCGCGCTGACCGCCCTGCTTACGCAGGTAGTCGCTGAGCTCGTCCAGTTCGGCCCGCACCTGGTCGATGCGCGCGGGCGCGGGGCGCTGTGGCGGCGGGGTGGGGGGTGTCTGCGGCACGGTGGGGGGTGTCTGCGGCACGGTCGCCACGCTGCTGTACGGCGTCGGCGACTGCGGGTAGCCGTACCCCTGGCTCGGCGGCGGCACGTACCCGCCGCCGCCGTGACGGAGCTGGTGGAAGTGGCGTATCTCAGCGGCGAGGTAGTACGCGATCATCGCCACCAGTGTGCCCAGCAGCAGCGCTACGCCGATCCAGCCGCCCGCGGTGTGGATCTCCTCGCCGGGTTCGGTGCCGAGGAGCACCATGGCGAGGATGTCGATGGCCAGCACCGCCACGAACAGACCCCAGTCCAGCGACCTGCGCGTGACGATGGCCAGGCGCAGCGGCATCGTCCAGGTCAGGAAGCCGAGGCTGAGGATGGAGATCACCACGAACAGCACACGCACGAGCACCAGCCACGCCGTCGGGGGCGGCTGCTTCACCGGCTGCGGGTAGCCGTGGCCATGCATGACTGCTCCTGGTGCCTGAAGTGCTCGTACGGATCGACCGGCGTCGGGCAACGCCAGTCGTGTGATGGTCGCTTCGAGCGTATAGGTCGACACCGACAAGCGGTCCCGGGTTGCACCGAACCGTTGTCACACTGATCACTTCGTACGACCCCGGCGGCGCGGCGGGGCCAGGTGGGTGGCGTCGGAGGGGGTAAGCGGGAGCGGCGGGTGGGTGTGAGCGACGGGGGTGGTTACTCAGGCGCGACCGTGCCGTCCGTCAGGCCGTCGTACATCCCGCGTACGAGCTGTTCCCCGAGGCGGCTCGCGTGCCTGAGCACCCGCTCGAACTCGTCGAGGGCTCGGAACCGGGCACCGTAGCGCCGCTGTTCGTCGAGCGCGAGCCGGGGCAGTTGCAGGCGGCGTACGTCGAGGCGGGTGGCCGTGGAGGCGTAGCTGCTGGCCTGGCGGTTGTTGGCGGTGCCGCGCAGGAACCCGGCGAGGAACCACGGATCGAGCGCCGTGGGATCGGGGCGCAGCAGGACGAGGTTGCGCCCCAGGGCGGCGCCCCCCGTCGCCTCGTCGATGACGCGCGCCACCGCGCCCCCACCGAGCACCGGCACGACGACGTCCCCCACCTCCGTCAGCACGGCCTCCTCGTCGCTCTCGGGAAGCGTGCCGGAGGGTGCCGTTCCGGCGAGGACGTCGTGGTCGGTGAGCACGGGCACGCGCGCGTGGCCGCTGTTTCCACCGGTACGCATCACCAGCGCGCCCCCGCGCGCGAGTTCCCCGACGGTGGTGAGCGGCCAGCGCGCGGGCGATGCGGTGTGCGTGGGCGATGCGGTGTGCGGGGGCGGCGGGGTGAGGCCGACGGTCAGTCGGAGGGTCTCGCCGAGGCGCTCGCGCACCACCGTGAGTTGCTCGGCACCGTCGGCCGCGGTGGGCGGCGGCAGGTGCCGGGCCGGGGCGAAGTCGACGTCGTCGTCCAGGAGTTCGATGACCGGCACGGAACGCGCCAGCCCCGGCCGCTCCGCCAACGAGCCGGCCCGGTCGAACTCCCGCCAGGCGTCGAGTACCGCGTCACGCACGGCCCGCCAGTCCGGCCCGCCGCGCCCCTCGGTCGCGAACTGCCCCGCGTCGGCAAGCAGCAGCTCCGGCTGCGCAGGTGCCTTCTCGGGCCTGCGCAGTACCCAGAGGTGCAGGGGGATGTTGTACGGCGGTGCCGCCCCGACCGGCAACGCGATGACGGCGCGCAGCGCCCCGCGGCGCAGCAGGTCGGCGCGGATACGACGGCCGGAGCGGCGGGAGGTGGCGGCGGGCGGCATGAGCAGCACGGCGGTACCGCCGTCCGTCAGCCGCGCGAGCGCGTGCTGCACCCAGGCCAGCTCGGACTCGGTGCGCGCGGGGAAGCCGTACTCCCACCGGGGGTCGTACGCCAGTTCGTCATGCCCCCAGTTGCGCTCGTTGAACGGCGGATGACACAGGACGGCGTCGGCGTGCAGCCCGGGGTGGGCGTCGGCGCGCAGGGTGTCGCCCACGGCAGCGCGGACCGTGGCCCGCCCGTGCAGCGCGAGCCGGAGCGCGGTGAGCGCCGCGAGGTCGGGGGCGCTGTCCTGGGCGTACATCTCCTGGTCGGGGGCTGCGGCGGCGGCGCGCAGCAGGGCGCCGGTGCCGCAGGCGGGGTCGAGGACGGTGCGGGCGGGGCCGGCGAGGTCGGCCATGAGGCGGGCGAGTTCGGTCGGGGTGAGCGTGTACTGGCGGGGGTTGGCATCGAGGTGCCGACCGAGCAGGAACTCGAAGGTCTGGCGGGCGCCCAGCTCGGCGGCGAGTTCGGCGGCGCCGCGGAGGAGGGGGGCGGAGGGGAGGAGGGCGGGGCCGTGGGGGATGTGAACGGCGGGGGCAGTGTTCACAGGGGGCGGAGTGTTCACGCCGGGCGCGGTGTGAACCGCTGATGTGGCGTTCACAGGAGTATCAGCATTCACACTGACTGACCTCGTCGCGCCGCCGTGAACCCGTCGCCCACCGAACCGAGGCACGAGCATCTGCTCCAACGCCCCCGGCAGCATCGCCGCCAGCCGCTCGTCGGAACCGGCGCTCACCTCCAGCCACACCGTCGGCCGGTCATGGATGAGCAGCAGTACACAGCCGGCGTGCGTGAGGGCGACGACCGGGCCCTCGGGGTGGCCGACGAGGTGTTGCCAGACCCGCTCGCGTAGGGGGACTTCGGCGAGTTTGCCCTGTCGGCGCAGCCAGGCCTCTACTTCGCCGAGGGCGAAGGCAGGGCTGGTCTCGGTGCCGCCGACCGGTTTGGGGAAGTCGGCGTGGCGGCGCCGCCAGTTGCTCACGGCGGCCCGGCCGACGCCGGCGAGCCGGGCGATTCCGGCGGCGGTCACCTCTGTCGCGTTGTCATGCACCCGCGTGACTCCCCTCGTCCGGTGCTCGTCCCCAGTGCTCGTCCGGTGTTCATCCGGTGCCTGAGGCCGAGGATAGCGGCGTTGCGGAAGATCCATGCGTTCACGCCGTGTACCGGCCCGACCCCGTGAATCGTGTTGACTCGGTTCACAAGCTCTGCTCTTATTGACCCCGCGAACGGATGAACTGCCAGACGGGGCCAGTCAACACGCATCGGGGAGGGGTACATCCATGGGCATGGCGGGGAAGATCACGCTCCGCATCATCCTGGGGGTCGTCGTCATCGGGGCCGTATCGGCGAACGCCGGTGACGGCAGCGGCGGCGACTCCAGCGGCGACAAGGGCGGCTCTTCGGCGTCCGCGGAGCGCACGTCCGCCGGCGAGCGGGGCTCGGGTGCCGCGAAGGCCGCCGAGGAGAAGGCCGCGTTCGCGGGGGACGGCGACTTCCAGGTCGGTACCGACGTCAAGCCCGGCACCTACCGCACCACCGGCAACACCGACGGCATCTGCTACTGGGAGCGCGCCAAGGACGCCGAGCACTCCGTGGACTCGATCATCGCGAGCAACCGCGTGAACGGCACGGCCGTCGTCACGATCAGCGCTTCGGACGCGTACTTCAAGACGTCCGGCTGCCAGGACTGGGAGAGGACCGGCTGACCCTGGTCGCCACGGGGGCGTGCGCGGCGCAGCGGGTCAAGTGCTCCGCGCCTGAGCCGCCTTCCACGCAACCCTCCGCGCGCCCCGCCACCAGCGGGCTCCGAGGCGCGCCGCTGCGCGCCACAACGCACCTGGCGCGCCCACCACCCGACGCGCTCCCCCACCTCACACGCGCCTGCCACCCGACGCACTCCCCCCACCTCCACGCGCCCCCGCACCTCCACGCGGCCGCGTCTCGACACGCCTCCGCACCTCACTCGGCTCGCGTCTCAACATGCCTCCACACCTCCACGCGGCCATCTCTCCACGCACCACAACCACTCCGCAAAACCCACCCAAGGCGCCTCTCACCACGCGCCCCCTCATCACAACCGAGGAACTCCCATGCGTCGTACCACCCTTGCCGCCCTCTGCCTCGCCGCCAGTGCCGCCGTCGGCCTCACCGCCTGTCTGCCCGGACAGGGCGATGCGGACAGCAAGTCGAGCAGCTCCGCCGGGGCCGACGGCTCTGGGACGGCGGGCGGGACGAAGGAACCGTTCGCCGGGCTGACCGGCAGTGAGATCGCCGACCGGGCCCTCGAAGCCACGACTGCCGCCTCGTCCCTGCGCGTGACCGGTGACATCCCCGACGACCAGACCGGCGGCACGATCCACCTGGACATGGCCCTGAACAAGCGGAGCGAGTGTGCCGGCAGCATGCGTCTGGGCGAGGGCAAGGCCGATCTGATCAAGACGGGCGACACCATCTACATGCGGTACGACGAGGCGTTCCTGCGTGCCCAGAGCGGGGGCGAGGCAGAGGCGGAGGTCGACGCGGTGGTGGACATGCTGGCCGGGAAGTGGACGAAGACGTCCGCCAAGGGCGAGGACGCCATGGACATCGCCGGCTTCTGCGACCTGGACACGATGCTCGGCGGCGCCGAGGACGTGAACTCGGACGCGGCCCGCGGAAAGACCACCACCATCGACGGCACACCGGCGATCACCCTGCGGGAAAAGGACGGCAAGGACCGTTACACGGTGTATGTCGCCACCGAGGGCAAGCCGTATCTGCTGCGGATCGACAGCACGTCCGTCGGCGACCGGAGCACCCTTGCGTTCAGCGACTACGACAAGCCGGTGCCGGCGCAGAAGCCCTCCGGCGAGATCCTGGACCTCGACGAACTGGGCTGAGCCGCCCGCCCGAGCCAAGGCCGACCGACGAGGGGTCCCCGATCCGGGGGCCGACCGATCCGGGACCGCCCCCCCCCCGGCCCGGCTGGGTTCAAATGGCGTGCCGCATCCACACGTTGGGCTCGACATACACCGCGTACCCGTGCTCCGGTTCGCACCGCACCGGCACCAGCGCCCCCGGTACCTCGATGTCACCCGCCGTGTCGAAGGGCAGCCCGGTCCAGCGGCGCCAGTCCTCCAGCGGGGCGGCTACCGTCATCGACGCCGGTGCCACGGAGTGGAGGGTGGCACCGGCTCGGGCGTGCACGCGCAGCCAGGGGTCGTACGGGAGCCCGTCGGGGCGCACGCGGCGGGCGTACTCCTCTATGGGCGTACGGGGTTCGAGGTGCTTGGCACTGGGGCGGACGGGGGCGACGACCTCGCGGTAGCCGAGGGCGTGGGCGTTGTCGCGCATCGCCGCGACCATCCGGCCGGACAGGCCGAGCCCCTGGGCGTGCGGGGCGACGACGATCGAGATGGCACTGACCGTGTCGGGACGGACTCCGTGGCGCAGGTCGGAGAACGCCCACACGAGCACCTCGTCCCAGCCCCGGGCAGGCAGTTCGCCGCGACCTTCGACGGCGAGTGCGAAGGGCACGCTGTGCGCGTGCGCGACGACCTCGCCGTGCTCGTCCTGCGCGAACTGCACGTACTGCGGCAGTTCGGCGGCGATCCGCGGGTAATGAGCGTTGCCCACCGGGTCGTTGACGACGAACTCAGGCCAACTGTCGGCCATACCGAGCACCTGGTCGACCATGTCAGGTCGCTCGGCGAGGCTGGACATCTTCAGCTCCATGCCTCAACGCTAAGCCGCCTCCCCGCCTCCCCGCCCGGCGAGCCACCCCCTCAGTCCGCGCGGAAGCGCGGCGGCGCCTGTGTGGGATTGCCGCCGGTGGGCAGTCGTTGGCCGGGGCAGTCGGAGAGGACTCTCGTCATCGCGGACTTCTCGGCGGACGTCACCCACAGCCCGTACTTCTTCTTCACGGCGACCTGCGCGGCCACGTACGTGCAGCGGTAGGACCGGTTGGGCGGCAGCCAGGTCGCGGTGTCGCCGTCGCCCTTGGCACGGTTGGTGCCTGCGTCGACGGCGATGAGGTTGAGGGGGTCGTTCGCGAAGGCTATGCGTTTGCTGGGGTCCCACTTCTGGGCGCCCTTCTGCCAGGCGTCGGACAGGGCGACCACATGGTCGATGTCCACCTGGCTGCGGCCGCGCACGAAGGTGACGTCCCTGCCGCTGTACGGGTCGGGGTCCAGGCTGCCGGAGGCCACCTTGCAGCTGCCGTCCCTGAACTCCACGTCGTCGAGGTCCCGTTTGAGTATGTCGTCCCGGGTGTCGCAGCTGTTGGAGTCGGTGTCCGCCCAGGGTGAGCCGAACCGGTCCCGGTCGTACCCCGTCCTCGGCGCACGCCCCTTCACGGGCAGCGACTCCACGGCCGCGAGGGCCGCGCCCCCGTCGGCCGTTCCCTCGGGACCACCCTTCCCGGTGGTCTGCTCTGTGCAGCCGGCCACGGCGAATAGCGCCACAGCCGCGGCGGCCGCCGCCCCGCCCCTCAGACGCATCACGGTGCGCCCTCCCCCTTGCCTTGCTCGTTCCGCCCCGCGTTCAGCCTGCGCGCAGGCGAGTTGTGCCTGGTGCCACGGTAGCTGCCGAGAGGTCCAGACCATAGCCTGCCTTAATGCGCATACCTCTCATCTCCGGCGTATCGTCGGTTTTGAGTCACCTCCGGAAGGAGCTCTGGATGGGCATCTTCGACAGGTTCAAGAACAGGGCGGCGCAGGACAAGGCCCGGAAAATGTCCGATGCCGCGGAGAAGAAGGCCAACGAGAAGACGGGCAACAAGTACGAGGGCCAGGTCGACGACGCCCAGCAGAACATCGAGGGCAGGCTCGGCATGGACCGCGACAGGCCCGACCAGCCGTAGGCGGGAGACTCACGGAGGACGCCTGTGCCGACCGCGCGGGGCTCGACGCCCCGGCGGCGGCCTGCTGAGCCACCTCGGAACAGAAGCCGTCCGCGACCCCCACCATCCGCGGGCGGCTTCACATCTCGCCTGTCCCGCCTCAGACCTTCCCGATCCCCAGCGTCGTCTCCGACGGCAGCAGGCCGGAGCCTATGACCGCGACCCAGTAGTCGCCGAGCAGTTCGGCAAGGCGGGTGGCGGCCTCGGCGCCGAGGGAGTTCCAAGGGGCGGCCGCCAGTTGGTCGGTGTGATGCTCGACCTGCCGGCGCAGGGCCCTGCCGGCCTCCGTGGCCGTACCGTCCTTGTCCGTCAGCCCGCGGGACGCCAGGCGTTCGCGTGCCGCCGCCCACTCGTCGGCGCTCCAGCCACGGCTCGCGAAGCGTTCGACGGAGGCGGCGCGTATCGCGGCGAAGGACACGAGGGCCTCTGCCCCATCGAGGCCGGCGACGAGCAGGGCGGCGAGGTGGCCGTCGCCACGGTGTTCACGAAGGATCGTCGCCGCGAGCCACAGCTGAAGATGCGGGGCGTCCGGCCAGGGCAGCGCGGCATTGGCCGCGGCGAGCGGGCGGCCCGCTGTGTTCGCCGCCTGGGCCGCGCTCCGGGCGAGGGCGGCGGCTTCCGCCAGGTCCGGGCTGTGCAGGCGATCGCCGAACAGCGTCCGGTACGCCCGGTCGATCGCCCGCTCCCGCGCCGCGAGCACGGACTCGGGGCTTGCGATGGTCCATGCACGGTCGATGTGGTCGGCGACCATGCCGGGGGCGAAGCTGTAGAAGGCCGAGGCAGCGGCGCGGCTGCCGACGGGACCCAACGGTGCGGCACGGAACGGGAAGTAGCTCGGCCAGCGTTCCTCTGTGGCGTATCCGAGCGCAGCGGCCTCCTCGAACGCCTCCGGCGCGTAGTACAGCACCGCGTGCAGCGGCTCCAGCAGATGCCACAGCTGCCGTACCCGCGCGGGCTCGACCCCGCCTGCATCCGTACCAGCCACCTCATCGACGTGCTTCGACATGACATGACCCCCGTATCACTCACGCGACAGAACTAGACAGTGCCAAGATTGCCGGAACGCCCGCGAACTTGTCAATGGCTAGATCGTGCGTACGCTGCTGACCATGACAGAAAAGCCCCCTCGCCCCTACCACCACGGCGACCTGCGCCGCGCCGTCCTCACCGCCGCGCTCGACGTCATCGCCGCCGACGGCCCCTCCGCGCTGAGCCTGCGTGACCTCGCCCGCCGCGCCGGTGTCTCGCACGCCGCCCCGGCCCACCACTTCAAGGACCGCACCGGCCTGCTCACGGCCATCGCCGCCGAGGGTTTCGGGATGCTCGCGGAGACGATCAGGGACGCGGCCGACCTCAAGGACGCGGGCGTGCGCTACGTCCGCTTCGCCCGCGAGTATCCCGCCCACTTCCAGGTGATGTTCGCGCCCGATCTGATGCGCGCCGGCGACCTGGAACTCACCACCGCCCGTGCCCTCGCCGGTGACGCCCTGCGCGAGGCCGTCACCGCAGTGAGCCCCGACGACCGCGGCACCGACGCCCGCCTCGCCGGTATCGCCGCCTGGTCCCTGGCCCACGGCTTCGCCACTCTGCTCCTGGGCCACAACCTGGACGACCCGGTGGGCGACCGGGACCCCGAGGAGGTGTTCCGGACGCTGGCGACGATGCTGTTCCGCTCCGCCTGACGGCAGGGACCTGGACGTACCTGACGGCAGGGACCTGGAGGAGAGGGGGCCCGTTCCGGCAGCCGCTCGGCGAGCCCTGCGCCCCTGAACCCCAGGCCCCCCGAACCTACGACCCCAGAATCGACGCCAGGAACTCGCCGACCCAGCCCAGCAACTCCCGCCCGACCAGCGGCTTCCCGCCCACCTTCGCCGTCTTCGGACGCGGCACCAGCACCTGGTGCACAGCCGGCTTGATGACCGTCCCCGGGTAGAGCCGCTTGACCCGCAGCTCCTGCGACTCCCGCAACTCCACCGGCGCGAAGCGGATGTTGTTCCCCTGGAGCACGATCTCGCCCACGCCGCACGCGCGCGCGAGCATGCGCAAACCGGCCACGAGGAGCAGGTTCTCCACCGGCTCGGGCAACTTGCCGTAGCGGTCGACGAGTTCCTCCCGTACGGCCTTGATGTCCTCCTCGGAGTTGGCGGAGGCGATCGAACGGTAGGCCTGCAGGCGCAGCCGCTCGCCCGGCGCGTAGTCGTGCGGGACGTGTGCGTCGACCGGCAGCTCGATCTTGACCTCGAGCGGCGGCTCCTCCTCGATCTCGCCGGTCTCCAGCTGGCGGCGGTAGTCCGCGACCGCCTCGCCGACCATCCGGACGTACAGGTCGAAGCCGACGCCCGCAATGTGGCCGGACTGCTCGCCGCCGAGGAGGTTTCCGGCGCCGCGGATCTCCAGGTCCTTCATGGCCACGTACATGCCCGCGCCCATCTCCGTGTGCTGGGCGATGGTGGCGAGCCGCTCGTGGGCGGTCTCGGTCAGCGGCTTCTCCGGCGGGTACAGGAAGTACGCGTACCCGCGCTCACGGCCACGCCCGACGCGCCCGCGCAGCTGGTGCAGCTGCGACAGACCGAAGGTGTCGCCGCGCTCCACGATCAGTGTGTTCGCGTTGGAGATGTCGATGCCGGACTCGACGATCGTCGTCGACACCAGCACGTCGAACTTCTTCTCCCAGAAGTCGACGACGACCTGCTCCAGCGCCGACTCCGACATCTGCCCGTGCGCCGTGGCGATGCGCGCCTCGGGGACGATCTCGCGCAGCCGGGCCGCCGCGCGGTCGATGGACTCGACCCGGTTGTGGATGTAGAAGACCTGGCCCTCGCGCAGCAGTTCGCGGCGGATGGCCGCGCCGATCTGCTTCTCCTCGTAGGGGCCGACGAAGGTCAGCACCGGGTGCCGTTCCTCCGGCGGGGTGGTGATCGTCGACATCTCGCGGATGCCGGTGACCGCCATCTCCAGCGTGCGTGGGATCGGGGTGGCGGACATCGTCAGTACGTCGACGTTGGCGCGCAGTTTCTTCAGCTGTTCCTTGTGCTCGACGCCGAACCGCTGCTCCTCGTCGACGATGACCAGGCCCAGGTCTTTGAACTTGGTCTCGGAGGAGAACAGGCGGTGCGTGCCGATGACGACGTCCACCGAGCCCTCCCGCAGGCCTTCCAGGACCCCCTTGGCCTCGGTGTCCGTCTGGAACCGGGACAGCGCTTTCACGCTCACCGGGAACTGCGCGTACCGGTCGCTGAACGTCCCGAAGTGCTGCTGCACCAGCAGCGTCGTCGGTACGAGGACGGCCACCTGCTTGCCGTCCTGGACGGCCTTGAAGGCGGCGCGGACCGCGATCTCCGTCTTGCCGTAGCCGACGTCGCCGCAGATCAGGCGGTCCATCGGGACCGACTTCTCCATGTCGTCCTTGACCTCGGCGATGGTGGTCAGCTGGTCCGGCGTCTCCGCGTACGGGAAGGCGTCCTCCAGCTCGCGCTGCCACGGGGTGTCCGGCGCGAAGGTGTGCCCGGGGGCCGCCATCCGCGCGCTGTACAGCTTGATCAGGTCGGCCGCGATCTCCTTGACGGCCTTCTTCGCGCGTGCCTTGGTCTTCGTCCAGTCCGCGCCGCCCAGGCGGTGCAGCGTGGGCGCCTCGCCGCCGACGTACTTGGTGATCTGCTCCAGCTGGTCGGTGGGGATGTAGAGGCGGTCGCCGGGCTGGCCGCGCTTGGCGGGGGCGTACTCCACGACCAGGTACTCGCGGGTGGCGCCCTGCACGGTCCGCTGCACCATCTCGATGTAGCGGCCCACGCCGTGCTGCTCGTGGACGATGTAGTCGCCCGGCTCCAGGGTGAGCGGGTCGATGGTCTTGCGGCGGCGGGCGGGCATGCGGGCGCCGTCGCGGCCGGCCGCCTTCTGCCCGGACAGGTCGGTCTCGGTGAGCACGGCCAGCTTGAGTGCCGGGTCGACGAACCCGTTGTCGATCGAGCCGCACGCCACGTGCACCACCGACGGGGAGATGCTCCCCAGGTCGGCATCCAGCCGGGCCGCGATGCCCTCGCCGCCGAGCACCTCCACCGTACGGGCGGCGGGGCCGTGGCCCTCGGTGACGAAGACCGTGCGCCAGCCGTCGGCGAGCCACCCCTTGGTGTCGGCGAGCGCCTTGGCGGTGTCGCCGCGGTAGGTCTCGGGGGCGTGCATGCCGAGCTTGAGCGTGTCCGCGTCGAGCTCTTCGTCTGCGGCGAAGGGTGAGACGGACCACCACATCATGTCCAGCTCGCGGGCCCGGTCCCGGACGGCCGCGATGGACCACAGGGAGGCCGCGCCGACGTCGATGGGCGCCTCGCCGCCGCCGGCGGTGGCCGCCCAGGAGGCCTGCAGGAACTCCTGCGACGTCGCGACGAGATCCGCCGCACGCGTGCGTACCCGCTCCGGGTCGCACACGACGGCCATGGCGCCCTTCGGCAGTACGTCGAGCAGCAGCTCCATGTCGTCGACGAGGACCGGTGCGAGCGACTCCATGCCCTCCACGGCGATGCCCTCGGCGATCTTGCCGAGCAGCTCGCCGAGCTCCGGATGCTCTTCGGCGAGGGCATGCGCGCGTGCGCGTACGTCGTCGGTGAGCAGCAGCTCACGGCACGGCGGCGCCCACAGCCCGTGCTCGGCGACTTCGAGGGAGCGCTGGTCGGCCACCTTGAAGTAGCGGACCTCCTCGACGTCGTCGCCCCAGAACTCGATGCGCAGGGGGTGTTCCTCGGTGGGCGGGAAGACGTCGAGGATCCCACCGCGTACGGCGAACTCGCCGCGCTTCTCGACCAGCTCCACGCGCGCGTACGCGGCGGCGGCGAGGGCGTCGACGACCTGGTTCAGGTCGGCCGTCTGCCCGGTCCTCAGCGCCACCGGCTCCAGGTCGCCCAGGCCCTTGACCTGCGGCTGGAGCACGGACCGCACGGGTGCTACGACGACGGAGACCGGGCCGGTCTCGGGGTCGTCGAGGCTGGGGTGGGCCAGCCTGCGCAGCACGGCGAGGCGGCGGCCCACGGTGTCGCTGCGGGGGCTGAGCCGCTCGTGGGGGAGCGTCTCCCACGCCGGGTACTCCACGACGCCCTCCGGCGGCAGCAGCGACCGCAGGGCCGCCGCCAGGTCCTCCGCCTCACGTCCGGTCGCCGTCACCGCCAGCACCGGGTGGCCGCTGTCGCGGGCCAGCGCGGCCACGGCGAAGGGGCGGGCCGCCTGGGGGCCGACCAGGTCGACGTGCATCCGGTTGCCGTCCGTGGCCGCCTTGATCGCTTCCGCGAGTGCGGCGTCCTTGACGACGGCGTCGAGCAGACCGTGCAGGCTCATGGGGGGGTTTCCGTCCGGGATGACAGGGGCTGGCTGATGGCAGACGTGGGCAACGCGAACCACCCGACACGCGGGGCGGGCCGGGGGTCTCCAGAGTACGTCGCCGCCGCCGCTGCCACTCGGGAGAGTGAACACGCCGGCGGCCCGCACCCTGACCGACGGCGGCGGCCCGGCGCCCTGGAGTCCGCTGACTCCCGGCGCCGGGCCACTCCCCCGCAACCCCCGTATGCGGTGGCTACTCGGTGGCGATGGCGTTGAGGACGTTCATGCGGCCCGCCCGGAAGGCCGGTATCAGGGCGGCGAACAGGCCCACGAAGGCCGAGCCGACGAACACCGCGCCGATGGTCGGCCAGGGGATCTCCAGCACGTTCAGCCCCTCCAGGGCGAGCAGCTGCTGCGCCGTGGCGCCCCAGCCCATGCCCAGCCCCAGGCCCAGCAGGGCACCGAAGAGGGCGATCACGACCGACTCCAGGCGGATCATCCGGCGCAGCTGCCGGCGCGAGAGGCCGATCGCCCGCATCAGGCCGATCTCCCGGGTCCGCTCGACCACCGACAGGGCGAGCGTGTTCACGACGCCCAGGATCGCGACGATGATCGCGAGGGCCAGCAGGCCGTAGATCATGTTGAGCAGCTGCCCGATCTGGTCCTTCAGGGCCTCCTTGTAGTCGGTCTGGTCCCGGACGGTGTACTGCGGGTAGTCGTCCAGAGCCGCCTTCAGCGCGGTGTACGCCGCGGTCTCCTGGCCGTCCTTCGCCGAGACGAACAGCAGCGAGTCGAGCGGCATCTTGTCGGCCGGGACGTACTTGGCGAGGGTGTCGATCGACGTGTACATCGCGCCCTGGTCGATCACCGCGTCGCTGCTGGTGATCGCCCGGACCGTCAGCTGGGCGGTGGAGCCGTCCTTGAAGTCGACGGCGACCTTGGAGCCGAGGCTGATGCCATGGTCGTTGGCGTACTCCTCGTGGACGGACATCGAGTCGGGTCGGTAGGCGTCGGCGAGGTTGCCCGCGACGGTCTCGACCCGCAGGTCCTGCGCGTACGTCGGGTCGGCGGCCGTGATGGCGGTGCCCTTGGACGTCTTGCCGTCCGGGGTCTTGAAGTCGGCCTTCATCCACTTGTACTCGGTGACGCGGCCCACACTGTCGGCCGCCTGCACGGCCTCGACCGCCTGCGGGGTGATCAGCTGCCCGCTGTCGGACTGGACGATGAAGTCCGTACCGACGCTCTTGTCGAGTTCCTCCGTCGCCGAGGCGACCATCGAGGAGCCGACCACCGACAGGCAGGCCACCAGCGCGAGCCCGATCATCAGCGCGGCGCCCGTGGCGCCGGTGCGGCGCGGGTTGCGCAGCGCGTTGCGCTCGGCCATCCGGCCCACAGGGCCGAATATCCGCAGCACGATCGCGCCGAGCACCCGGACCACTCCGCCCGCCAGCAGCGGGCCGATGACGACGAAGCCGAGCAGCGACAGCACCACGCCCGCGCCCAGCCACAGGGCACCCTCGCTCGCCTTGTCGGCGGCGGCCGCCAGGTACAGGCCGAACCCGCCCGCGCCCGTCAGCAGCAGGCCGAGCACCGCCCGGACGACGCCGGCCTTGGCGTCGGCCGGGGCGCCCGCGTCGCGCAGCGCGGCCATCGGGGAGATCTTTCCGGCGCGGCGGGCCGGCAGGTAGGCGGCCAGGACGGTGACCACGACACCCAGGACGAGGCCGACCGCCGGGGTGGTCCACACGACCGTCAGGTCGTCCGTCGAGAGGTTCATGCCCATGGCGCCCATGAGCTGCATCAGCCCCACCGCGAGCCCCACGCCCGCGCCGACGCCCAGCACGGAGCCGACGACGCCGAGCAGCAGCGCCTCGATCAGCACGGAGCGGTTGACCTGCTTGCGGCTCGATCCGATGGCCCGCATCAGGCCGATCTCACGGGTGCGCTGGGCGACCAGCATGGAGAACGTGTTGATGATCAGGAAGACGCCGACGAGGAAGGCGATCCCGGCGAAGCCGAGCATCGCGTACTTGATGACGCCCATGAACTCCTGGACGTCCTTCGCGTTGGCGTCCGCGACCTCCTTGGCCGTCTGCACCTTGTAGCCGCCGTCGAGCGCGGTGGAGACGTTCTTCTTCAGCTGGGCGTCGCTGATGCCGGCCGCGGCGGTGACGTTGACGTTGGTGTACACCCCGGTCTCACCGACCAGGGTCTGCTGGGCGGTCTTCGTGTCGAGGTAGAAGATCGCGGCACCGGGGTTGGTGACGGTGAAGTCGGCGATGCCGGAGACCTTCGCCCGGTGCGTGCCGACGGCGGTGATGATGCCGATCTCGTCGCCCAGCTTCAGGCCGTGCTTGTCGGCGGTGTCCGCGTCGACCATCACCTGGTCGGCGCCTTTGGGCGCGGAACCGGAGGTGATGTCCATGGTGCGGGCGTCGTTGGAGTTCCAGTTGCCGACGATGGTCGGCCCGCCGCTGGTCGGGGAGAGGCTGTCCTTGTCGGCGTCGATGACGGTCACCGACGTCGAGAAGACCGTCCCCTCCGCCGACTTCACACCGTCCGCCTTGCCGACCTCGTCGACGACGGAGGCCGGCATGACCGGCGGCTTGCCGTTGTCCGCGGTGGTCTCGCCGGTGTCCGACGAGTCCTTGGCGCTGACCGTGACGTCCGAGGCGGTGGCCGCGAACAGCTTGTCGAAGGTCGTGTTCATCGTGTCGGTGAACACCAGCGTGCCGCACACGAAGGCCACGGACAGCAGCACGGCGACGGCCGACAGGGCCATGCGCCCCTTGTGCGCGAGGAAGTTGCGCATGGAGGTCTTCAGCACGGTCATGACGTGCGCCCCCGGGCGTCGAAGTCCTTCATGCGGTCCAGGACGGCTTCGGCCGTCGGCCGGTACATCTCGTCGACGATCCGGCCGTCGGCGAGGTAGAGCACCCGGTCCGCGTACGACGCGGCCACCGGGTCGTGCGTGACCATCACGATGGTCTGCCCCAGTTCGTCCACGGACCGGCGCAGGAAGCCCAGCACCTCGGCGCCCGCGCGCGAGTCGAGGTTTCCGGTCGGCTCGTCACCGAAGATGATCTCCGGCCGTGCGGCCAGCGCCCGCGCCACGGCGACGCGTTGCTGCTGACCGCCGGAGAGCTGCGTCGGCCGGTGCTTGAGCCGCCCGGCGAGCCCGACGGTGTCCACGACCCGGTCCAGCCATGCCTTGTCGGGCTTGCGGCCGGCGATGTCCATGGGCAGCGTGATGTTCTCCATCGCGTTCAGCGTCGGCAGCAGGTTGAACGCCTGGAAGATGAACCCGATCCGGTCCCGGCGAAGCTGCGTCAGCTTCTTGTCCTTCAGGCCGGTGATCTCGGTCTCGTCGAGGTAGATCTTCCCGCTCGTGACGGTGTCGAGTCCGGCGAGGCAGTGCATCAGTGTGGACTTGCCGGACCCCGAGGGACCCATGATCGCGGTGAACTGGCCGCGGGCGATGTCCACGTCGACATGGTCGAGGGCGACGACGCGGGTCTCCCCGGCCCCGTATGCCTTGACGACCTGCCGCGCCCGCGCGGCAACGGCCGTACGTTCTCCAGTGCCCCCGTGCCTGGGAATGGTTACAGCCGATGTCACCGTATGTCTCCTATGTCGGTCAGCAGTTGGCCTGTAAGGACTCGTACGAGCACGTCGGGCTCGCCGGGACCGTCGGGCTCGTACGAAGTCGTGCGAAGTGGTACGCGATGAGTCTCGCCGCAGGAGGGGGCGCGGCTCGATGGTGTACAGCCCCCTCTTTCACTGAGGAAAACCCCACCCCCGAAAGTGCGGTGCACCGCCCCCGACAGCCCTCCCGGCGGCGCCCCCAGCGGCGTAAAGCCAGGTTAAGGACAGCCTGGACGCCCCTCGTCCTCCGCCGGGACGAACCCTCCCCGAGCCGTAGTACGGAGAACCCCCTAGGGGCAGTCCTCCCCCGGGCGGAGTCCGTCTCAGGGTCGGTCCCCCCTGCGGCCCACTCAGGCTGCGCCCTGCCGTCACGTGAGGGTCAAGTGGGAAGCTGTCGCACGGCAGATAGGTGCAAGGGGAAGGAATCTGCGTGGGCAGCACCAGACCCGCCGTGCATGGCACGGCACGGCGCGCCGCAACCGACAAGCGGGGAGCGGTCGTAGCGGCACTGATGCTCTCCATGGCTCTGGCGGCACTCGACTCCACCGTCGTCTCCACGGCCGTACCGCAGATCGTCGGCGACCTGGGCGGTTTCTCCGTCTTCTCCTGGCTGTTCTCCGGCTATCTGCTCGCCGCCACCGTCACCCTCCCCGTCTACGGCAAGCTCTCCGACACGTTCGGCCGCAAACCGGTCCTCATCGCGGGGGCGTCCGTCTTCCTCCTCGGCTCCCTGCTGTGCGCGCTCGCCTGGAACATATGGGCACTGATCGTCTTCCGCATCGTCCAGGGTCTGGGCGGCGGCGCCCTGCAGGGCACGGTCCAGACACTCGCCGCCGACCTGTACCCGCTGGAGGAACGCCCGAAGATCCAGGCCAGACTCTCCACGGTGTGGGCGGCGTCGGCGGTCGCCGGCCCGGCCGTCGGCGGAGTCCTCGCCGCGTACGCGGACTGGCGCTGGATCTTCCTCGTCAACCTGCCGATCGGCGGACTCGCCCTGTGGCTGATCGTCCGTCACCTGCACGAGCCGCAGCGCGAGACGGCCGCACGCGCGCGTGTGGACTGGTGGGGGGCGCTGGCCGTGTTCGCCTGCGGCGGGGTCCTGCTCACGGCGCTGGTGCAGGGCGGAGTGGCGTGGCCGTGGCTGTCGGCGCCGTCGCTCGCCCTGCTGGGTACCGGACTGGCGCTCGTCGCGCTCCTCGTGGTGATCGAACGCCGGGCGGCCGCACCGATCATCCCGGGCTGGGTCTGGCGCCGCCGTACGATCGCCGCGGTCAACCTCGCGCTGGGCGCACTGGGACTGCTCATGGTCGCCCCGGCCGTCTTCCTGCCGACGTACGCCCAGACCGTGCTCGGCCTCGGCCCGGTCGCCGCCGGGTTCGTGCTCAGCGCGTGGACGTTGAGCTGGCCCGTCTCGGCGGCGTTCAGCCAGCACGTCTACCGCCGGATCGGCTTCCGGGACACGGCCGTGCTCGGCATCGGCGCGGCCACCCTGATCCTGCTCGCCTTCCCCTTCCTGCCCTACCCGGGCGAGGCCTGGCAGCCGACGCTCCTGATGCTCCTCCTGGGCGCCGCGCTCGGTCTGTTCCAACTCCCTCTCATCGTCGGCGTGCAGTCCACCGTCGGCTGGTCGGAACGCGGCACGGCCACCGCATCGATCCTCTTCTGCCGGCAGACCGGCCAGACCATCGGCGCGTCCGTCTTCGGCGCCGTCGCCAACGGCGTCCTCGCCGGCCGCCTCGGCAGCGCGGACCTCGACGCCGTCGCCCACGGCCTCGACACCGGCACCGCGTCCGAGGCGACCCGACGGGCCGTCGCGGACGCGGTCCACGCCGTGTACCTGGGCGCGGCGTGCGCGGCCGCCCTCGCCTTCCTGGTGCTGCTGGTACTGGCGCCGCGCCGCTTCCCGGTCATCGACCAGCGCTGAGCAACACCCGACCGGTTGTCGCGGCGGCTCGATACGCCGGACTGCGGCAGGGACTGACGGCGCGCCAAAAGTCGGAGTTAACGTCGGTAACAGCGCAGGTCATTCACGGTTTGCCGAAGTAAGCGCATACCGACCACTCAGTTTGGCCAAAACGCCTCGCGTTCATGGCCCGCCGAGTAGCGTGCGTGGCCCGCCCCCCCCACCTCCCTGCGGTCCGCCGCCACGGACCCGAGCCGCGCAAGGAGCACGGGATGTCCCACGACCCGTTTTCGTCGTACCCGCGCCATCCGTCGTATCCGCCGCCCGACCACTCCTTCTCGCCGCTCTCCCCCGACGTCGCACCCGCGTCCCCGACGTACCCCACCTACCCCTGGCAGCCGGAACCGCAGCCCGAGCCCGCCACGCGGCGTGCGCCGGTGCACGCGCCGCTCGGGCACCACAGCGACCTGCGCGTCCTTCGCAGCGCCTACCGCTGGCAGCGGCGGGTGGCGACGCTCACCGCGCTCGGGTACTTCACGCTGTTCCTGGTGCTGTCGGCGTTCGCGCCGGGGTTCATGACGGCCGAGGTCGCCGGTGGACTGCCGGCCGGGCTGCTGCTCGCGCTGGCGCAACTGCCGGTCACCTGGCTGGCGATCGCGCTGTACGAGCACACCGCGCGTGTGCGGGTCGATCCGCTCGCGGACCGCATCCGCCGACAGGCCGCGCTGGACGCCAAGCGGGGTGCGCCACGGTGACGGGGTTCAGTGAGTCGGCGGAGACGATGTCGCTGGTCGCGTTCACCGTCGTCGCCACGATCACGCTGCTGCTGTGCGTGATGACCGGCCCGGACCGGGACGACCTCGACGAGTTCTACACCGGCTACAGCTCCCTGTCCCCGATGCGCAACGGACTGGCGATCGCCGGTGACTACATCTCGGCGGCCACCGTGCTCGGCACGGGTGGGGTGATCGCGTTGTACGGCCATGACGGGATCGTGCTGGCGCTCAGTACGGCGCTGTCGCTGATGCTGCTGATGTTCCTGCTGGCGGAACCCCTGCGCAACGCGGGCCGTTTCACGATGGGAGACGCCTTCGCACGCCGTATGCCGGGGCGGTGTGTGCGGGTGACCGCGTGTGTGGTGACGCTGGCCGCGCTGTTGCCGATGATGCTGGTCCAGCTCGCCGGCACAGGACAGTTGATGGCCTTTCTGCTGGGGCTTTCGGGCACGGAGGTGGAGACGGGCTGCATCGTCGGGCTGGGCGCCCTGATGATCAGTTACGCCGCGATCGGGGGGATGAAAGGGACCGCACTCATCCAGATTCTGAAGATGGTGATGCTGCTCGGGTCGGGCGCGGTGGTCGCCGTACTGGTGCTGAACAAGTTCGACTGGGATCCCGTCGCACTGTTCGACACGGCGGCGGAGCGGAGCGGGGTGGGCGCCGCGTTCCTCTCCTCCGGGCTGCAGTTCGAGGGCGGGCCGTTCCCCCGCCTCGACATGATCACCGCCGAGTTGTGCGTGGTGCTGGGCGGCGCCTGCCTGCCGCACGTCACCATGCGCATGTACACCGCGTCCAGCGCCCGTCAGGTACGCCGGTCGATGTCCTGGGCGGTGTCCAGCGTCGCGGTGTTCGTGCTGATCATCACGGTCGTCGGCATCGGCGCGACCGCGCTGATCGGCCGCGAGGCCATCGCCGGCGCCGATCCGCAGGGCAACTCCGCCTATCTGCTGGGCTCCCAGGCGGCGTTCGGACCGGAGGTGACCGCTGCGGAGACGTTCCTGTTCACGGCGGTCACCACCGCCGTCTTCCTGACGGTGCTCGCCTCGGTCGCCGGGATGATCCTCGCCTGCGCCAACTCCCTCGCCCACGACGTCTTCGCCGGCCGCGTCCAGGACCTGTCCGCCCGCCGCGAGATGACGCTGGCCCGCCTCTCCGCCGTCGCGATCGGCATCCCGACGATCCTGCTGGCCACGCTGGTCCAGCACCGCAGCCTGCAACCTCTGGTGACGCTGTCCTTCTCCCTGGGCGCCTCCGCCATCGCGCCCGCCCTGGTCTACGGCCTCTTCTGGCGCCGCTACACCCGCACCGGCCTGCTGAGCACCCTCATCGGCGGCTCCCTCGCGGTGGTGATCCTGATGCCGGGCACCAACCTGGTCTCCGGATCGCCCGTCTCCGCCTTCCCCGAGGCCGACTTCACCTACTTCCCCTTCACGACGACGGGCCTGGTCTCCGTACCCCTGGGCTTCGCCTTCGGATGGCTGGGGACGATGGTTTCCGGCCGGCGCAAGGCGGAGGAGCAACGGCGGCAGTACGAGGCGGTGGAGGGGTGGATTCTGGCCGGGGCGGTACGCAGGAAGAGCTGACCGCACCCGGGGACACCCCGGCGGCGGTCACTCCGCCGGGGCGTGCCCTCCCGTCAGTTCCGCGAGGCTGTTGCCTACGCAGTCCATGTGCGCCTGCACGTCGTCCCGGCGCTCCGCGTGCTCCCGCAACACCCGCTCCGTCTCACAGGCGATACGGTCCTCATGCAGCCGCGCCTCCGCGAGCACCTCGGCGGCCAGCACCCGCGCCTCCTCCTGCTGACGTCCGACGGCCTGCTCGGCGTCGGCGAAGTCCTGCGTCGCCTCGGACAACGCGGCCTCCGCGCGCGCGAACCGCTCGGTGTACGGCGCGCCGAGGGCGGCGACGCCCTCCACGACCTCGCGTTCCGCCACGGCCCAGCGCTCGACGTGCTCCTTCTCCTGCTCGGCCAGCATCGCGTCGGTGCGCTGCCGGACCTCGCGCAACGCCGAAAGCGCCTCCGTGCGCCCCTCCTTCACCTCACGCCGGGCAACGACGCGGATCTCGTCCGCCTCGGCCTGCGCCGCGAGCAACCGGTGACGGGAACGTTCCTCGACCTCCGCCAGCAGCGCGTCCGCCTCGTCCTGCGCCGCCCGGCGCACGCTCTCGGCGTGCGCTTCGGCCTGCGCAAGCTGTTCGTGCGCCTCGCGCCGCGCGCGCTCCCGTACCGCCGCCGCTTCCTCCTGCGCCATCTGGAAAAGGCGCCGCGCGCCCTCCCCGAGCGCCTCGTACGTCTGCGGCGGAAGCTCGGCCAGCGTCTCCCGCAACCGCTCGGCCTCCTCCTCCATCTCCCTGGCGAGGACGGTGAGGCGGGCGGCTCGCTCCCAGGCGGCGTCACGATCCTCGGACAGGGCGTCGGCGTACGCATCGACCTGGTCGGGGCGGTAACTGCGCCCGCGGACTGTCACGAAGCCATGCGGCGACACGGATGCGCTGCTCATTCCGGAACCCCTCGCGAGCGACGTTGATTCAGCGCATATTTTGATGTATCGGACATAAGCGGTCATAATCTGACACTCCGTAGCCGACACTCGTATGCAGAACGGTCGGGCATCCGGAAAGCAGAAAGGCCGGGCCAGGTCACGCGACCTTCAGTTCGAGTGGTCGTTGCAACACCCCAGTTCAGGGGTGGCAATGGACTTCGAGATTCGTGGGGACCGGACGGCTCAGGGGCCTGTGAAGCTGAGCCGGGAGCGGACGGAATACTCCCGGCTCGTGCAACAGGGCTACAGCAACAAGGAAGCTTGCCGGCTGGTCGGTATCGACGAGCGGACCGGCAGAAAGTGGCGTAACGGCCGCAGCGCCGACCGTAGGCAGAAGGCGGCACCACCGATCAACGCGGTGGTGCCGCCTTCTGGTCCGTCCCGGTATCTGCGTGAGGCCGACCGGATCTACATCGCTGACCGGCTGCGGGAGAAGGCCACGCTCCGGGCGATCGCGGCCGAGCTGGGCCGTAGCCCGTCCACCGTCAGCCGCGAGATCCGCCGTAACCGGCATCCGGGCAACGGCCAGTACCGGCCGCACGCCGCCCAGGCCCGCGCCGATGCCCGCCGGCCCCGCCCCAAGCCGGGAAAGATCAGCCGGAACCGTGAGCTGCGGGACTTCATCCAGGACCACCTGCATCTACGGTGGAGTCCGGAGCAGATCTGCCAGGCTCTGCGGGCACAGTTGCCCGAGCGGCCGGAGATGCATGTGGTCCACGAGACGGTTTACCAGGCTCTCTACGTCCAAGGACGCGGAGAGTTGCGCCGTGAGCTGGCCCGCGCCCTGCGGACCGGTCGCGCCCGGCGCAAGCCGCGTCGCCAGGCCCAGCAGCGCCAGCCACGGTTTTCCACCCCCATGGTGATGATCAGCGAACGGCCCGCCGAAGCGGAAGACCGGGCCGTGCCCGGCCACTGGGAAGGCGACCTCATCATCGGCAAGGACGGTAAGTCGGCCATCGGCACCCTGGTCGAGCGCGCCACCCGCTACGTCATGCTCCTGCACCTGCCCGGCGACCACGGCGCCGAGAGCGTCCGGGACGTGCTGGTCACCACGGTCCAGACCCTGCCCTCGCACCTCACACGGTCCCTGACCTGGGACCAGGGAAGCGAGATGGGCGCCCACGGCGCGTTCACCGTCGCCACCGGCATCCCGGTCTACTTCTGCGACCCGGCCAGCCCCTGGCAGCGAGGCTCCAACGAGAACACCAACGGCCTGCTGCGGCAGTACTTCCCCAAGGGCACCGACCTCTCGGTCCACACCCGCAAGCACCTGGACGCCGTGGCCGCCGAACTCAACGGTCGCCCACGCAAAACGCTCGGCTGGGAAACCCCAGCCGAGCGCCTGCATAAACTGCTCGCGGCCTGATCAACACGACCACGTGTTGCGACGACCCCTAGAAAGCACCGACCAGGCCCGGCCCTTCCCGCAGCGGATGTCAGTTCGGCATACGCCTCACAGCAACCCGTCCCACATCTGCTCCAGCAGCACCGACCACCAGCTCTCCGGCGAACCCAGCGCCGCCGGATCGAGCGAGGCCAACTGGGCCTGGAAGTCGACGGTCCAGCGGCCCGCCTGCTCCTGGTTCAGCCCGAACCGCAGACGCCACATCCGGCCGAGCAGCGCCAGACAGCGCACGAACTCCGGCAGCCCGGTGTTCACGAACTGCGGCGGCACCGGCGCACCGCCGGGCCCCGCCTCCACCGGCACGGCCACGATGTTCGCCGTGCCGTACTGCACACAGATCGCCTTGCCGAAGTCGCTGCCCATGACGAGGTACGACCCCGCGTCCGACGCCGGCTGCACCCCCCGCTCCTGCGCCAGCTCGGCGAGCGTCGGCACCGGCCGCCCCGGCTGCGCCTGCGCCCAGAAGAACGGCCCCATGTCCAGCGGCAGGCCGGCCGCCACCAGCGTGTGCGCCACGACCGGCGGCACGCCCTGCCGGGACACCGCCGCCTGCTCGAACCGGAACACGCCCGGCCCGAACGCCCCCGCCAGCTCCTGCGCCACACCCTCCGGCGGAATCGGCGGCACCGGCTGCACCGGCGGCAACGGCGCACGCACCGGCGCGGGGCGCGCGGGACCGTCCGCCACCTGATGCAACTCACCATGGTGCGCGAGCAGTTGCCGCATGCCCTGCTGGCGGCTCGCGTGGTCCGTGCCGTACGGCGCGATGCTCGTGATCCGCGCCTGCGGCCACTGCTCGCGGATCATCCGCGCACAGTACGCGCCCGGCAGCTCGCACGACTCCAACTCGGTGTGCAGCTCCAGCACCTGGTCCGGCGGTACGTTCATCGCCCGCAGCTCATGGAAGATCTGCCACTCCGGGTGCGGCGTACCCGGCGCCGAACGCCGGATCAGCTGCTGCTCGGAACCGTCCTGCGCGCGGTAGCGCAGTACGGCCTGATAGCCCGGTCCGACGGTCGGCTGACCCTGGTGCGGGTAGCCGTACGCAGGCGGCTGACCGGGAACAGGCTGCCCCGGCATCGGCTGCTGACCGGGCGCCGGCGGAGCGACAGGCGGCGGCATCGCGCCCGGCGCCTGCGGCATCGGCTGCGGGGCACCCGGAGGCATGCCGGGGACACCCGGGGCCTGCGGGGGCGGGGGCGTGCCGGGGGCGCCCACGGGGGGCGCGGCCAGCACGGTCTCCGCGTGGTGTACGGCACCATGCGCGCCCCCAGCGGAGCCGTGCGCGCCGGGCACGCTCGGCGGCTGAGGCGCACCCGGGGCACCTGGCGCACCCGGGGCACCCGGGGCACCCGGAGGCTGAGGCGCGCCCGGAGGCTGCGGTGCACCCCCACCCGGGCCCGTCTGACCGGGGTCGGCCAGCATCGTCGCGGCATGGTGGACACCGCCGGGAGGCGTACCGCCCGGCGTGCCCGGAGTTCCCGGCGGGTTCACAGGCCCGGGCGGAGTCGGGGTACCCGGCGCCTGCGGTGCGCCCGGACCGGCCGCAGGTCCCCCAGGGCCGTCGGGCCCGAGGGACGACACAAGCTGAGTGGGCACGTACGCGCCCGCCGACGCCCCCGGCGTACCCGGCGCGCCGGGCGGCGGAGGCGTACTCCCCGGGCGCGCACCCGGCGTGCCTGGAACTCCGGGCGGCGGGGGCGGCGTCGCGCCTCCGCCCCGCCCACGACGCGGCGGAGGCGCCGCCTTGCTCGTCGCGGCATCGGCGATGTCCCCGGCGTTCGGAGCGAGCGGCCGCCCCCCACCGGCCGACGGCTGGGGCGCACCCGGCGCCTGCGGATAGCCGTACGCCGGGCCACCCGGGCCACCCGGGCCACCTGGAGCACTTGGAGCACCTGGGACACCTGGAGCACCCGCCGCACCCGCCGCACCCACCGCACCCACCGCACCCGACGACGGCGTACCCGGCACCGGCGGAGGCGTCGGCGTACCCGGCACCGGCGTACCCGGCACCGCCGCACCCCCCGAACCACCCACAACACCCTGCGGGTACCCATACGTCGGCGCAGGCGGCGCCTGCGGAGGCGTACCGCCCACCGACGAGCCCCCCTGCACGGCGCCCGCGCCCGGCGTACCCACCGCCTGCGAGCTCACTCCCTGCGAGCCGGCCCCCCGCGAGCCCGTCTCATCGACCGCCGGCGCAACCGCCGTAGGCGGAAGCTGGCTGCCCCCCGCCATCAACGCCGTCTGCGCCTCCGGAGGCGCCACCGGCGACTCCTCCTCATCGGCCCCACTCAACGGCGGCGCGAAAACCGTCGCCGGCAGCGGCACGGAACGATCCTCACCGGCATCGGCGTTGGTATCCGTCCCGGCCCACGGAGTCGCGCCCGCAGGCACCCCCGGCGCACTCCCCGCCCCGGACTCCGACGACAACGCCCCGTCAGCACCACCACCAGCAGCAGGCCAAGCGGCCCCACCACCAGCACCAGCGCCACCACCACCAGCACCACCACCAGCACCAGCACCAGCACCAGCACCAGCACCAGCACCAGCACCAGCACCAGCAGGCCCACCCTCACCGCCACCGGCCCCAGCAGAAGCAGACGCCCCCCGCCGATCCGGAATCCCCAGCTTGTCGGCCGCTTCCTGCAACCACTCCGGCGGACTCAACAAGAACGACGTCTGATTCAGATCCACCCGCTCCGCACCCGCCGGTGCCGGCGACTCGGACGCCCCGTCAGGACGCCCGTACTCCTCCTCGTACCGCCGAACGACCTCCCCCACCGGCAGCGACGGCCACAACGTGGCCTCCCCGCTGTCCCGTGCGATCACCAGCCGCTGCGTGCCCCCGTCCGAACGCGGCCCGTCCGCGCGGTCCTCGGCCCACACCACGAACCCGAGCTCGAACTCCCGTACCCGCACCTCGCGATGCTGGTACGACGGCACATCCCCGTTGATCCACTCCTCGGCGCGCTCCTGCGCCTGCGCGAAGGTCACCATCGTCAGCTCACTCCCCCGCAGACACCGAGGACGAGACGTCGACCGCCCGCGCGAACCCGCCGTCCACCATCAGATTCGCCACCGTCTCCAACTCCGGCGGCGACCCCGCCAACCGCGACAGAAAGACGTCGAAGTCCTCACCGCACGGCAGCAACAACCGCTCCACCCGCTCCGCGGGCGACCACGAAGGATCGACATCCCGCGCGTCGTCGTACGCGCAGAACCACACCGAACCGATCCGCTCGCCCTTCACCTTCACGGCCAGCAGACCACCCTGCACAAACCCAACACCCAAGTAGTCCTTGGTCAGATGGTCCCGCAGGCACTTGTTCACATACACCAGGTCATTGACCGCCGCCTCGTCCCGCACCGTGAAGAACGGCTGGTCGATCAACAGCCCCAACTCCGCGTCCAGCGCGGTCCCGACGGGCGCACACCCACCCGCCGCCTTCAAGAACGAGCGGTACGCGCCCGGCAACCGGTACCCGAGGTCCTCCTCGACCCCCTGCACCTGCGTCTCTGTCACCGCCAACCCCGACTTCGGCAACCCGAAATGCGCCGGCCGCGTCTCCTGAAGCGGTCGCGTCCCCCGCTTCGCCTGCTCCACCGCCGCCGTCGCGATCCCACCGTGATGCCGCAGCAAGGCCTTCACCTCGACCGGCACCAACTCCAGCCGCCGCGAACCCGCCACGTGATGCCACGTCCACCCGTGCGGGGTCGCCACCGGCACCACCGTGTCCCACAGGTCGTGCCCCGACGCCGACAGCACCGCGTTCGCCGACACGTAGTCCGTCAACCGCAACTCGTCCACACCGAAACCCGCCGGCGGCTCCGCGATCTCCGCGACCGCACGCGCATAGGGCGAGAAGTCGGGGTAGCCGCGCTCGTCCACCCGTACCCCTCTCGGGTGACGGGCCGCCCGAACCGGATCCGGGAAATGCACGACCTGCCCGGCGTAGGCCGCGTTCGGCGGCGCGGCTTGCTGCCCGAGCCGACCTGTCGTCATGGCGGTTGCCCCCTGCGGCACTCTGGTACGACCCGTAGCGAACCCTTGGACCCCTTGGAACCCTTCGGCCCACTACGCCCCGTATCGACTGTCTCCAACGCGTTGACCGCGCATCGTGGTGCCGACAGCCTATGCGGTACGACGAAACCGGTCACCGGCGCACGTCACAGCACCGGAAACCCTCACTCCGCCCACGGTGACCAGCCGTCACCCCACCGTGACAGCCCTACCGATCCCGGGCGTGTCGCAGCGCCCCAGCTTCCGCACCGGCCACGGCATTTGGCACTCTGTGTCCGCCGGGGGGATGCACGGGAGGGGAAATACGATCATGAACGCGACGCAAACGGGACCACACGCCAGCACATCCGGCGACCCGCGCATCGGCTGGAGCGCCACCGACACCCGCACCGCGCCCACCCTCCGCCACCGCCGCGACGGCATACTCCCGACCGTCGCCGCCGCCCTCTCCGTCCGCGGCGCCACCCTCACCGGCACCGCCGCCCGCGGCGACCAACCCCCACCCCTCCACCACCTCGTCCAGGACTTCCTGGACACCCTCACCAGCGCCCAACGCGACCGCTTCACCGGCCGCTGCGCCGAAGCCATCCTCATCTCCCGGCACATCACCGCCGCCGACGCCGCCCGCAGCAAACGCGCCGCCCGCAAACCCATGACCAACGGCGAAGCCCGCAAAGCGCTCAAACAGGCCAAACTCACCGCCCGACGCATCCGCGAGGACGGCGACCCCCTGCACGGCGGCTTCGCCACCCCGTGCCGCGCCTGCACCGCCCTCAGCGCCCACTTCGGCGTCCGCATCGTCGACCCCGCGGCAACAGACGACTGACCCGCATCACAGACACACACGCACGCACGACGAACGAAGGGCAGATGCACACCGACCGCACCTCGACCACCCGCTTCGCCGTACCCGTCGACGCCGCCCTGCGCGCCGCCGGCTGGCAACCCGGACGCTGGGACATCAAACAAGCCGAGATCTGGGCCGACACCCTGCGCGACCACACCTCACCGGCGGGCCACCGGCATGCCGTCTTCCCCGCCGCCGTCGAGGCCTGGGCCGAATTCGGCGGCCTGCACATCACCCCCACCGGCCCCGGCCGCCAGATCGCCCCCGCCACCCTCCACCTCGACCCGCTGCACGGCCTCCACATGGCCCGCACCCTCGGCGACCTCGGCCGCGCCCTCGACACCGAGGTCAGCCCCCTCGGCGCCGAACCCGACACCCAGGCCCTCCTCGCCATCGACACCGAAGGCCGCGTCTACGCCCTCGACCACACCGGCGACTGGTACCTCGGCCCCGACATCGACAAAGCCCTCACCGGCCTCGTCTCCGGCATGGCACCGGTACGCCTGACAGCAGGCTGAGACCGTCTCCCCACGACTTTCCTACGCCGCCGAAAGCCAGGCCGCCGGGCCTACACCGCCGGAAGGCATGCCGCCCGACCTACGACGCCGGAAGCCAGGCCGCAGGAACCTGAGCCGCCGGACCCACGCCACCGAAAGCCAGGCCGCAGGAATCTGAGCCGCCCGACCGACGCCACCGAAAGCCAGGCCGCAGGAACCTGAGCCGCCCGACCCACGCCACCGAAAGCCAGGCCGCCGGAACCTGAGCCGCCCGACCCACGCCACCGGAAGCTTCAGCGCCGGCTCTACGCCGCCGGAATCACCGCCGACACCCGAAAACCCCCCGCGTCCGTCGGCCCCGACACAAACACCCCACCCAACCCGACGACCCGCTCCTTCATCCCCACCAGCCCATTGCCCCCCGAAGGCAACCGGGCCGAGGACGCGGACGCGGCCTCCGGCGGCGGCTCGTTCTCCACCTGCATCGCGATCTCCGACACCCGATGCGCGAGCCGCACATGCGTCTTCGCCCCCGCCGCATGCTTGTGGACGTTCGTCAACGCCTCCTGCACCACGCGATACGCCGTCTGCTCCACCGCCGGCGCATACGCCCGCGCCTCCCCCTCGACCGACAGATCGACCACCATCCCCGCGGCAGCCGACTGCCCGATCAACTCATCCAACTCGGACAGACAGGGCCCGTCCCCCACCGAGCCCTCCTCGTCCGCGGCCGCCCGCGAAGCCGCCGCAGCGGCAGCCGCGGCCGCGCCCACCGCCGCCAACGGCACCGAGGCACGCTCACTCCGCCCCGCGCCACCGTCCCCACTGCGCAGCACCCCGAGCATCTCCCGCAACTCGGTCAACGCCTGCCGCCCCATGTCCCCCACCAGCGCGGCATTCCGCACCGCCTTCTCCGGATCCTTCCGAGCCACGGCCTGCAACGCGGCGGCATGCACCACCATCAGACTCACCCGATGCGCGACCACGTCATGCATCTCCCGCGCGATCCGCGTCCGCTCCTCGTTACGCGCCCACTCGGCCCGCTCCTCCGCCCGCTCAGCGAGCAACTGAAGCTCCCGCTCCAAACTGTCCGCCCGCTCCCGGAGACTCTCCATCAGCCGGCGCCGAGCACCCACATACAGGCCCAGCAGCAACGGCGGCGCGGTCACACCGAGAGAAGCGGTAATGGAAATAAAGGGGACAAACCACTCCCCGACGCCGACATCCCCCCGCGTCATGTCCTGCTGCGCCCGTACGAACGTGACCACCAGCGTGCCCACCAGCGACATCCCCGCCAGTGCCGCGATGATCCGGCGCGGCAGTTCCGACGCGGCGAGCGTGTACAGGCCGACAACCGTCAGCAGGAAACCCATCTGCGCCGGCGAGATCGCGATCGACACCAGGACGACGGCAATCGGCCACATCCGACGCAGCAGCAACGTCGAACCGGCGAGCACTCCGAAGACCACCCCCGCGGCCATCGGAATCCCCGCGTCCCGCGCGAACGGCACCCCCTCGACACCGCACTCCACCGCGGACAGCAGCGCAAGCGTCCCGTCCAGCACCGCACTACGCCATCGCGCCCACCACCACGGCCCGGTCAGGCCCTCGGCGCGCTCTTCCCCCGTCGTGGTCATGCCTCCAGCCTACGGGCGGTGGCCTTCGCTTTTCCGGCGAGTTTCGACGACTTGGCCACACCACACTCCGTATCCGAACAACAACGAAATCGACCGGAATCCCTCGAACTACTGAACCCAGAACGTTCACCCCTGGAATTGACCATTCCGGCCGGACGGTATGCGCATGGCACATTCCAACGGCAAGTACACGGACTTCGAGGGACTTCGAGAGCGGGCGGTGGCGCTGCGGCGGGCGGGACTCAGCCGTCGCCAGATCCGCGACCGGCTGCGCGTCGACAACAACGACATCCTCAACCGGCTCCTGGAGGGCGAGCCGCCCCCGGCATGGACGAAGCGACCGAACGCGAAGGACGACCTGCGCGAGAAGGCGCGCGAGCTCCGACTTAAGGGCTGGACGTACGACCAGATCCAGGTGGAGCTGGGGTGCTCGAAGAGTTCGATCTCGCTGTGGGTACGGGATCTGCCGAGGCCGGAGCGCCGCGATCCGACGGAACAGGCGAAGTTGGCGGCGCGGAAGCGCTGGGAGCACGAGTTGGCGGTGCGGGACGAGCGGCGCAGGCAGACCAAAGAGACCGCGGCAGCGGAGATCGGGGAACTATCGGACCGCGACCTGTTCCTCACAGGGGTCGCCCTCTACTGGGCGGAGGGCACGAAGGACAAACCGCATGCTCGACGCGAACGCATCGTTTTCGTCAATAGCGACCCGAACATGATCCGCCTCTTCCTGGCCTGGCTCGCCCTGCTCGAAGTCAGGCGCGAACACATCACCTACCACCTGATGATCCACGAATCGGCCGATGTCGAGGCGGCCGAGCAATACTGGGCGGACGTCGTTCAGGCGGAACGCGGCACCTTCGGCAAGACGACCCTGAAACGGCACAATCCGAAGACGGTGCGCAAGAACACCGGTGGCGACTATCACGGCTGCCTCGTAGTCACCGTGCGCCAGAGCGCAGAGCTGTACCGTCGCGTCGAAGGCTGGTGGTACGGCATAGTAGGGGCTGCCACCGCATCCGATCTACGAATTCGGACATAGCGGCAATCCCGGGTCGTCTAAGGGCAAGACGTCAGATTTTGGTTCTGATCATGGGGGTTCGAGTCCTCCCCCGGGAGCACATGCTCAGTTCGGGCCCTGACCGCCCACACCCCCGGTCAGGGCCCGCTCTCATCTCCCCCCACACCCACCCCGGTATCCTGCGGTTGTCCACACCCCCTCCACAGCCGAAGGGCATCCCGTGAGCGCCATTCGCCCGGCAGCCGTCGTCGTACTCGCAGCGGGTGAGGGCACCCGTATGAAGTCGGCCACACCCAAGGTCCTGCACGAGATCTGTGGCCGTTCCCTGGTGGGCCATGTGCTCGCCGCCGCCGGTGAGTTGAAGCCCGAGCACCTCGTCGTGGTCGTCGGGCACGCCCGCGAGAAGGTCACCGCTCATCTCGCCGAGGTCGCCCCGGACGTGCGCACCGCCGTCCAGGCGGAGCAGAACGGCACCGGTCACGCCGTCCGGATGGGCCTGGAGGAGTTGGGGGGTGCCGTCGACGGGACCGTGGTCGTCGTCTGCGGTGACACTCCCCTCCTGACCGGCGAGACCCTCAAGAACCTCGCCCGTACGCACTCCGAGGACGGCAACGCCGTCACCGTGCTGACCGCCGAGGTGCCGGATGCCACCGGGTACGGGCGGATCGTGCGGGACCCTTCCTCCGGGGCGGTCACCGCGATCGTCGAGCACAAGGACGCCACTGACGAGCAGCGGGTCATCCGGGAGATCAACTCGGGGGTTTTCGCGTTCGACGGGCAGTTGCTCGCCGATGCGCTGAAGAAGGTCCGGACGGACAACAGTCAGGGTGAGGAGTATCTGACCGACGTCCTCGGGATCCTGCGCGAGGCCGGGCATCGCGTCGGCGCCTCGGTGGCCGGTGATCATCGTGAGATCGCCGGGATCAACAACCGTGTGCAGCTCGCCGAGGCCCGCCGGATTCTCAACGAGCGGCTGCTGACCGCCGCCATGCTGGCCGGCGTCACTGTCGTTGATCCCGCCTCCACCTGGGTCGATGTGACCGTGTCCTTCGAGCAGGACGTCGTCGTGTATCCGAACACCCTGCTGCAGGGGTCCACGCGTCTCGGCGAGGGTTCGGAGGTCGGGCCCAACAGCCGGCTGAAGGACACGCGTGTCGGTGCCGGTGCGCGCGTCGACAACACGGTGTCCGACGGGGCGGACGTCGGGCCGGAGGCGAGTGTGGGGCCGTATGCCTATCTGCGTCCGGGGACGCGCCTCGGGCGGAAGGGCAAGATCGGGACGTACGTCGAGACGAAGAACGCGTCGATCGGTGAGGGCACGAAGGTGCCGCATCTGTCGTATGTCGGTGACGCGACCATCGGTGAGTACACGAACATCGGTGCCGCGAGCGTGTTCGTGAACTATGACGGCCAGGAGAAGCACCACGCGACTGTCGGGTCGCACTGCCGCACTGGTTCGGACAACATGTTTGTGGCTCCTGTCACGATCGGGGACGGCGCGTACACCGCTGCCGGGTCCGTGATCACGAAGGATGTGCCGCCCGGTTCGCTGGCCGTGGCCCGTGGTCAGCAGCGGAATATCGAGGGTTGGGTGGCTCGTAAGCGTCCGGGGAGCGCGGCGGCGAAGGCGGCTGAGGCGGCGTCCCGGGAGCCGGAAGGCGAAGGCTGACCGGAAACAGGTGCGTCTGGGACGGCGTACCGTGATAAGTGCACACCCGCACCCCACCAGCTGAGACGACGTATCTCGTCCGGTGGAGACGTCGTGTCGACACCCAGCTGAGACACCTCTGAGGAGACAGTGCTGTGACCGGGATCAAGACGACCGGCGAGAAGAAGTTGATGTTCTTCTCCGGCCGCGCCCACCCCGAGCTTGCCGAGGAGGTCGCCCACCAGCTGGGTGTCGGGGTCGTCCCGACGAAGGCCTTCGACTTCGCGAACGGTGAGATCTACGTCCGGTATCAGGAGTCGGCGCGTGGCGCGGACTGTTTTGTGATCCAGAGCCACACGGCTCCGATCAACCAGTGGATCATGGAGCAGTTGATCATGATCGACGCGCTGAAGCGTGCGTCGGCCCGCTCCATCACGGTCATCGTGCCCTTCTACGGTTACGCACGGCAGGACAAGAAGCACCGTGGGCGTGAACCGATCTCGGCGCGTCTGATCGCCGACATGATGAAGACGGCGGGTGCGCACCGGATTCTGACCGTCGATCTGCACACGGACCAGATTCAGGGCTTCTTCGACGGGCCGGTGGACCACCTGTTCGCGCTGCCGCTGCTGGCCGACTACGTGGGCGCGAAGGTGGACCGGGAGAAGCTGACGGTGGTCTCGCCGGACGCGGGCCGGGTGCGGGTCGCGGACCGCTGGTGCGACCGGTTGGGTGCGCCGCTGGCGATCGTGCACAAGCGGCGTGACAAGGATGTGGCGAACCAGGTGACCGTCCACGAGGTCGTGGGTGAGGTCAAGGGTCGTGTGTGTGTGCTGGTCGACGACATGGTCGACACCGGCGGCACGATTTGCGCCGCTGCGGACGCGCTGTTCGCGCACGGTGCCGAGGACGTCATCGTCACCGCCACGCACGGTGTGCTGTCGGGTCCGGCGGCGGACCGGTTGAAGAACTCCCGGGTGAGTGAGTTCGTGTTCACGAACACGCTGCCGACGCCGGGTGAGCTGGCCCGGGACATGGACAAGATCACGGTGCTGTCGATCGCGCCGACGATCGCGCGGGCGGTGCGTGAGGTGTTCGAGGACGGGTCGGTGACGAGCCTGTTCGACGAGCAGTGAGCCGCTAGCTCTGCTTGATCGATTTTTCTGCGGCCTCCCCCGCCGAGTATTCTGTTGCAGTTGCTCGGCGAGGGAGGCCGTGGTCCGTTCTGGGACGGGGTACGGCGTCCGTTATCGACGCGCTCTTCGTAGCAGGCCGTTCGTGGCCGGGTGACCACGTCCGTTCCTAGTTCCTACGAGGAGTGATCTGTATGTCCGAGGTGAAGCTCAGCGTCGAGACGCGCAAGGAGTTCGGCAAGGGTGCCGCGCGTCGTATCCGTCGTGACAACAAGGTTCCCGGTGTGCTGTACGGCCACGGTTCCGAGCCGCTGCACCTGACCTTCCCGGGCCACGACCTGCTGCTGGCGCTGCGTACGCCGAACGTTCTGATCTCGCTGGACATCGACGGCAAGACGAACGAGCTGGCGATCCCGAAGTCCGTGCAGCGTGACCCGCTGAAGGGCTTCCTGGAGCACGTCGACCTGCTGCTGGTGAAGCGGGGCGAGAAGGTCACCGTCGAGGTTCCGGTTGTCGCCGAGGGCGAGCTGGCGCCGGGTGGCAACCTGCTGGAGCACGTGCTGAACGCGCTGCCGGTCGAGGCCGAGGCCACCCACATCCCGGAGAGCTTCACGGTGTCGGTGGAGGGTCTGGAGGCCGGTGCCTCGGTCCACGCCAAGGACGTCAAGCTTCCGAACGGCGTGACGCTGGCCGTCGAGGAGGACGCGGTGGTCCTTCAGGTCCTGGCCGCGCAGGCCGAGGAGGCCGCGGAGGGCGAGGCGGCCGAGGGCGAGGGCGAAGAGGCTTCTGCCGAGGCCTGATCCTCAGCTTTTTCGTTTCGTCAGCCGCTGTTCCCTCCGGGGGCAGCGGCTGGCGCGTATCAAGGAGACATGGACGACGTGACGACCGACGCGGGTGCCCCCTGGCTGATCGTGGGGCTGGGGAATCCGGGGCCCGAGTACGCGATGCACCGGCACAACGTGGGGTTCATGGTGGCCGATCTGCTGGCGGAGCGGATCGGGGGCAGGTTCAAGCGGGCGGGCAAGGCGCAGGCGCAGGTCGTCGAGGGCCGGATGGGTCCGCCGGGGCCGGCGAACCGCCGGGTGATCCTGGCGAAGCCGATGTCGTACATGAACCTCTCCGGTGGCCCGGTGAACGCGTTGCGCGACTTCTACAAGGTGCCCCTCGCTCATGTCGTCGCCATCCATGACGAGCTCGACATCGGCTATGGCACGCTGCGGCTGAAGCTCGGTGGTGGGGACAACGGGCACAACGGGCTGAAGTCGATGACGAAGGCGATGGGGCCGGACTATCACCGGCTGCGGTTCGGGATCGGGCGTCCTCCGGGGCGTATGCAGGTCGCCGACTTCGTGCTGAAGGACTTCTCCTCCGCCGAGCGCAAGGAGCTGGACTACTTCGTGGACCGGGCGGCGGATGCGGTGGAGTGTCTGGTGTCCGAGGGGCTGGAGCGGGCGCAGAGCGCCTACAACTCCTGATCAGCCCTACGACTCCTGATCAGCCCTACGACTCCTGATCAGCCCTACAACTCCTGATCAGCCCTACGACTCCTGATCGGCCCTACAACTCCTGATCCCGGACAACTCCCCACTTGTCTCCCACCCCGGTTGACTGACCGTGCAGGCATGGCCAAGGATCGCCGCCATGCCTTCTGCCGTCGTCTCCAGTCAGGGCGCGTTCGTCGCGCTGCGGTTCGGGCGGCTCGCGGCGATGGGTGTCGTCGCGGCGCTGATACTGATCGCGGGGGTGTGGGCGTCCTGGAGTTCCGCCCAGTACGTGATGCTCACCAAGGGGCGGGAGAGCGGGACGATCAAGGTGACCGGCTGCGGGGACGCCACCTGCTCCGGCCCGTACACGCCGATCTCCGCGGGGTCGCAGGCCCGTGACCGGGTCGTCATCGAGAACACGGCCGCCGTGCGGGACGGGCAGACGTACACCGTCGTGATGAAGCCCGGCGGCAGTGAGGTCGTGCGGTCGGGGCCCGGTGGGGTGCTCTACTCCTGGGTGCCGCTGGGTGGGGCGCTGTTGCTGGCCTCGGTCGTGGTCGCGGGCGGGCTGAGGCGGACCCGGGCGGCCTGGGTGCTGGCGGGCTCGGGGTTCGCGCTGATCACCGCCGCCTTCATCGCCGTATGACCGCCTTCATCGCCGTACAAGCGTGCCCCCGTGTTCGTCCGAAGCACGGGGGCACGCTCATGTCCGCGGGTGTCAGCCGGTGTTGCGCAGGCCGGCCGCCACGCCGTTCACGGTCAGGAGCAGGGCCCGGGCGAGCAGCGGGTCCGGCTCGGCGCCCGTCGCCGCCGCGTCGCGCTGGCGCTTGAGGAGGGCGACCTGGAGGTAGGAGATCGGGTCCAGGTAGGCGTCGCGGATGGTGAAGGTCTGCTTCAGTACCGGCTGGGCGTCGAGGAGTTCGTCCTCGCCGGTGATCCGGAGGATCTCGCGCACGGTCAGGTCGTGTTCGGCGCGGATGGTGTCGAAGACGTGCTTCAGCTCGTCCGGGACGAGGGTGTCGACGTAGTGGCCGGCGATCCGCAGGTCGGTCTTGGCCAGCGTCATCTCGACGTTGGAGACGAAGTTGCGGAAGAAGTGCCACTGCCCGTACATCTCGTCGAGCACGGTGTCCAGGCCCGTCTCGCGCAGCGCCTTCAACCCCGACCCGACGCCGAACCAGCCGGGGACGATCTGCCGGGACTGGGTCCAGCCGAACACCCACGGGATGGCCCGCAGGCCGTCGAGCCCGGCGCCGGAGTCGGGCCTCCTCGAAGGCCTCGAACCCAGGTGCAGGTCGGCGAGCTGGTCGACGGGTGTGGAGGCGAAGAAGTACGCCGGCAGGTCCGGGTCCTCCACGAGCCTGCGGTACGCGGCGTGCGCGGCGTCGCTGACCACGTCCATGGCGGCGTCCCAGCGGGCGAGGGCCTCGACGGACTGGCGGGGTGCGGTGTGCAGGGCGGAGGCCTGCAGGGTGGCCGCGACCGTCAGTTCCAGGTTCTCCCGGGCCAGGGACGGGATCAGGTACTTGTCGGAGATGACCTCGCCCTGCTCGGTCACCTTGATCTCGCCCTCCAGGGTGCCCCAGGGCTGGGCGAGGATCGCGTCGTGGGTGGGGCCGCCGCCGCGGCCGACGGTGCCGCCGCGGCCGTGGAAGAGGCGCAGGCGGACGCCGTAGCGGTGGGCGACGTCGCGCAGGCGCCGCTGGGCGCGGTGGATCTCCCACTGGGAGGTGGTGATGCCGCCGAACTTGGAGGAGTCGGAGTATCCGAGCATGACCTCCTGGACGTCGCCCCGGAGCGCGACGAGGCGCCGGTAGGACGGGTCGGCGAGCATGTCCTCGAGGATGGTGTCGGCGGCCTTGAGCTCGTCGGTGGTCTCCAGTAGCGGCACGATGCCGATCCTGGCCCAGCCGGCGTGCAGGTCGATCAGGCCGGCCTCGCGTGCCAGCACCGCCGCCGCGAAGACGTCGTCGGCGCCCTGGCACATGGAGATGATGTACGACTCGATGACCTCGGGGCCGAAGACCTCAAGGGCCTTCTTGACCGTCTGGAAGACGCCGAGGGTCTTGGCGCCGGCCGCGTCGACGGGCGCCGGGGTGGGCGCCAGCGGCCTCCTGGAGCGCAGCTCCTTGGCGAGCAGCTTCGTGCGGTAGTCGCGCGGCATGTCGGCGTACCGCCACGACTCCTCGCCGAGCCGGTCGAAGAGCTGGCCGAGGGCGTGGTGGTGGGCGTCGGCGTGTTCGCGTACGTCCATGGTGGCGAGCTGGAGGCCGAAGGCGGACAGCGTGCGGATGGTGCGGTCCAGGCGGCCGTCGGCGAAGAGGCCGCCGCGGTGCTCGCGCAGGGAGGCCTGGATCAGCTTGAGGTCGTGCAGCAGCTCGCTGGTGCCGAGGTAGTCGCGGCCGGCCTCGTGCGGGATGCCCTTGGCGAGGCGCTGCTTGGTGTTCTCCAGCTTCTGCCGGATGCAGGTGGCCTTGAGGCGGTAGGGCTCCTCGGCGTTGAGGCGCTTGTAGCGGGGGCTGATCTCGGGCAGGCGTTCGAGGTCGGCCTGGAGGGATTCGAGGAGTTCCTCGGTGGCTCCGGTGTAGCGGATGGAGTTCGACAGGAAGCCGCGGAGTTCGTCGATCATCTCCAGGGCGTCGTTGATGCCGTGTTCGTGCTGGAGGATCAGCACCTCCCAGGTGACCTCGGGGGTCACGTTGGGGTTGCCGTCGCGGTCGCCGCCGATCCAGGTGCCGAAGGTGACGGGGCGGGTGTCGTCGGGGAGCTTGACGCCGACGCGCTCCAGTTCCGCCGTCAGGTCCTCCAGGACGTCGCCGACGGCGCCGGCGTGCAGCTCGTCGAGGTAGTAGATCGCGTTGCGGGCCTCGTCGGCGGGTTCGGGGCGTACGACGCGCAGCTCGTCGGTCTGCCAGACGAGGTCGATGTTCTCGGCCAGTCGGGTGTCGTGGCGGCGGCGGTCGGAGTCGATGACCGGGGTATCGAGGAGCTTGGCGATGCGCCGGAGCTTGTTGAGGACCGAACGGCGGGCGGCCTCCGTGGGGTGGGCCGTGAACACCGGACGAACATTGAGGTGGCGGACGGTCTCCCGCAGGTGCTCGGGGTCGGCGTCCTTCAGCCGGTCGGCGGTACGGGAGAGCAGACCGCCCTCGGCGGCGCGCTTGGCGCGCAGTTCGCGGCCGCGGTGCACCTGTTCGGTGACGTTGGCCAGGTGGAAATACGTGGAGAAGGCGCGGACCAGCTTGGCCGCGGTCTCCAGTTCGGTGCCGCGCAGCAGCTCGGCGGCGGCCTCGCCGTCCTCGCGGGTGAGGCGGCGTACCTTCTCGACGAGTTCCAGCAGCTCAGGGCCCTCCTGGCGGACGAGCGTCTCACCGAGGAGGTCGCCCAGCCGGCGGATGTCGGCGCGCAGCTCGGGGCTGGTCGTCGTGGTCTGGTCGTCGGCACTGCTCACAGGTGCGGCTCCTTGCAGTGTTGAAGCTCGTCTGAAGCTCGTCTGAAGCTCGTCTGGGAGGGAACCCGGTGACCGTCGCACGGCTGGCGCCGCATTACGGGCCGGACTTCCGGGGAAGGAATCAGAGCGGACCGCGCTGTCCGACCGACTCCAGGATATGTGTCGGCCGGGACGCGCAGTCTCGCGGGCTCTTGCCGCCGGGCGACGCGCTGCCATACTTACGACGCCGTAGGTTACGGAACCGTAGGGAGGTCTCGTCCGAGCCGTACACCCGTTTCCGCTACCCCTCGGCACCTGTCTCAACCCACGACCCCACAGGGGACGCACCCATGACCACGAGCTCCGATGTGATCGACGACGCCCCGAAGTCGACCTCGCAGGCCACCGCCGACCGTCTTCCGCCCGGGTCCGCCACGCTCGGCGGCGACCGAAAGGGTTCTCTCGAGCAGGGTGCGCTCCTGCTCTTCATCATCGTCCCGTTCCTCGCGCTGATCGCGGCGGTCCCGCTGGCGTGGGGCTGGGGGGTGAGCTGGCTGGACCTGGGTCTGCTGGTCTTCTTCTACTTCCTTGGCTGCCACGGCATCACGATCGGTTTCCACCGGCACTTCACCCACAGTTCGTTCAAGGCCAAGCGGCCCCTGAAGATCGCGCTGGCGATCGCCGGGTCGCTGGCGGTCGAGGGCCCCCTGGTGCGCTGGGTGGCCGACCATCGCAAGCATCACCAGTTCTCCGACGCGGAGGGCGACCCGCACTCCCCGTGGCGGTACGGCGAGACCGTCCCGGCCCTGATGAAGGGCCTGTGGTGGGCGCACATCGGCTGGATGTTCGACGAGGAGCGCACCCCGCAGGACAAGTACGCGCCGGATCTGATCAAGGATCCGACGCTGCGGGCGATCTCCCGCCAGTTCATCGTCTGGACGGTGGTGTCGCTGGCGCTGCCGGCGCTGATCGGCGGTCTGGTGACGATGTCCTGGTGGGGCGCGTTCACCGCGTTCTTCTGGGGGTCGCTCGTGCGGGTGGCGCTGCTGCACCACGTGACCTGGTCGATCAACTCGATCTGCCACGCGGTGGGCAAGCGGCCGTTCAAGTCGCGGGACAGGTCGGGCAACGTGTGGTGGCTGGCGGTGCTGTCCTGCGGTGAGTCCTGGCACAACCTGCACCACGCCGACCCGACGTCCGCGCGGCACGGGGTGGAGCGCGGCCAGATCGACTCCTCCGCCCGGCTGATCCGTTGGTTCGAGCTCGCCGGGTGGGCGTACGACGTGCGCTGGCCGTCACGCTCGCGTATCGATTCCCGCCGTAAGTCCGGTGGGGACGGCGCCCGGCGGGGGAGGGAAACCGCCGAGGCGGCATGATTGACGCCGTGGCGACCGACTCCAGCAGCACCCCCAGCAACGACAAGCCGCGGCGTGCGCGCCGTACCCGTATGACCGGTGCGGAGCGTCGCCAGCAGCTGCTGGAGATCGGTCGCACCCTCTTCGCCGCGAAGGGCTTCGAGGGCACGTCGGTGGAGGAGATCGCCGCGAAGGCGGGGGTTTCGAAGCCGGTGGTGTACGAGCACTTCGGCGGCAAGGAGGGGCTGTACGCGGTCGTGGTGGACCGCGAGATGCGGCGTCTGCTGGACATGGTGACCAGCTCGCTGACGGCGGGCCACCCGCGCGAGCTGTGCGAGCAGGCGGCGTTCGCGCTGCTGGACTACATCGAGGAGTACACGGACGGTTTCCGCATCCTGGTCCGTGACTCGCCCATCCCCCAGTCGACGGGGTCGTTCGCGTCGCTGATCTCGGACATCGCCACGCAGGTGGAGGACATCCTGGGCCGCGAGTTCAAAAGCCGCGGCTTCGACCCCAAGCTGGCCCCGCTGTACGCCCAGGCGCTGGTCGGCATGGTCGCGCTGACCGGGCAGTGGTGGCTGGAGGTGCGCCGGCCGAAGAAGGCGGAGGTGGCGGCGCATCTGGTGAATCTGGCGTGGCACGGGTTGGACGGGCTGGAGCAGAAGCCTCGGTTGATCGGGCACCGGAAGAGCTGAGCGCTCCGCTGAGGTGCCGGGATGCGGTTCGTGTCTGTCCGCGGCTCCGTGGTGGCTGGTCGCGCCCGCGCGGCGGAGTCGCACATTGATGCGGCCCCGCGCCCCTTTTCCCGGCGCTGCCGGACCGGCGTGCCCTTTGGTCCGCTCTGGTCTGGTCCGCTCTGGTCTGGTCCGCTCTGGTCTGGTCCGCTCTGGTCGTCATGGCTCCTTGCGGGCGACTGCGAAGATGCGGCGGAAGGGGAAGGGCGTGCCGTGTGCTCGCGGGGGATAGGCCTCGCGGAGGGCGCTGCGGTACTCGTCCTCGAAGGCCCGCGCCGCCTGGGTGTCGTCGGCGAGGGCGGTGAGGACGGGGCGCAGGCCGGTGCCCTTCACCCAGTCGAGGACCGGGTCCTCGCCGGTGAGGAGATGGATGTACGTGGTCTCCCAGACGTCGGCCGTGCAGCCCAGGGCGGTGAGGCGTTCGAGGTAGGCCTCGGGGGTGAGGACGGCGTCGTCGTGCCGCAGGGTGCTGGCCAGGCGGTCCCGCCAGCGCGGCGAGGCGGCCAGTTCGCGCATCAGCCGGTGGCTGGGGGCGTCGAAGTTGCCGGGGACCTGGAAGGCGAAGGTGCCGCCGGGGACGAGCCCGGCGATCCAGTCGGCGAAGCGGTCCGCGTGACCGGGGATCCACTGGAGCGTGGCGTTGCTGAGGATCAGGTCGTACGGCTCACCGGGCGCCCAGGTGCGCACGTCGGCGTGGGCGAAGTCGAGGCGTCCGGCGTCCGCGTGCTCGGCGCGGGCCCGCTGGAGCATCTCCGGGGAGTTGTCGTAGCCGGTGACGTGGGCGGTGGGCCGGCGGGCGGCGAGCAGCGCGGTGAGGTTGCCGGGGCCGCAGCCGAGGTCGGCGATGCGGGGCGGGTCCGTGGGCAGGTCCGGGACCTGGGCCAGGAGGTCGGTGAAGGGGCGGGCACGGTGTCCGGCGTGCCGGAGGTACTGGGAGGGGTCCCAGGTGGGGTCGGCCATGCCCTCAGCTTGACAACCCCGGTATCTCGACGTCAAGAGACTTCACGTCGACACAACCACTACACTGATCGCCATGGAGGACGAGGTCGATCGGCTGGTCGCAGCGTGGCGCCGGGAGCGCCCGGACCTCGACGTGGAACCGCTTGAGGTTCTCAGCCGGGTGAGCCGGCTGGCCCGGCACCTGGACCGCGCGCGGCGGCTGGCCTTCTCCGAGCACAATCTGGAGCCCTGGGAGTTCGACGTCCTGACGGCGCTGCGTCGGGCGGGGACGCCGTATCAGCTCTCGCCGGGGCAGTTGCTGACGCAGACGCTGGTCACGTCGGGCACGATGACGAACCGTATCGACCGTCTGGCGAAGAAGGGCCTGGTGGAGCGGCTGCCCGACCCGAGCGACCGGCGGGGTGTACTGGTCCGGCTCACGGACGAGGGCCGGGACCGGGCGGACCAGGCGCTGGCGGGGCTGCTGGATCAGGAACGTGCGATCCTCGCGGAGCTGTCTCGCGCGCAGCGGATTGAACTGGCGGCGCTTCTGCGTCAGTTGACCGCGCCGTTCGACAATATCCCCGGGTAGGCGCGGCGCGGGCCTGGTCGTTCGTCGTGTGCGGGGCGGTGGGGGCTGGTCGCGCAGTTCCCCGCGCCCCTTTGCGGCGTTGTCCGGCCGGATCCGGTCAGGTGCCTCGCCGACAGCACTGCGCTCGGTCGTTTGTCGGGTGCGGGGCAGTGGGGGCTGGTCGCGCAGTTCCCCGCGCCCCTTTGCGGCGTTGCCCTGCCGAATCCGGTCAGGTGCACGCACCTTCAGCACTGCGCTCGGTCGTTCGTCGTGTTCGGGGCAGTGGGGGCTGGTCGCGCAGTTCCCCGCGCCCCTTTGCGGCGTTGCCCGGCCGGATGCGGTCAGGTGCCCGCGCACCCTTTGCGGCGTTGTCCGGCCCGATCCGGTCAGGTGCCCGCGCACCCTTTGAACGGCCTTGTCCGGACGGATCCCGTCAGGCGCTGTTGCTTTCTTCTGGTGTGAGGCGGGCTGTGGGGCCCAGGTCGACCGGGCCCACGCCCGCCCGGCGGGCCAGGGCTACGGCGGCGAGGGTGGAGTGGACGCCGAGCTTGCCCAGGACGTTCTGCATGTGGGTGCGGACGGTGTGCGGGGAGAGGTACAGGCGCTCGGCGACGGCCTTGCGGCCCAGGCCCGCGACCATGCAGCGCAGCACCTCCCGCTCGCGCGGGGTGAGGGACTCCACCAGGCGTTCGCTCTCGGTGCGATGCCTGCGCGCGGCGGTCAGCTCGCGCAGGACGCCGGTGAGCAGGGCGGGCGGCAGATGCGTCTCGTCGCGCAGCACGCCCCGGATGACGGTGAGCAGCCTCGACAGCGAACAGTCCTTGGCGACCCAGCCGCTCGCCCCGGCCTGCAGGGCCAGCGCGGCACGCCGGGGATCGTCCTTCTCGGCGAGTACGACGACCCGCACCCCGGGCTGCGCGGTACGGACCCCGGCGACCAGGGAGATACCGTCCACCACCCCGTCCACGCCGCCCTCCTGCACGGGCACGGCGGGCCGTATCCCGGGGACGTTGCCCCCCAGGTCGGCGTCGACGAGCAGCACGTCGAACCGGCGGCCCTCGGCGGCCGCGCGCTCCAGGCTGCGCAGCGCGGCGGGACCGCTGCCGGCCGCGGAGACGTCGACGTCCGGCTCGGCGGCGAGCGCCGCGGCGAGGGACTCGGCGAAGATGCGGTGGTCGTCGACGACCAGGACTCGGATGCGAACCACGAAACCCCCTTCCCCGAGCTCTCGAAGAGCAGGGGAACGCCCATGGACGGGAGCCGGTGACCGGTGCGGGTACGACGCCCTGAGCAGTCCTGGGTTGTTGTGCCTGCCGTTCCCCCAGGACGGGGTCGCCGCAGCCGCACGGCCGCCGCCGTGCAGAAACTGCTACCCCCACTTCGGGCGTCGTACCCGACTTGTCTCGCCCCCTGAACAGCACCGGCCCCCACCGGTGCTGTTCATCAGAGTACGGACGGGGGGCAGGAGCGGAAGGTAATTTGCAGAACTGGTTGTCCGGCGCGTTTATGGTGAGCCGCATGTTTCGTATTGAGACAGAAGTCGACAGGACCCGGCGCGATCTTCTCCGTTCCCGGCTCCGCGACACCAATACGGCAGCCTCCCCCGTCCTGCGCGCCCTGCGCGGCACCCCCGCCGCGCGCGAAGCCCCCCTGCACATCTGGGCGTTGGACAGCGCCGACGACCTGGCGGGCGGCTTGGTCGGGCACACCTGGACGACGTGGCTGCACGTGACGTACCTCTGGGTCGACGAACGTCACCGTGGTACCGGCCTGGGCTCCCTCCTGCTGGCCGAGGCGGAGCGCGTGGCCCGCGAGGAACGCCGCTGCACCGCCGTGCGCCTGGAGACCTGGGACTTCCAGGCGCCGGACTTCTACCGGAAGCACGGGTACGAGGTGGTGTGCGCGATCCCCGACTACCCGCCCGGCGTCACGGAGTTCACACTGACAAAGCGCCTCGGCACGGACTGACCGCAGCCGCCCTACCGCAGCCGCCCTAGCGCACCCGCCGCGCCCCCGCCGAAGGCACCGCCTCGAACACCCGGGGCGCCGTGAAGCCCGCCGCCGCGAACGCCTCCTCCACCGCCTTGGTGACGGTGTCGACGTCAGTCACCTCCGCCAGCACGATCGCCGAGCCGCCGAAGCCGCCGCCCGTCATCCGGGCGCCGAGGGCCCCGGCCGACAATGCGGTGTCGACGACCAGGTCCAGCTCCGGGCAGGAGATGCGGAAGTCGTCGCGCAGGGACGCGTGCCCCTCGGTGAGAACCGGGCCGATCGCCCGCGTCTCGCCCGACTCCAGCAACGAGACGACGCGTTCGACGCGCTCGTCCTCCGTGACCACGTGCCGCACCAGCCGGCGGACCTCCTCGTCGTCGCCGAGACGGTCCAGCGCCGCGTCCAGCTCGGCGTACGGGATGTCGCGCAGGGCGTCGACGCCCAGCAGGGCCGCGCCCTTCTCGCAGCCGACCCGGCGCTTGCCGTACTCGCCGGTGCTGTGCTCGTGCTTGACCTGGGTGTCGACGACCAGCAGGCGCATGCCCTCGGCGGCGAGGTCGAAGGGGATCTGACGCTGGGAGAGGTCGCGGGTGTCGAGGAACAGGGCGTGGCCGGCGGTGCAGCAGGCGGCCGCGGTCTGGTCCATGATGCCGACCGGGGCGCCGACGTAGACGTTCTCGCCGCGCTGGCACAGCCGGGCCAGCTGCCAGCCCTTCAGGCCGAGGTCGTACAGATCGTTCAGGGCCAGTGCGACGACGACCTCCAGCGCCGCCGACGACGACAGGCCCGCGCCCGCCGGGACCGTCGAGGTCAGGTGGATGTCGGCGCCGGTGACCGGGTGCCCGGCCTGCACCAGGGCCCAGACGACACCCGACGGGTACGCCGTCCAGCCCTGGTCGGACTCGGGCTCCAAAGCGTCCAGGCGGAGCTCCACGACGCCGCCGTCGACGTCCGCCGAGTGCAGCCGCAGCACACCGTCGTCCCGGCGGGACACCGCCGCGACCGTGGTGTGCGGCAGCGCGAACGGCATCACGAAGCCGTCGTTGTAGTCGGTGTGTTCGCCGATGAGGTTGACCCGTCCCGGCGCGGCCCACACGCCCTGCGGCGCGGCCCCGTACAGCTCCTCGAACTGCTCGGCCACAACCCGTGCGGCAGCCTCGCTCATACCCTGACCCCTGACTCTTGCGTACGTTCTACTTGCCGCGCCGCTGCGCGAACTCCCAGGCGTCGGCGACGATCCCGGCGAGGTCCGCGCGGGACGGGTTCCAGCCGAGCCGCTCGCGGGCCGCCCGCGCCGACGCCACCAGCACCGCCGGGTCGCCGCCCCGGCGCGGGGCCACCACCTCGGGGATCGGGTGGCCGGTGACCTGCCGGACCGTCTCGATGACCTCGCGGACGGAGAAGCCGTTGCCGTTGCCGAGGTTGCAGATCAGGTGCTCGCCCGGGACGGCCGCCTCGACGGCCAGCAGGTGCGCCTCCGCGAGGTCCGCGACGTGGATGTAGTCGCGGACGCAGGTGCCGTCCGGCGTCGGGTAGTCGTCGCCGTAGATGGAGATCGCGTCGCGCCTGCCCTGGGCCACCTGCAGGACCAGCGGGATGAGGTGCGACTCGGGGTCGTGCCGCTCGCCGAACTCGCCGTAGGCGCCGGCGACGTTGAAGTAGCGCAGCGACACCGCGCCCAGACCGTGCGCCGTCGCCTCGCCCGTGATCATGTGGTCGACGGCGAGCTTGGAGGCACCGTAGGGGTTGGTCGGCGCGGTGGGCGCGGACTCGACGATCGGCGTCTCCTCCGGCTCGCCGTACGTGGCGGCAGTCGACGAGAAGACCAGCTTGCGCACCCCGGCCGCACGCATCGCGGCGAGCAGCGCCATGGTGCCGCCGACGTTGTTGTCCCAGTACTTCTCCGGCCGTACGACGGACTCGCCGACCTGGGAGAAGGCCGCGAAGTGGAGCACCGCGTCGAACGACGAGTCCAGCCACTTGGCGGCGTCGCGGATGTCGCCCTCGATGAAGGAAGCACCGGAGGGCACGCCCTCGCGGAATCCGGTGGACAGGTTGTCGAGTACGACGACCTCGTGGCCGGCCTCCAGCAGATGCTGGGCGACCACGCTGCCCACGTATCCCGCACCACCGGTGACCAGGTACTTCCCGCTCATCAACTTGCTACCTCTCGCAGTCGCTCGGCCGCGCGCTCCGGCGGCACGTCGTTGATGAACACGCTCATGCCGGATTCGGAACCCGCGAGAAACTTCAGCTTGCCGGAAGTACGGCGGATGGTGAAAAGCTCCAGGTGGAGCGCGAAGTCGTCACGGCTGACGCCCTCGAACTCCTCCAGCTGGCCGAACGGCGCCTGGTGCCAGGCGGCGATGTACGGCGTCGGAGGCTCACCCTCACCGAAGATACGGTCGAAGCGCCTCAAGAGTTCCAGATAAACCTGGGCGAACTCCGACCGGGCCCCCTCGTCGAGCGCGAGCAGGTCGGGCACCCGGCGACGCGGGTACAGGTGGACCTCGTACGGCCAGTGCGCGGCGTACGGCACGAAGGCCACCCAGTGTTCACCCTCAAGGACGACCCGCTCGCCGGCGAGCTCGCGCTCCAGGACGGCGTCGAAGAGGTTCTCCCCGCCCGTGGCGTCCTTGTGGGCCGCGAGGGACCTCAGCATCAGGGCGGTGCGGGGGGTGGTGAAGGGGTAGGCGTAGATCTGCCCGTGCGGGTGACCCAGGGTCACACCGATCTCCTGACCCCGGTTCTCGAAACAGAAGACCTGCTCGACGGAGGGCAGATGGGACAGCTCCGACGTACGGTCCGTCCACGCGTCCAGGACCAGCCGGGCCTGCTCCTCGCTCAGATCCGCGAAGGACGCGCGGTGGTCGGACGTGAAACAGACGACCTCGCAGCGCCCGGAGTCCCCGGCCAGCGAGGGAAAGCGGTTCTCGAAAACGACCACGTCGTACGACGAGTCCGGAATCTCACTCAGCCGCTCCCCCTGCGACGGGCACAAGGGGCACTCATCGGCCGGCGGGTGGTAGGTCCGCCCCTGGCGGTGCGAGGCGACCGCGACCGAGTCGCCCAGCAGCACATCGTGTCGGATCTCGGAGGTCGTCACGGTCCGCTCCAGCGGACGGCGGTCGACCGCGTCACGCACGGCGTCGTCACGCAGGTCGTAGTAGATCAGCTCACGACCGTCGGCCAATCGGGTCGAGGTCTTCTTCACCGCGGACTCCCCATTCCGAGCCACCCACCCATCCAACAGAACTCAACACACCAAAACACAACTCACCACGTCAGTCAACATCACAATCAATCAAAGCTCCACAACAGAAGTGTTCAATTAGCGAACGCCCAGGCGTAGGTTCCGCTCCGGATCAGTTCACGCAACGAAGCGAGTGCGTATGGAAACCCCCACATATCTGTCCGCAGAGCTACGGCTCCCCACCAACTGGCTCGACTACACGATCCTCGGCATCTACTTCGTCGTCGTCCTCGGCATCGGCTTCGCCGCCCGCCAGTCGGTCAGGACCAGCCTCGACTTCTTCCTCTCCGGCCGCTCCCTGCCCGCCTGGGTCACGGGCCTCGCGTTCATCGCGGCCAACCTGGGCGCCACCGAGATCCTCGGCATGGCCGCCAACAGCGCGCAGTACGGCGTCTACACCACCCACTGGTACTGGATCGGCGCCATCCCCGCCATGGTCTTCCTCGGCCTGGTGATGATGCCCTTCTACTACGGCAGCAAGGTCCGCTCGGTCCCCGAGTTCCTGCTCCTGCGCTTCGACAAGTCGGCGCACCTGCTCAGCTCGATCCTGTTCGCCTTCGCCGCCATCCTCATCTCGGGCGTCAACCTCTACGCCCTCGCCATCGTCGTCGAGGCACTGCTGGGCTGGCCGCAGTGGCTGGCGATCGTCGTGGCGGGCTTCTTCGTCCTCGCCTACATCACCCTCGGCGGCCTCTCCTCCGCGATCTACAACGAAGTCCTGCAGTTCTTCGTGATCCTCGCCGCCCTGATCCCGATCACGGTGCTGGGCCTGAAGAAGGTCGGCGGCTGGGACGGCCTGTCCGACACCCTCACCGCCAGCCACGGCGACGACTTCATGACGGCCTGGAGCGGCACGGGCATCGGCGACGCCAACCCGCTCGGCGCGAACTGGCTCACCATCGTCCTGGGCCTGGGCTTCGTGCTCTCCTTCGGCTACTGGACCACGAACTTCGCGGAGGTCCAGCGCGCCCTGTCCGCCAAGAACCTCTCCGCCGCCCAGCGCACCCCGCTGATCGCCGCGTTCCCGAAGATCTTCATCGTCTTCCTGGTGATGATCCCCGGCCTGGTCGCCGCCGCGCTGATCCCCCGGTTCGGCACACCCGAGTCGGGCTACCAGTACAACGACGCCATCCCGTACCTGATGCAGGACCTGCTCCCCAACGGCGTCCTCGGCATCGCGGTGACGGGCCTGCTGGCGGCGTTCATGGCAGGCATGGCGGCCAACGTGTCATCGTTCAACACCGTCTTCACCAACGACATCTGGGCGCGCTACGTAGTCCGGGGCCGCGACGACACCTACTACGTCCGCTTCGGCCGCATCATCACGGCAGTCGGCGTCCTGGCCTCCATCGGCACGGCGTTCCTGGCGGCGTCCTTCTCGAACATCATGGCGTACCTCCAGACGCTGTTCTCCTTCTTCAACGTCCCGATGTTCGTCGTCTTCATCATCGGCATGTTCTGGAAGCGCGCGTCGATGAAGTCGGGCTTCTGGGGCCTCCTGGCAGGCACCACAGCGGCAATGATCAACTACTTCGTCATCTACAAGGAGGGCATCATCGACATCCCCTCCGACCAGGGCGCCAACTTCGTCTCCGCGATCGCGGGCTTCGTCGCCGGCGCGGTAGTCATGGTGGCGGTCTCCCTCTTCACAGCCCCCAAGCCCATGGCCGACCTCCAGGGCCTCGTCTACGGCACCCGCTCCCCCGGCATGGCCGAGCCGCCCGCCGAGGGCGACGACGCCTGGTACCGCAAACCGGCACTGCTCGGCTGGGGCGCGGTAATCCTGGCCGCCGCCTGCTACATCCCGTTCTCTTTCTGACCGCGGGAGGATCGAGAAAACCATGTCAGAGCACCACGAGTACTCCGAACGTGACGTCCAGCGCGAAGTCACCGAACTGGAGAGCAAGTCCGCGACGGCCGCCCGCCTCTTCGACATCCGCCGCATCATCGGCGGCCTCTTCGTCGTCTACGGCGTCATCGTCACGATCGTCGGCCTCACGGACGACCAGGCGGCGATCGACAAGGCCGAAGGCGTCAACATCAACCTCTGGACAGGCCTGGGCATGCTGCTCCTAGGCCTCTTCTTCCTAACCTGGCTAAAACTCCGCCCCACGGCTCCGCCACCCCCACCGATCACTCCGGAGGACACCCCCAAGGAGTAACCGCAGGCCAGTCCCCGCCCCACCCGCTGACCCGCCCCCGGCACTGCGGCTGAGGCCGGGGGCGTGGCGCAACCCGGCGCAACGGGGTGCCGCTGCGCCCACCCGTGCCGCCACGGCGACAGCGCACTCGCCCACGCACGGAAGGGGCCGTGTCGGGGGGTGTCCGCCCGCAGCGGTTGGCGCGTCAACCCGGGCACCTTTGTAGATGACCGATTCCGCGCCGTTCCGAGGACGGACACCCCCCGGCGCGGCCCCGACCCACCACCCGGCGCCAGGCGCTACAGCACCCCGCACCCACAACCACAGGCCGCCGCAGGCACGGCACCCTCACCCCTCACCCCTCACCCCTCACCAGCCCCACGCGCCACCGACCCCGCCCGATCCAGCAACCCCGTACGCGCAGCCAACGCCGCCGCCTCCAACCGCGACCCCACCCCCAACTTCATCAGCACCCGCTGCACATGCGTCCGAGCAGTCGACGGCGCGATCCCCATCCCCGCGGCGATCAGCCGCGTATCCTCCCCGTCCGCCACCCGCACCAACACCTCCACCTCCCGAGGCGTCAGCATCTGCAACAACCGCTGCCCCTCATCATCCGGCTGCGCCGCAGGATTCAGCAGCTCCCCGAACGCCCCCTGCAACAACTGCGGCGCCACCGCCGCCTCCCCCGCCCGCGCCTTCATGATCGCCCGCTCCACCCCCTCGATCCGCTCGTCGTGCCGCACATAGCCGGACGCCCCCGCAGCGAACGCCGCCGCGATCCCCCGAGGACTGGGCACCGGCCCCAGCACCAGCACCGCCACCTGCCCCCGCTCCCGCTTGACCCGCACCACAGGATCGAACGCCCCCGCCTCCGCCGGCGTGGCCGTCCCCCACAGACACACCTCCGGCGCCCGCGCGATCACCAGCTCCGCCGCCCCCGCGGCCGGCGCCGCCGCGGCCAGCACCCGGTGCCCCCGCAGCTTCAGCGCCGAGGCCAACGCCTCGGCGAGCAATCGGTGGTCGTCGACCACCATGAGCCGCACTCCCATCGAGCAACCCCCCAGTCCCCCCAATGGACGCCCACTATGGATGCCCAAAGGTCCCCACGGACAGACCCAGAACAAACACCGAACACACCACGTACAGCCCCCCGGACGACAGCCCCCCGGCTTCGACGCCCGTCATGACCCCGGAAGCTACACGCTTGTTCGACGTCGCGCTGCCCCTACTCGTGAGAAGTGCCCCAGATCGCCGAAATTCCTCTCATTCCAGGGTGTTGAGGGGCGTTGAACCGAACGCCCCTCAGCCCCCAGCCCCCAACCCCTCAGCCCTTCACCCCGAACGCAATGGCAAGGTACTTGTCCCCCGAACTCGACCCACTGGCATACACCTCGGACATGTACAACCGCCCCTGCGAGTAGAGCACTTCGCCGTACCCCGGCTCCTTCCCCGACTCCACGTCCCGCACCGAATCGGTCCCCGGGTTCTCCATCAGCTTGACCTGCTCGAAGCTACCGCCGTCAATGCTGACGATCTGCCCACCCTTGTCGTACGGCCCGCTCTTGTACGCGATCACGTTCCCGCCGTCCATCCGCAACGGCGTCATCGTGTACCCGTCCCCCGCGTCCGCCCGCTGCCCGGTCTGCTTCCCGCTCGCCAGATCGAACACGACGACCGAGTTGGTCCGGCCGAGGTCACCGGAGCTGTCCTGCTCCTCCGTCGGCACATACAGCCGGTCGTTGCCGACCGCCAGCCCCGAGCACTCCTCGATCCGCGAGATCCCGTCGCACTCGGCGGCATAGGAGTCACCCGGCGCCGAGATCCGCGCCCGCAGCTTCCCCGTCTTGTTGTCGACGGAGAAGAAGTCCGAGATGCCGCTGCCGTCCCCGGCCGAGTCACCCACGTCGGCCGCCACCACCAGCGGATCGGTCGACACCACACTGGCGTACTCGATGCCCTTGGCCATCTTGTACTCCGAGATCACCTTCCCGGACTTCGGGTCGATGGTCTGGATGTGAATCTCCCGCGCCTCGAACTGCCCGCACTTGCGCACCGCGACCAGCTTCGCGCCCCCGCCGTACCCGGCGTCGTAGCAGGTGTCCGCGGGCTTCGGCGTCCACAGAGACTTGCCGCTGCTGATGTCGAACGCGGCACCGCCACTCGTGCTGCCCACGGCGACCGTGCTCCCGCTGACGGTGACGTTGTCGAAGTGGATCGGCTGGTCACCGGACGTGGCGATCTCTGTCCACAGCTTCTTGCCCGCGTTCAGGTCGATCGCCGCGACCTGGCTGCACCCCTCGGAGGAGTTCTTTGCGGGCATCTTGGGCTGGAAGACGACGGCCGTCCTGCCGTCCGCGGTCACGTGCTGAGTGGCCTCGCACACCGGCCCGGGCAGCGGAATCGTCCACAGCTTCGTGCCCTTGTCCCGGTCGTAGCCGACGATCTCGGCGACACCGGTCTTGGCGTACACCTTGTCGGTGAGCCAGGAGCCGGTGACGACGACGGAGTCGTCCTTGTCGACCTTGGGCCGCGGAATCTGGAACAGCACCTCGGAGTTCGGGTCGGCCGGCACCTTCTCGGTGCCCTTGGACGGGCCCTCGGCACCGCCCTTGCCGTCGCCGGTTCCCCCGCTGGAGCTTGCGGTGTCGTCCTTGCCGCCCGCACCGGACGACTTCGAGTACCAGACACCCCCGCCGATGATCAGCGCGATCGCCACGACGGCGGCCACGATGATGGCCACCTGCGCGTTGAACTTCCGCCCACCGCCCGCCTGCCCGGGCTGACCCGCCTGCGGGTGCAGCGGCACGGTCGGCTGCTGGTAGCCGTAGCCGGGCTGCTGCCCGTACGGCCCCGGCGGCTGCGGCGCCCCCGGATAGCCGTACCCGGCCTGCTGCGGAGGCGACGGCGGGGCCTGCGGATACCCGTACCCGGGCTGCGGCTGCCCCTGAGGCGGCTGGGGATATCCGTAACCGGCCCCCGGCTGCTGCGGCGGCCCGGGCGGCGTACTCGGCGGCTGCGGCGCACCGAAGGCGGGCGGCTGCTGCGGCGGCTGGTCCTGGGGCTGGGGCTGGGGCGAGCCGAACCCACCCCCCTGCGGGGGCTGGTTGGGCGGCGGGGGCGGCGGCTGGGTCATGACGTGGGTACCTCGGGGAGATGGGGACGGAACGAGTGGGCGGGGCGCGTCACTTGCCGTAGGCGAGCATGAGCTTCTCCTTGGCCTCGTCCTCGCCGGACAGCCGGGTGGTGGAGATGTAGAAGCGGCCGTCCACCCACGCGATGTCCCGCGAGAAGAAGCCGTCCTCGACCTCCGCCGCGCTCGTGGGGTTCTGCAGCAGCTTCGTCGGCTGGTGGCTACTGCCGGTCGTCGGCACGGACACGATCTGGCCGCCCGCGTCGTACGACGGCTCGACGTACGCGATGAGCTTCCCGCCCTCGACCCGCAGCGGCAGCATCGTCTCGTCGGCGGGGGACTTCACCCGCCACTTCTCCTTGCCGTCGGCGAGGTTGATCGCGACGACCTCGTTGGCGCCGCCGGTGGCCTCGGTGGGCAGGTAGAGGGTGCCGGCGTCGGCGGCGACGCCCTTGCAGCCGGTGAGGTTGCGCTGGAGCACGGACCAGCCGCAGTCGGGCGCGAAGTCCTCGTCGACCTTGACCTGGGAACGGAAGGCGCCCTTGGCGTCCAGGGTGGAGATGTTCCAGGCGTTCTTGTCCTCGTTGGTGCTGTAGACCACCAGCGGGTCGAGGGAGTACGTGCGCATGACCCGCCAGCCCTTGTCGAAGGCCCGGGTCCACTTGACCTTGCCGGTCCTCGGGTCCAGCTCCTGGATCTCGTCGTGCTCGTTGTCCGTGGCCGCGCCGCAGGACGCGACGGAGACCAGTCGGCTGCCGCCCGCGAACGCGGTCGGGAAGCAGGCGTCGCCGTACTTCTTCTTGTCGAACAGCTTCTTGCCGTTGGTGACGTCGTACGCCGTGCCGGACTGCGAGCGGCCCACCATCAGCGTGTTGCCGGCCAGGGTCAGCTCGACGGTGAGCGTGCTGTCGAACAGCGCGCCGTCCTCGACCTCGCCGCTCCAGCCCTTCTCACCGGTGTTGAGGTCGATCAGCTGAAGCTGGTTGCACTCCGCGCGGCTGCTGGAGCCGTTCTTGTACGCCACGACGATCTTGTCGTCGGCCGTCTTCTGCTGGGTGACCGCGCAGATCTCCTGCGGGAAGGCGATGGTTTCCCAAGTAGGGTTGCCGTCGCCGACGTTGTAGGCGACGAGCTCCTTGTACGCGGCCTTCACCGCCGTCTTGTCGGTGATCCACATGCCGGGGGCGTTGGCGCCGGAACCGGGCGCGTCGGGCGCCTCCTTGTACCAGAGCACCCGCGCCTCGCCCGGCTTGCGGCCCTCGTTGAGGTTGTCCGGGTCGGCGCCGCCGTCGCCGCTGCCGTCACCGGGGTTGACCGGGGCGTCGGAGGCTGAGGGCTTGGCGTCGTCGCTCTGCTCGGCGACCGGCTTCTTGTCGTCGCCGCCGCTGGTCACGGCGTAGACGGTGCCGCCGATCACCAGCAACGCGGCCACCGCGGCACCGACGGCCAGGGCGGGCTTGCCCCGGAAGGGGTTGCGCGAGCCGGAGCCGGGGGGCGTGCCGGGGGCGCCGGGGTACTGGGGCTGCGGGTAGCCGTAACCGGGCTGACCGTACGGCCCCGGCGACTGCGGCTGACCGTACGGGCCCGGGGTGTTGTACGGCCCCGGCTGCTGGGGCTGCCCGTACGGACCGGGCTGCTGCGGATAGCCGTAACCCGGCTGCGGCGGGCCCTGCGGGGGCTGCGCCGGAGGCTGGGGCGGCGGTGGGGGTGTGCCCTGCCGTGGGTCCTGCGGCGCACCGAAACCGCCGGCCTGCCGCGGATCCTGCGGAGCGCCGAAGCCGCCGGCGGGCGGCTGGTCCTGTGGCGCGCCGAAGCCGCCACCCGGCGGCTGATTGGGTGGCTGGGTCATCAGCGGTTCCCCCTTGTGACCGATGTGGCGCCGCGCCCGACGGCGCTCCGTTTCCGCCACACCCATGCTTCTCAGACGGCCCTTTGTATCACCCGGCACCGACAGAGCACCGGGCCGGATCCGCCCCTGTTCCCAAGGGAGGACCGGCCCGTGATGCCCTCGTTACGCTCCTTCACGCCCCCTTCACGGGGTTTACGCGTCCTCGGCGAGTTCCAGCCAGCGCATCTCCAGTTCCTCCCGCTCGCCCGCCAACTGCCGCAGCTCGGCGTCCAGTTCGGCGACCTTCGCGAAGTCCGTGGCGTTCTCGGCGATCTGGGTGTGCAGCTTGGTCTCCTTCTCGGAGATCTTGTCCAACTGCCGCTCGATCTTCTGGAGTTCCTTCTTCGCGGCCCGCTGGTCGGCCGCGCTCTTCTCGGCCACCGGCTTCGCGGCAGCCGCCGGGGACGCGGCGGCAGCGGCGGCCTCCTCCATCTTCCGGCGCCGCTCCAGGTACTCGTCGATCCCGCGCGGCAGCATCCGCAGCGTGCCGTCGCCGAGCAGGGCGAACACCCGGTCGGTGGTGCGCTCGACGAAGAACCGGTCGTGGGAGATCACGATCATCGAGCCGGGCCAGCCGTCGAGGACGTCCTCCAGCTGGGTCAGCGTCTCGATGTCGAGGTCGTTGGTCGGCTCGTCGAGGAAGAGGACGTTCGGCTCGTCCATCAGCAGCCTCAGCAGCTGCAACCGGCGCCGCTCGCCGCCGGACAGGTCCCCCACCGGCGTCCACTGCTTCTCCTTGTTGAAGCCGAACGTCTCGCACAGCTGCCCCGCGGTCATCTCGCGGCCCTTGCCGAGGTCGACGCGCTCCCGCACCTGCTGCACGGCCTCCAGGACCCGCCAGTCCGGGTCCAGCTCGGCGACCTCCTGGGAGAGGTAGGCGAGCTTGACGGTCTTGCCGACGGCGATCCGCCCGCCCGCCGGCTGCTCCTCGCCCTGCGTCCGCGCCGCGTCCGCCATGGCGCGCAGCAGCGAGGTCTTGCCGGCGCCGTTGACGCCGACCAGGCCGATGCGGTCGCCGGGGCCGAGCTGCCAGGTGACGTGCTTGAGCAGCACCTTGGGTCCGGCCTGGACGGTGATGTCCTCCAGGTCGAAGACGGTCTTGCCGAGCCGGGACGAGGCGAACTTCATCAGCTCGCTGCTGTCCCGGGGCGGCGGAACGTCCTTGATCAGCTCGTTGGCGGCCTCCACGCGGAACCGCGGCTTCGACGTACGGGCGGGCGCGCCGCGGCGCAGCCAGGCCAGTTCCTTGCGGACCAGGTTCTGCCGCTTGACCTCCTCGGTGGCGGCGATCCGCTCGCGCTCGGCGCGGGCGAAGACGTAGTCGGAGTAGCCGCCCTCGTACTCGTGGACCGCTCCGCGCTGGACGTCCCACATGCGGGTGCAGACCTGGTCGAGGAACCAGCGGTCGTGGGTGACGCAGACCAGCGCCGAGCGGCGCTCGCGCAGATGCCGGGCGAGCCAGGCGATGCCCTCGACGTCGAGGTGGTTGGTGGGCTCGTCGAGGACGATCAGGTCCTGTTCGTCGATGAGCAGCTTGGCGAGCGCGATCCGGCGGCGCTCACCGCCGGAGAGCGGGCCGATGACGGTGTCGAGGCCCTGCGGGAAACCGGGCAGGTCGAGTCCGCCGAACAGGCCGGTGAGCACGTCCCGGATCTTGGCGTTGCCCGCCCACTCGTGGTCGGCCAGGTCGCGGATGACCTCGTGGCGGACGGTGGCCTCGGGGTCGAGGGAGTCGTGCTGGGTGAGGACCCCCATGCGCAGGCCGCCGGAGTGGGTGACGCGGCCGGTGTCGGCGTCCTCCTGCTTGGCGAGCATCCGGATCAGGGTCGTCTTGCCGTCGCCGTTGCGGCCCACGACGCCGATGCGGTCCCCTTCGGAGACGCCGAGGGAGATGCCGTCGAGCAGGGCGCGGGTGCCGTACACCTTGCTGACGTTCTCGACATTGACCAGGTTGACGGCCATTTCGCTCCTGCTCGCGGGGATCGGTCAGCCTCCCAGCCTAACGGTCGAAGGAGGCTGACCGATCCGCGCAGGTCAGCGGGTGGCTGCCAGGCGTACCTCGGTGAGGAGGTCGTACATGGTCTGCCCCGGGCAGTCGGTCTGGAGCCAGTCGCGGTGGCCGCTGACCAGCGGCACGTCCCTGGTCACGCCGTTGACCGGGTTGACGAAGGTGGTCCTCGCCCGCGGGTCCAGGCCCTTGAAGCGGGCGATCACCTTGATCAGCCGGGTGAGGGAGGCCTTGGCGGCGTGCGTGGGGCCCCGGGTGTCGAGGGTGCCGAGGAGGGCGATGCCGAGGTTGCCGGAGTTGAAGCCGGCGGTGTGGAAGGCGGTGACGAGCCTGCCGTCCGGGTCGAAGGCGGGGATGCCGTCGTCGCCGGAGTAGCGGCCCTCGTAGATGACGCCGGCCTCGTCGATCAGGAAGTTGTAGCCGATGTCGCCCCAGTCGTTGGTGATCGCGTGGAACTCGTAGATGCTCCGCACGGTGGCCGCCGGGTCGGGGTCGGCGTTGGGGGTGGCGGTGTGGTGGACGGTGATCGTCTGCAACGGGTAGTACTGCTCGGGCGAGTTGACCTTGCCGTCCTTGTAGCGCTTGGACTCGTCGGCGCCCCAGGCCGGGCGGGAGAGACAGCGCACGCCGCGCAGGCGCGTGGGCTGCGACGGCACCTCGAAGGTGCGGTCCGGCCCGTCGGTGGGGTCGATGGCCAGGGAGCGGACCCGTTTGGCGCCCCTCGGCGCCTTCACCTCGTACGAGGTGGCCGCCCCGGCCGGGACGAGTGCCGTACCGCCGTCCTCGACGGTGGCGCAGCCGGCGGTCAGCGGCTGCCAGGAGCCGTCCGGGAAGCGGATCCCGGCGCCGTCCCGGTCGCCGGTCCAGCGGACGGCGACGTAGGAGGCGGCGAAGGGGAGGGAGTCGGTGCCGGTGGCGGCGGCGGTGCGGGTGGCCGGGAAGGTCTCCGGGGTCGTGCCCGGCTCCGGGTGGGGGGTGGGGGTGTCGGGTTCGGTGGCCGCGAAGACCGCCGGGGTCAGCGCGGTCCCGGCGGCCACGGCTCCGGCGGCGCCGAGCATGCCGCGGCGGGAGAGGGGGTTCTGCCTGCGGTGGGAGGAGGCTTGAAACACAAAACAAAGCTATTGACCGCCACAGCCCCACCAGCACCACAACTCTGCCAACTCCTCGTGGAGATCGGGCAAAGGAGATCAACCGGCGTTTGACTCACGCCCCGCCGAGCACCTTCGCCCCCGGCACCGGCCCCGACGCCGTGCGCACCGTCCGGCACGTCCCCGACGCGCGCAGCACCTGAGCCACCCGCGCCGCGGACTCGGGGTCCCGGGTGAGGAACGCGGTGGTCGGGCCGGAGCCCGAGACCAGCGCGGTGAGGGCGCCTGCGGCGCGACCCGCCGCGAGGGTGTCGGCGAGGGCCGGGAAGAGGGAGAGGGCGGCGGGCTGGAGGTCGTTGGAGACGGTGGCGGCGAGCGCGTCGGGGTCGCCCTTGGCGAGGGCGTCGATGAGGTCCCGGGAGGCGACGGGCTCGGGGATGTCCGTGCCCTCGCCGAGCCGGTCGAACTCCCGGAAGACCGCCGGGGTGGACAGCCCCCGGTCCGCCATCGCGAACACCCAGTGGAAGGTGCCGCCGGCGTCGAGCGCCGTCAGCCTCTCGCCCCGCCCGGTGCCGAGCGCCGCCCCGCCGACCAGGCTGAACGGCACGTCACTGCCCAACTCGGCGCAGATGTCGAGGAGCTCGTCGCGGGACGCGCCCGTGCCCCACAGCGCGTCACAGGCGAGCAGCGCACCCGCGCCGTCCGCGCTGCCGCCCGCCATGCCGCCGGCGACGGGGATGTCCTTGGCGATGTGGATGTGGACGTCGGGGGTGCGGCCGTACCGCTCGGCGAGCGCTTCGGCCGCGCGGGCCGCCAGGTTCGTACGGTCGAGGGGGACCTGGTCGGCGTCGGGCCCCTCGCAGGTGACCCGCAGCTCGTCGGCCTCGGTGACCGTGACCTCGTCGAAGAGCCCGACCGCCAGGAAGACGTTGGCCAGGTCGTGGTAGCCGTCGGGGCGGGCGGCGCCGACCGCGAGCTGGACGTTGACCTTGGCGGGGACGCGTACCGTCACGCTCACTGTTTGCTCTCCGCGATCCGTGCGAACTCTTCGACTGTCAGGGACTCTCCGCGCGCCTGCGGCGAGACGCCCGCCGCGACGAGCGCCGCCTCGGCGGCCGCCGCCGACCCGGCCCACCCGGCGAGGGCGGCCCGCAGGGTCTTGCGACGCTGGGCGAACGCCGCGTCGATCACGGCGAAGACCTCGCGCTGGGAGGCGGTGGTCTTGATCGGCTCGGCGCGGCGGGTGAGCGAGACGAGCCCGCTGTCGACGTTCGGCGCGGGCCAGAAGACGTTGCGGCCGATGGCGCCGGCCCGCTTGACCTCGGCGAACCAGTTGGCCTTCACCGACGGCACGCCGTACACCTTCGAACCGGGCGGCGCCGCCAGCCGGTCGGCGACCTCGGACTGCACCATCACGAGGGTGCGCTCGATGCTCGGGAAGGTGTCGAGCATGTGCAGCAGGACGGGGACGGCCACGTTGTACGGCAGGTTCGCCACCAGCGCGGTCGGCGCGGGGCCGGGCAGCTCGGTGAGGTGCATCGCGTCGGAGTGCACCAGCGCGAACCGGTCGGCGCGCGCCGGCATGCGCGCCGCGATGGTGGCGGGCAGCGCGGCGGCGAGTACGTCGTCGATCTCGACGGCGGTGACCCGGTCGGCCACCTCCAGCAGCGCCAGCGTGAGCGACCCGAGCCCCGGCCCGACCTCCACGACCACGTCGTCGGGCCGGACCTGCGCGGTGCGGACGATACGGCGGACGGTGTTCGCGTCGATGACGAAGTTCTGGCCGCGCTGCTTGGTGGGCCGGACGCCGAGGGCTGCCGCGAGTTCACGGACGTCGGCGGGGCCCAGGAGGGCGTCGGGGGTGGGGCTGCTCACGGCGACAAGCCTAACCGTGGGTCACCGATGCAACCGCGCCCCGCAGTGTGGCCAGGGGCTGGTCCCGCGTCGGGTGTACAACTTCTTCGCCCGGTACGTCTGTTCCGCCGCCGAGGCGTCCTGGGGGCGGCCGGTGCCGCCGAGGCTGCGCCAGGTCCCGGGATCGAACTGGTAGAGGCCGCCGTACGTCCCCGAGGAGTCGACGGCGTCGGGGCGGCCACCGGACTCGCAGGTGGCGAGGCCCTGCCAGTCGAGATTGTCGGCGCCCCGGACGGAGGCCGGCAGCGGCTTGGTGCCGACCTTCACGATCCGCGCGGTCGGCTCACGCACCAGCTCGGTCCTGAGCCTGCGCGGCTTCTGCCGGACCCCGTTGACGGTCCGCACGGAGTACGTGACCCGGCGCAGCCCCGGCTGCCCCGCCTGCTCGACCACCTCGGTGCCCTTGAACACCGTCGGGTCCTCGATCCGCCGCACCTCGAACGGGATCTCCTCCTCGCGGGTCTCGTTGCCGCCGGTGATCCGCAGCACGGTGACCGTCTGACCGTCGCGCGGGAAGCTGTCCTGCGGGACGGAGGTGGTGTCCTGGCCGCGCAGGGTGATCCCGGCCTCCTCGACAACCTCGCCGACGGTGGCGGCGTTGGTGCGGATGGTGCGGGCCCGGCCGTCGGCCATGACGGTGACCGACCGCTCGGTGCGCACATCGAGCGCGAGACCGGCACGTCCGATGCGCTGGGAGCGCGAGGTGGACAGGTAAGCGCCCTCCGCTCGCACCCCGAGCTGTCTGAGCGCCCCCTCGACCGTCCGCGCCGTCGTCCACACCTCACGCCGGTGACCGTCGAGGGTGAGCCGTACGGGACGGCCGTAGTGCACGGCGATCTCGTCGCCGCTGTCCAGCTCCGTGCCCTGCGCGGGCGCGACCACGTCGTGCGCGCCGACCTCGACGCCCTCCTCGGCGAGCAGCTCACTGACGTCGTCGGCGAAGGTGTGCAGGCGACGGGGCTCGCCGTCGATGTTCAGCTCGACGGCCTTGTCCTCGGCGACGAAGGCGGTGGTACCACCGGCGAGGAACGCGACGACCAGCGCCCGCGGCAGCAACCGGCGCACGGAGACGTCCGAGCGCTCGGCGAACCGCCCCCTGCGCCGGCGTGCGGCACGCCGGTCCACTCGGGGGCGCGCGACGGACGCGGGGGCCTCCGGCGCGCTCTGCCGGGGCAGCAGGACTTCGGCCGTCTCATAAGCGGGCCGGTAGGTGTCCACGTGCGAGTCATATGAGTCATACACGTCGTACACGTCATACACGTCAGGCTCGGAATGAGCGGCATGGGCCGCATAGGCCGCATATGTGGTGCCGTAGGGCAGTGTCGGCGCGCCGTGCACGTCGAACCCGCCGTGGACCGGCGAGGGCTCATACGTCTCGAAGGTCTCGTACGACTGGTCGGTCCCGTATGTCTCGAACTGCGAGTTGCTCACGCCGACACGCTCCAGGGGGCCGGAGGGGTCCAGGGGGGTCCGGATCGGGCCCCCAGAACCTAGCGGAGCGTTCGTCACTCTCCAAAGCGACTCGACTACACAGAGTGGGGCGTGTCGTGGGTCAGTAACCGAAGGCGCGCGCCGTGTTCGCGCCGAGTGCGGTGGCCATCGCGTCCTCGTCGATGCCGCGCACGGCGGCCATCGCACGCACCGTGACCGGAACGAGATACGGGGCGTTGGGCCGTCCGCGGTAGGGCGCGGGCGTCAGGAAGGGCGCGTCGGTCTCCACCAGGACCAGCTCCAGCGGGGCCACGGCCAGCGCGTCGCGCAGGTTCTGGGCGTTCTTGAAGGTGACGTTGCCGGCGAAGGACATGTAGTACCCGGCGCGGGCGCACACCTCGGCCATCTCGGCGTCCCCGGAGTAGCAGTGGAACACCGTCCGCTCCGGCGCGCCCTCCTCCTTCAGGATGCGCAGCACGTCCGTGTGGGCCTCGCGGTCGTGGATGACCAGCGCCTTGCCGTGCCGCTTGGCGATCTCGATGTGCGCGCGGAACGACCGCTCCTGCGCCGCCTTGCCCTCGGGCCCGGTACGGAAGTGGTCCAGCCCCGTCTCGCCGACCGCTTTCACGTGGGGCAGCGCGGCCAGCCGTTCGATCTCGGCGAGCGCCTCGTCCAGCGCCGCGTCCCCGCCGGGCTCGCGCGCCCCCTGCCGGGACCAGCCGTCGGGGTCGCCGTGGACGATGCGCGGGGCCTCGTTGGGGTGCAGCGCGACGGCCGCGTGCACGTTCTCGTACGCCGTCGCCGTCTCGGCCGCCCACCGGGAGCCGTTCACATCGCAGCCGACCTGCACGACCGTGGTGACACCGACCGACGCGGCCTTCGCGAGGCCTTCCTCCACCGTGCCGGACTGCATGTCGAGGTGCGTGTGCGAGTCGGCGACGGGCACGGCCAGGGGCGGCGGGAGGGGCGGTGCGGTGTTCTTGCCGGAGGTGGGCTCGGAGGAGGGCATGCCCCGATCCTACGAAAGGGGCACGCCCCACCGTTCAGCTCGCCCGGCGCTGGAACGCGTGCAGCAGATCGGACAGATGCCAGTGGTGCCGCTGGCGGGGGACCGCCGACACCTCCACCGGCGGAGGCGGCTGCTGCTGCCGTCGCGCCGCGTCGCGCGCCGACGACACCCGGCCCGGCCGCATGATCCGCACGACGTGACCGCCGCACCGGGCGCACGCCGGCCGGCTCAGCGGCGACGGCACGACCCGCCCGTCGGCCACGTACAGGACGAACTCGTGGCCCTCACCATCGACGTGGTGCTCTATCTCGTACGACTGCTCCCACCCGTGCCCGCAGCGCATGCAGGCGAAGGAGTACGACTCGTTCACGACGGCGGTCGCCCCGTTGCGAAGGCCGGTCTGCCCTGTGATCTCGCTCATACCAGCTCCTGTGGTCCGCTGGAGGAACGGTTTCCGTTCCGCCACCCAGTGGACTGCTGAACGAGCCCGAAAGCACGGGATCTGTCCAGTAATGGACGGGACTTGGACGTCCCTTGCCGAACGCCCCGGCACCCTTTACCGGCGGTTGGCACAACACCCTCAGGGGCGCGGGGAACTGCGCGCCAAGCCACAAACCCACCCGCACATCACAACGCACGTTTCGCGGCAACCACAGCATCAAAGACAACCCGCTTGGGAACCCCCGCCTCCACAGCCACCGCCGCGATCGCCTCCTTACGCCGCTCCCCCGCCTCCTCCCGAACCCGCACCCGCCGCACCAACTCCTCCTCGTCGACGACCTCCGCACCCCTCTCCGGAGCCCCCTCGACCACGACGGTGATCTCCCCCCGCACCCCCTCGGCGGCCCACGCCGCCAACTCCCCCAGCGTCCCCCGCCTTACCTCCTCATACGTCTTGGTCAGCTCACGGCACACAGCCGCCCGCCGCTCCACCCCGAATACCTCGGCCATCGCGGCGAGGGTGTCATCGAGCCGATGCGGGGCCTCGAAGTAGACCAGCGTCCGCCGCTCGCCGGAGACCTCCCGCAGCCGCGACAACCGCTCCCCCGCCTTGCGCGGCAGAAACCCCTCGAAGCAGAACCGGTCCACCGGCAGCCCGGACAGCGCCAGAGCGGTCAGCACGGCGGAGGGCCCCGGCACGGCGGTGACCCGGACGTCCCGCTCCACCGCCGCCGCCACCAGCCGGTACCCCGGGTCCGACACCGACGGCATCCCGGCATCCGTGACGAGCAACACACGCGCGCCCCCCACGAGCTCCTCGACAAGCTCCGGCGTACGCGCCGCCTCGTTCCCCTCGAAGTACGACACGACCCGCCCCTTGGGGGTCACCCCCAGCGCCTGGGTCAGCCGCCGCAGCCGTCGCGTGTCCTCGGCGGCGACCACGTCCGCCCGCTCCAGCTCCTCGGAGAGCCTCGGCGGCGCGTCCGCGATGTCGCCGATGGGGGTGCCTGCCAAAACAAGGGTTCCTGTCACGTTTCCATCCTCGCAGGGGCGGTCCACGGGACTCCCACAGAAGGGTTCCCTACGATGGCGCGGTGACCAGTACCGCGTCCTCCACGGACATCCGTCAGGACCAGGCCCCCCACGAGCCGCGGCCCTCGTGGCAGCAGCGGCTGCGCCGTTTCGGATACGCGCCGGCCGGACCACGCGGCGACGTCCGGGACCGGCTCGTGCCGCCGTACGCGGAGCCGAGCCCGCGGATGTGGGCGGCGCTCGGCATCGGGTATCCGCCGGCCGAGCGGATCACCCGCTGGTCGGGCTGGGTCGGGCCGCTGCTGGTGACGCTGTTCGCGGGGGTGCTGCGGTTCTGGAACCTGGGCAGCCCGAAGGCGGTGATATTCGACGAGACGTACTACGCCAAGGACGCGTGGGCGCTCGTCCACCGCGGGTTCGAGGTCAACTGGGACAAGAACGTCAACGACCTCATCCTCTCCTCGAACGGGAACGTCCCCATCCCGACGGACGCGGCGTATGTCGTGCACCCGCCGGTCGGCAAGTACGTCATCGGGCTCGGCGAGCTGATGTTCGGGTTCAACCCGTTCGGCTGGCGCTTCATGACCGCCCTGCTGGGCACGCTGTCCGTCCTTCTCCTCTGCCGGATCGGCCGCCGTCTGTTCCGCTCCACGTTCCTCGGCTGCCTGGCGGGCGCGCTGGTGGCGGTGGACGGGCTGCACTTCGTGATGAGCCGCACCGCGCTGCTGGACGGCGTGCTGATGTTCTTCGTGCTGGCGGCGTTCGGCTGTCTGCTCGTGGACCGGGACCGGGCGCGCGCGAAACTGGCCGCCGCGCTGCCCGTGGACGCCGAGGGCCGGGTCCGCCCGCACGCGCACACGGCGGAGCACACGCGCATCGGCCTGCGGCCGTGGCGGCTCGCGGCGGGCCTGATGCTGGGCCTGGCCATCGGCACCAAGTGGAACGGCCTGTACATCCTGGCCGCGTTCTGCGTGATGGCGGTGCTGTGGGACGTCGGCGCCCGGAAGGTGGCGGGGGCCCGGCACCCGTACAAGGCGGTGATCAGGCGCGATCTGGGCTGGGCGTTCCTGTCGACGGTCCCGGTGGCGATCGTCACCTACTTCGCGTCGTGGATCGGCTGGATCCTCTCCCCCAGCGACGGCTCGGGCGGCTACTACCGCAACTGGGCGGCGACCGACGGCAAGGACAGCGCCTGGTCGTGGCTGTTCCCGGACTGGTGGCGCAGCCTGTGGCACTACGAGACCCAGGTGTACGAGTTCCACGTCGGCCTGTCCTCGCCGCACACGTACCAGTCCAACCCGTGGAGCTGGATCGTCACCGGCCGACCGGTCTCGTACTTCTACGAGTCCCCCGCCCCCGGCACGGACGGCTGCCCGGCGGACGCGGGCGAGAAGTGCGCGCGCGAGGTACTGGCGCTGGGCACGCCGGTGCTGTGGTGGGTGGGCTGCTTCGCGCTGCTGTACGTGCTGTGGCGCTGGTTCTTCCGTCGTGACTGGCGGGCGGGCGCCATCGCCTGCGGCATCGCGGCCGGCTACCTGCCCTGGTTCCTCTACCAGGAGCGGACGATCTTCTTCTTCTACGCCGTGATCTTCGTGCCGTTCCTCTGTCTGGCGGTCGCGATGCTGGTCGGCGCCCTGGTCGGCCCACCCGGCTCCACCGACACCCGCCGCGTGGCCGGCGCCACGGGCGCGGGCGTCGTCGTCCTGCTGATCGCCTGGAACTTCATCTACTTCTGGCCGATCTACACCGGTCAGACGATCCCCATCGACGACTGGCGTTCACGGATGTGGCTGGACACATGGGTCTGAACACATACGTGGGGCTAACAATCTGAGAAACTCCCGCCCCGTTCGTCACGGCGCGCGCTTAGAGTGCGGAGGTCTGTGACCGGGGAGGGGGCGCATCGTGCGCAAGGGGGTCAAGGCTGCCGTCGTCGGCAGTGTGTTCGCGGTGATGGTGGGAGGGGCCGGGTACGGCGCCTACAACTTCGTCTCCGCACTGAGCGGTGACGGCGGAACGGCGGCCGCGAGCGAGCCGGACCCGGTGCGGACCGGGCCGCCGAGCAGTGCGGAGGTTCAGGAGACGTCCCGCGCGTTCTTCACGGCCTGGGAGCAGGGCCAGGGTGTTAAGGCGGCGTCGTACACGGACTTCGCGGAGGCGGCCGAGCCCGTGCTGACGTCGTTCGGGCAGGACGCGCACCTCACCGACGTGAAGATCACGCCGGGCGCGGCGCAGGGCCGTACCGTGCCGTTCTCGGTGAAGGCGACGGTGTCGTACGACGGGAAGTCCAAGCCGCTGGCGTACGAGAGCCGGCTCACCGTGGTGCGCGGGGAGACCACCGGGCGGGCGCTGGTCGACTGGGAGCCGTCCGTCGTGCACCCCAGCCTGAAGGACGGTGACATCCTTGTCACCGAGGAGGCGGCGAGCCCGCCGATCGAGGCGGTGGACCGCAACGGCACCGTGCTGGCGAAGGACAAGTACCCCTCCCTCGGCCCGATCCTGGACGAACTGCGCGCCCGCTACGGCGACAAGGCCGGCGGCACGCCCGGCGTCGAACTCGCCGTCCGGCACACCGCCACCGAGGCCGCCGACACCACCCTGCTCACCCTCTCCGAGGGCGAGCCCGGCAAGCTGCGCACGACGCTGAGCGCGACCGCGCAGGCGGCCGCCGAGAAGGCGGTCGCGCAGTACGACGAGTCCTCCGTGGTCGCCGTCAAGCCGAGCACCGGCGAGATCCTGGCCGTCGCCAACAACCGGGCGGACGACTGGAACGCGGCCTTCCTCGGTGAGGTGGCGCCCGGCTCGACGATGAAGATCCTCAGCGCGGCGATGCTCATCGACAACGGGCTCACCAGCATGAACGGTCCTGCGCCCTGCCCGGACTCGGCGATCTCGGAGAGCCAGACGTTCCACAACCTCACCGGTATGACCCCGAACGAGAACGCCACCCTCTCGGAGAGCTTCGCGCGTTCCTGCAACACCGCCTTCATCAAGTTCGCGGACGAGGTGCAGGTGGACTCCCTGACCCGGGAGGCGCAGGAACGGTTCGGTATCGGCCGCGACGACTGGAAGGTCGGCGTCCCCTCCTTCGACGGCTCGGTCCCCGCCGCCGGCGGCCCGGACACCGCCGCCAACCTGATCGGCCAGGGCCAGGTGCAGATGAGCCCGCTGAACATGGCGTCGGTCACGGCGACCGCGATGACGGGTGCCTTCCGGCAGCCGGTGATCGTGCCGCAGAGCCTGGACGGACGTGAACTGGCCAAGGCGCAGGGGCTGTCGGGGAACACCGTCGCCCAGCTGCGCGCCATGATGAACCGCACCGCCACCAGCGGCACCGCCGCCTCCGTGATGTCCGGGCTGCCCGGCAGCATCGGTGCGAAGACCGGGTCGGCCGAGGTCGACGGCAACGCCAAGGCGGACAGCTGGTTCACTGGCTACCGCGACGACATCGCCGCGGCGGCCATGGCCCAGCAGGGCGGTCGGGGCGGCGAGGCGGCGGGCCCGATCGTGGCGGCCGTGCTGCGCGCGGGTGGCTGACGTCACCCGCACAGGCGGGGACTCTAGGGTGGTGCCGTCGTTGGGGACTGTGAGGACCACGAGGCCGGTACGGCCGTAGGGCCGCGCCTCGTAGGGGCGGACCCGGGATTGCGCGGAGGATCGGGAAGCAGTGGGCAAGAGAAGGCGCGTCGCCGAGCGACGGAAGACGAGGCCCGCCGTGATCGGCGGTGTGATCGCCGTGGTCGTGGGCGGCGCCGGCGTCGGTGCCTACGCGCTGTTCGGCACCGGGGCCGCGGCCGAGAACGGCACGTCCATCGCGGCCGACGGCGAGCGGGAGAAGTCGGTGAAGACCGGTCCGCTGTCGGCGAAGGAGGTCACCACCGCCGCCCAGGCGTTCCTGACGGCCTGGCAGCGGGGCGAGACGACCGGCGCGGCGGCCGTCACCGACGACGCCACGGCGGCGAAGACACTGCTGGCCGCCTACGCCAAGGACGCCCACATCGAGAACCTCACGCTCACCCCGGGCGCGCGCACGGGCGACACCGTGCCGTTCACGGTGAAGGGCACGGTGTCGTTCGAGGACGTCAGCAAGCCGCTGACGTACCGGAGTTCACTGAAGGTCGTCCGCCGGGCCGCGGACGGCAAACCGCTGGTCGGCTGGCAGCCGTCCGTGCTCCATCCCGACCTGCGCGAGGGCGACCGGCTCGTCACCGGCGAGGCGGGCACGCCGCCGGTCAAGGCGCTGGACCGGGACGGCGACGAGCTGACCACCGAGCGGTACGCGTCGCTGGGGCCGGTGCTGGACGGGCTGCGCGAGAAGTACGGCAAGACGGCCGGCGGCAAGGCCGGCGTCGAGCTCCGGGTGGTGCGCGGCAAGGACTCTCAGCAGCAGAAGCTGTCCGACAAGACGGTCCTGGAGCTGAGCGAGGGCACGCCGGGCGAGGTGAAGACGACGCTCAGCGCGAGCATGCAGACGGCCGCGGAGAAGCAGGTCGCCTCCCGCGCGCGTGCCTCCGTGGTCGTACTGCGGCCGTCCACGGGCGAGATCCTGGCGGTCGCGAACTCCAACCCCGGCTTCAACACCGCGTTCCAGGGCTCGCTGGCGCCCGGCTCGACGATGAAGGTCATCACGTCGTCGCTGCTCATGGAGAAGGGCCTCGCCTCGCCGGACGAGGAACATCCGTGCCCCAAGTACTTCTCGTACGGCGGCTGGAAGTTCCAGAACGACGACAAGTTCGAGATCAAGGGCGGCACGTTCAAGGCGAGTTTCGCCCGGTCCTGCAACACGGCGTTCATCAGCCAGGCGCCCGAGCTGGACGACGACGACCTGACCAAGCAGGCGCAGCAGGTGTTCGGCCTGTCGCTGAACAACTGGGCGGTCGGTGTGCCGACCTTCGACGGTGCCGTGCCGGTGCAGTCGGCCGCGCCGATGGCGGCGTCGCTCATCGGTCAGGGCGGGGTGCGGATGAACCCGCTGAACATGGCGTCGGTGTCGGCGACGGTGAAGGCGGGCGTCTTCCACCAGCCGTACCTGGTCGCCCCGTCCGTGGACGACCGCACACTGGCCACGGCCTCGCGCACGATGTCCGGGGACACGCTGGCGAAGCTGCGCGAACTGATGGCCTACACGGCGGCGTACGGTACGGCGGCGGAGGCGATGGCGGGGGTCACCGGTGACGTCGGCGCCAAGACCGGCTCCGCGGAGGTCGACGGGCAGAAGAAGCCCAACGGCTGGTTCACCGCGTACCGGGGCGATCTCGCCGCCGCCGGTGTCGTCCAGTCGGCCGGGCACGGCGGGGAGACGGCGGGGCCGATCGTGGCGGCGCTGCTGAAGCAGGGCGGCTGACGGCGGCTTCCGGTCAGCCGCGTACGGGGGTGGGGGCGGCCATGTAGGTGCGCCGCAGGAAGCGGATCAGCGCCTTCATGTCGAACTGGACGACCGCGGTCCCCTGCGGGGAGTGGAACTCGATGACGGCCTGCACCCGCCCGCACGGCCAGACCCGGACATCTCCGGAGCCCGCCGGGGCGCGCAGGCCCTGTTCGAGGAGGTCCCGGGAGAAGGTCCACTCGTGCGGGCCGGGCAGGCCTATGCGGACCGCGCGCGGGTCCTGGTCCGGGTCGTAGCGCAGAACGACCGGAATCGCTCCCCGCTCGTCCAGTACCTGGACATCGGCGTCCGTGACGATATGGGCTCGCGCGTACTGCTCGACTACGGACATCGGGCGACCCCTTACCGTGCGTGACCTGTGCGGAAACTGTGAATCCGTTTCCCATCCAATGTCCCATATTTCCTGGCTTACGCCCGCTGGAGACTCTTATCTCATCTTCACAACGGGGACCGGCTCGCTCTTGCAAAGCGTTCGCATTAAGCCACATCATCGAACCGTGCATGTACCTGACGGATTCATCAACGCCCCGACCTCCGCCGTGGCCGGAGTCGTCGCCGCCGGCGCCATCGCCGTGAGCCTGCGCGGCGCGCGCCGGGAGCTGGACGAGCGGACGGCGCCGCTGGCCGGTCTGGTGGCGGCGTTCATCTTCGCGGTGCAGATGCTGAACTTCCCGGTCGCGGCCGGGACCAGCGGCCATCTACTCGGCGGCGCCCTCGCCGCGATACTCGTCGGCCCCTACACAGGCGCCCTCTGTATATCCGTCGTCCTGCTGATGCAGGGCCTGCTCTTCGCCGACGGCGGCCTGACCGCGCTCGGCGTGAACATCACCGACATGTCGGTCGTCGGCGTCGGCGTCGCCTACGTCGTCTTCCGCGCCCTGGTGAAGGTGCTGCCGCGCACCCAGCGGTCGATCACCGCCGCCTCCTTCGTCGCCGCGCTGATCTCGGTGCCGGCCGCCGCCCTCGCCTTCACGGCGTTCTACGCGATCGGCGGCACCACCGACGTCGCCATCGGCAAGGTCGCCACCGCCATGGTCGGCGTGCACATCCTGATCGGCATCGGCGAGGCCGCGATCACCGCGCTGACCGTCGGCGCCGTCATCGCCGTACGCCCGGACCTCGTGTACGGCGCCCGCGATCTGCGCCGACCGCTCAAGCTGCGGGTGGGCGGCGAACTCGTCGACGCCCCGGCACCCGAGGCGCCCGCGCCCGCCGCCCGGACCCCGCACCGCACCCTGTGGATCAGCGGCCTCGTCACCTCCCTCGTCCTCGCCGGGATCGTCAGCTTCTACGCCTCCGCCAGCCCCGACGGCCTGGAGAAGGTCGCCGAGGACAAGGGCTTCGCGGAGTCCGCCGAGGACCACCACTACGCCGACGGCCCGCTCGCCGACTACGGCGTCAAGGACGTCGACAACGCCCGCCTCTCCGGCGGCCTGGCCGGTGTGATCGGGGTGGGCGTGACCGTCGTCGCGGGCAGCGCGGTCTTCTGGGCGGTGCGCCGGCGCCGTATCGACGAGGCGCCCGACGCCTCGCCCTCCAGCACGAGCGTCTGACATGGGTGCGGGGCACGCCCACAAGCTCTACCGGCGGGCCTCGTCACCCGTGCACGCCCTCCCGCCGCACACCAAACTCGCCGCCACCTTCGCCTTCGTCGTGGTCGTGGTCTCCACGCCACGCGAGGCGATGTGGGCGTTCGGGGCGTACGCCGTACTGCTGGGCGTGGTCGCCGGGTTCGCGCGCGTGCCCCCGCTGTTCCTGCTGAAGCGGCTGCTGATCGAGGTGCCGTTCGTCGCGTTCGCCGTGCTGCTGCCGTTCGTGGCGGAGGGCGAGCGGGTCGAGGTGCTGGGCATGTCGCTGAGCGCAAGCGGACTGTGGGGCGCCTGGAACGTGCTCGCCAAGGGCACCCTGGGCGTCGCCGCGTCCGTCCTGCTGGCCGCCACCACCGAACTGCGGGAGCTGCTGCTCGGCCTGCAACGGCTGAAACTGCCGCCGCTGCTGGTGCAGATCGCGTCCTTCATGATCCGGTACGGCGATGTCATCACCGACGAGATGCGGCGCATGCGGATCGCCCGGGAGTCACGCGGGTTCGAGGCACGCGGCCTGCGGCACTGGGGCGTGCTCGCGAAGTCGGCGGGGGCGCTGTTCATCCGCTCCTACGAGCGCGGGGAGCGCGTGCACCTGGCGATGGTGAGCCGGGGGTACGCCGGCGTCATGCCCGTGATCGACGAGGTGACCGCGTCCCGGGCGCAGTGGTCGTACGCCCTCGCCCTGCCGTGTGCCGCCCTGATCGTGTGTCTGCTGGGATGGGTGCTGTGACTGACGTTTCCCTGGAGGTCTCGGGCCTCGCCTTCGCCTACCCCGACGGGCACCAGGCCCTGTTCGGCGTGGACTTCCGCATCGAGCGCGGCGAGCGGGTCGCGCTGCTCGGGCCGAACGGTGCCGGGAAGACCACGCTGGTGCTGCACCTCAACGGCATCCTCGGCGGCGGTACGGGCTCGGTGCGGGTCGCCGGGCTGCCCGTGGACCGCACCCACATGGCCGAGATCAGGCGCCGGGTCGGCATCGTCTTCCAGGACCCCGACGACCAGCTCTTCATGCCGACCGTCCGCGAGGACGTGGCCTTCGGACCGGCGGCGGCCGGACTGAAGGGGGCGGAGCTTCAGGCGCGGGTGGAGCGGGCGCTGGAGCAGGTCGGGATGGCGGAGTTCAGGGACCGCCCGCCGCACCATCTGTCCTTCGGGCAGCGCCGCCGGGTGGCGGTCGCGACCGTGCTGGCGATGGAGCCGGAGATCCTCGTCCTGGACGAGCCGTCGTCCAACCTCGACCCCGCCTCACGCCGCGAACTCGCCGACATCCTGCGCTCCCTGGACGTGACCGTGCTGATGGTCACGCACGACCTGCCCTACGCCCTCGAACTGTGCCCGCGCTCACTCGTCCTGAGCGAGGGCGTGATCGCGGCGGACGGCCCGACCGGCGAACTGCTCTCCGACGACGCCCTGATGCGCGCCCACCGCCTGGAGCTGCCCTTCGGCTTCGACCCGCGCTCGGTGCCGACGGGCGCGTGACCCGGCGCCGATCGGGGTTACCCCGGGTTGCTACCCCCTGGTAACAACAGCCGGACTGCTGGCCAGTACCTTGTGCTCGATGTAGTTGCCGGGTTCACGTTTTTTCCTGGGGGAGGCCACCTTGACCGACGAGGGCACCGCTGTCGACACCCGTCCGAGGAAGATCATGTACGTCGCCGAGGCCACCTCGCACGGCGGCCGTGAGGGCTATGTCACCAGCCAGGACGGGCAGATCGAGCTGAAGGTGGCGATGCCGCCGGAGCTGGGCGGTGACGGCAACGGCACCAACCCCGAGCAACTGTTCGCGGCCGGCTACAGCACCTGCTTCCACAACGCCCTGATCCTGGTCGGCAACCGGTCCGGCTACGACCTGACCGGCTCCACGGTCGCCGCGAAGGTCGGCATCGGCCCCAACAAGCAGCGCGGCTACGGACTCGCCGTCGCCCTGAGCGTCTCCCTGCCGGTCCTGGACGCGGACATCGCGGCGAAGCTGGTGGACGAGGCCCACGAGGTGTGCCCGTACTCCAACGCCACCCGCGGCAACATCGACGTCACGATTCTGCTGGGTTGAGTCAAACCGGCCGAAACAAAGGAATCGCAGGCTGTCCGTGCACGTTGCACCCACTGTCGCGGGTGAGTGAAGTGAACGGAGTACGGACGTGGACGTGAACGGCACAGTGGCCGACGGCTTCGAGCCGGTCAGGGAAGCGTTCATACGGAACTTCGAGGTGCTCGGCGACCGGGGCGCCGCCGTGACCGTCTACCGGGACGGGCGCAAGGTCGTCGACCTGTGGGGCGGCACGAAGGACGTCGACGGGACGGCGCCCTGGGAGCACGGCACCGCGCAGATCGTGCGCTCGGCGACGAAGGGCGTCGCCGCCGCCGTACTCCTGCTGCTGTGTCAGCGGGGCGAGCTGGACCTGGACGCGCCGGTCGGGGAGCTGTGGCCGGAGTACAAGGCGGCGGGCAAGGAGCGGACGCTCGTACGGCATCTGCTCGCGCACCGGGCCGGGGTGCCGGTGCTGGACCGGCCGCTGACCGTGGCCGAGGCCGCCGACCCGGACCTCGGCGCGGCGGCGGTGGCCGCGCAGGCGCCGGTGTGGGAGCCGGGGACCGCGCACGGGTACCACGCGCAGACGTACAGCTGGCTCGTCGGTGAGGTGGTACGGCGGGTCAGCGGGCGTTCGGTCGGGCGGTGGATCGCCGACGAGATCGCCGGGCCGGTCGGGGCCGAGCTGTGGCTCGGGCTGCCGGCCGGTGAGACCGCGCGCGTGGGGCGGGTCGGCAAGGTCGAGGCGCCGGAAGCGGCGAACGGGCTGAGGACGCGGCCCAAGCGGGCGGTGTCCGACGCGTACGCCGACCCGGACTCCGTCACCCGCCGTGCCTTCGCCGCGATATCCCCGCTGCCCGACGAGAACGACCCCGTCTACCGGGCCGCCGCCCTGCCCGCCTCCAACGGCATCGCGACGGCGGACGGACTCGCCCGCTGCTACGCCGCGCTGATCGGCGAAGTGGAGGGCGGGGTACGGCTGTTCACACCGGAGACGGTGGAGCTGGCGCGCGCGGAGGAGTCGGCGGGGCCGGACCGGGTGCTGGTCGTCGGCACCCGCTTCGGGCTCGGCTACATGCTGCACGGCAGCGCGTCCCCGCTGCTGTCCCCCACGTCGTTCGGCCACCCGGGGCGCGGCGGCGCGCTCGGCTTCGCGGACCCCGAGTCGGGTGTCGCGTTCGGCTATGTCACCAACGGCTTCCGCAAGAGCGTGACGGCGGATCCGCGGGCGCAGGCGCTGGTGGGGGCGCTGCGGGGAGTGCTGTCCTAGTAGTGCCTGGTCAGGTTCAGTCACTGGTGGCGTGTCCGTTTGATCGGGTGTGTCGTTGACCTGTTGTGATGGGTGGGGAGCTGGCCGCGGTCCGGTGCGATCTGGAGGACTTCGCGGCAGAGATGTTCGAGCCGTTCTCGCGGGCGGATCAACGCCGGTGGGGCCAGGTCTATCTGCGGGGCCTGCTGCTGGACGGCCGGCGCAAGTCGGTGGAACCGATGGCCGCCCGGCTGGGCGAGGACGGCAACCGGCAGGCCCTGGCGAACTTCATCACCACCAGCCCGTGGGACGCGGCGCATGTCCGCGCTCGCCTCGCCTGGCGGATGCAGCACGTGATCAAGCCGACCGCGCTGATCGTCGATGACACAGGCTTCCTCAAGGACGGGGACGCCTCGGCCTGCGTGGCCCGGCAGTACACCGGAACCGCGGGCAAGGTCACCAACTGCCAGGCCGGGGTGTCCCTGCACCTGGCCTCCGACGACGCGTCGGCTGCTGTCGACTGGCGTCTGTTCCTGCCCGAGAGCTGGGATCCCGCCTCGCCCAAGGCCGATCCGGGCAAGGTGGCCCGCCGCACCAGATGCGGCATCCCCACCGACGTCGGACACGTCGAGAAGTGGCAGCTGGCCCTGGACATGATCGACGAGACCAGGTCGTGGGGCATCGACGTCCCGCTCGTCGTCGCCGACGGCGGCTATGGCGATACCGCAGCTTTCCGCCTCGGCCTGGAAGAACGCGGGCTCGACTACGCGGTCGGCATCTCCACCACGACCACCGCCCACCCGGAAACGGCACGGCCGCATACCCCGCCCTACGGCGGTCGCGGACCCCGGCCCCAGCCGGTCTATCCCGAGGCGGCCAAGACGGTGAAGAAGCTGGTCATCGAGGCCGGCAAGCAGACAGCCCGGCCGGTGCAGTGGCGGGAAGGCTCCCGCCCGGGCAGCGGCCGCAGCGGCGTGAAGCGCATGTACTCCCGCTTCGTGGCCCTGCACGTGCGGCCCGCCGGACGCGAGATCCGCAAAGCCTGCGACGGCCCGGAGCTGCCCGTCTGCTGGCTGCTGGCCGAATGGCCCGCCGACCAGCCCGAACCCGTCCAGTTCTGGCTGTCCAACCTGCCCGCCGACACCCCACTGGCCACCCTGGTGCGCACCGCGAAACTGCGCTGGCGCATCGAGCACGACTACCGCGAGATGAAACAGGCCCTCGGCCTGGCCCACTTCGAAGGCCGCACCTGGCGAGGCTGGCACCACCACGTCACCCTCGTCTCCGTCGCCCACGCCTTCTGCACCCTCCAGCGCATCACCCGGTCCCCAAAAGAGACGGCGTCGGCCTGAGCCTCTACAAGGTCGCCCGCGAACTGCAGCTACTCCTCGCGGTCTGGACCGGCGCCTGCCCCACCTGTCACCGCAACATGCCAGAACCGATACCCACCTGACCAAGCACTACTAGGGCCTGTTGCGAAAGTGGCCTCGTCGCCCGGAGGGCGGCCGCGCGGCGTCCGGTGCGTGCTCTCGGCGTGCCGGGCGTCGCGCGGCAGAGGCCACTTTCGCAACAGGCCCTAGCGGGTGCCGGCGAGGGCTTGGCGGTACCAGGGGGCGCATTCCTTGAACGCCTCCATGAAGGGGGCTCCCGGGTCGGTGCTCAGCAGTGACCACAGGGCGCTGCTGTCGTACCAGCGGTCCACGGTGACCAGTGCCAGCGGGCGCCGGGCGCCGGGGCCGTGGGCGTCGAGTCGGTGCAGGGCCTCGTCGAGGGTGATCTCGCCGGTGGGCAGGGGCAGGTCCAGGGCCCCGCAGACGGTCGTGAGGAGTTCGCGCAGGGTCACCGGCTCGGGGTGCGCGGCGTGCAGGACGCGGCCCGCGGTCGGTGTCGGCTCGTGGGGCGCGAGGGCCAGTTCGGTCAGGGCGCGGGCGAGGACGGGCGCCGAGATCAGGGACAGGCGGGAGTCGGCGCCGTTCACCCAGTGGGGCAGGCGGCGCAGCAACCGCGCGAGGCCGGGGACGACCCAGGTGTCGCCCTCGCCGTAGACGAGGTACGGGCGTACGACGGTGCCGCCGGCGGCCAGGACCAGTCGCTCGCCGGCGAGGCGGGTCGCGCTGGTCGGGGAGACCGGCGCCTCGGTGATACGGCCCTCGCGCTCGCCGCGGTGCGGTCCGTCGCCGTACACGGCGGCGGTGCCGAGTTGCACGATCCGGCGTACGCCCGCCCGGGCCGCCTCGGCGAGGAGGGCGCGGGTGCCCTCCTCGTTGACGGTCCGGCACTCCTCGGGGGTGCCGCCGATGCGGGAGGCGAGGTGGAGGACGGTGGTGACGCCGTCGCACAGTCCGTGCAGCGAGGCGGGGTCGGCGAGGTCGCCGTGCGCGGTTTCCAGGCCGCCGCCGGTGGCGTCGGGGCCGGGGCGGTGGTGGGTGAGCAGGCGGAGGGCGGGGCCGTCGGGGGCGGCGGACGCGGTCCGCAGGAGGGGGACGACATGCGAGCCGATGAAACCGGTGCCGCCGGTCACCAGTATGCGTTCGGGGCTCAAGTGCGGCCTTCCGCCGGGGATCGGTGATCAGAAGTGTCGTGGCGTCACTTTTCTACAGGGACGGCGCGATGAGCAAGCGGCCCCGGATCCCCGGGTTCTCCCGGGACCCGGCACGGCAGCCGAGGGCGTGACGGCCCGTCTTCGCGGAAGTCGACCCGCTCCGGACGCCGCCACGCCCCTGGGTATCGGCGGTTCGGCCGTGAGGAATGCCGGTCAGACGTGAATCGGGTGGGACGTGCGCCCCGACGCCGAGTCGATCTCGTCGTGCGCCTTGGTCAGCAGGCGCATGGCGAGTTCGTTCAACGCCCTTGCCCCGGCGATCTCCTCGCCGACCCTCGGCTGATTCGCGTCGGTGTGGTGCCTGCTGGCCTGTCCGTGGGCCCGCACCTCGGAACCGTCGGGCAAGCGCACCAGCGCCGCCGCCTTCGTGTGGGTGTCGTCCTCCTGGAACTCGAGCTCGACATGCCATCCCACAGTGGTGTGCATCATGATGATCACCTCCGGATCACCTGGACTCCAGGATCATCTGCTCCCGGGATCACCTGTCTCCGGGATTGCTTCCAGGGTGCTCCTTGACTGCCCGACTTGTCGCGTTCCCGGCGCTCTTGCCGTGTTACGGACCTGCGGACGCCGCCGCGACCACGGCCGCCGTTCACTGCCGTGGGGCACCAAGGCGGCATGCGCTGTTGCCTGACCGCTCCCCAAGCCGCCCGCTCAGCCCTCGCATCCCTCTCCGCGCTCCCCGCTCCCCACCACGTCCTGCGCTCCGCCGCCCTCGTCACTCCCGTCGTCCTGCACGCCCTGCGCACCCGGCACTCCGGCCCAGTCGCCGCCGTCCAGTTGGAACTGGTCACGCTGGCCGAGGACCACGCCGTGCTCACCTGGTTCACCGGCGTACCCGGCACCGACGACGGGCTCGGCCAGATGATCCCGGCGATCACCGAGGGCGAGGTGGTGTACGGCACCCACCCGGCCCGACTGAACCGGGTCGCCGGCGAGGACCGCCCGACCGCTCACCACCAGGTCGAGCTGACCGGCCTGGAGCCCGGCCAGACGTACTACTACCAGGCCCGCTCCCGGGGCGTCCCCGCCACTCCGACGCCCCTGCACCTGGCCGGCGGCAACGCGGTGGGCACCTCGCCGCACGGCCTCGGCACTCCCGCGGGCCCCTACTCCTTCACCACACCCCAGCCCCCACCGGGCCGCCATCTCCTCTCGATCGCCCTCTGCAACGACCTGCACCTGGGCGAGACGACGGCGGGACTGGTGGCCGGACTCCCCCTCCTGCGCGGCGTCTCGCAGGCGCCGGGCCGGGCCCCTTACCCGGAGATCATGAGCCGGGCGGTGGTCGCGGAGGCCCGGCGGCGCGGGGCGGATCTGCTGCTGGCCGCCGGGGACATCTCGGCGGGCGGCGCGCCCGGCGACCTGGCGACGGCGAGGCGCATCCTGGACGGTTTCGGCGTGCACGGACGCGACTACTTCGTCGTACGGGGCAACCACGACCGCGCGGGCCCCGAGGACGACCCCTTCCACAGGGCGTTCCTCAGCGCCCCCGGGGATGCCACGTACTTCGCCCATGAGGTGGGCGGCCTGCGGATCATCGGCCTGGACACCTACGAGAAGGCGGGCAGCGGCGCCGACGCGGGCGGGATGGGGGCGGAGCAGCTGGCGTGGCTGCGGGCGCGGCTGCGGCAGGCGCGGGAACAGCCGACGCTGGTCTTCGGCCACCATCCGCTGACGGTACGGCACTCCCTGTTCCCGGTGAGCGCCGGCCAGCGCCTGGCCCGTCGGCAGGCCCGGGCGATCCTCGCGGCCTACGCGGCGGCGCGGGGCGTCTTCCTGCACCACGCCGGCCACACCCACCGCAACAAGCGCACGGTCCTGGACGAGGCGCCGCACGTGACGTTCCAGGAGGTCAGCGCGGTGAAGGACTACCCGGGCGGCTTCAGTCTCCTCCGTATCCACTCGGCCGGTTACGCCCTCAACCACTACACGCCCCGCGACACCCCGGCCCGCGTCTGGGCGGAACGCAGCCGCCGGATCGCGGGCGGCCTGTGGCCGCACCACGCCCTCGGCCACTCGGTGACGGACCGCAACAGCGTCGCGGCCCACGACCTCTCGGGCATCACCCGCCCCAAACGTGACGCGTTCACCTCATATCTTGCTCAAGTTCCCTTCCCCTCTGATCGGTTCAGGTGTTCTGATCAACCTGACCACACCGGCCCTCACCTGGGGCCGAACAAGCAACTGCAAGGTCGCTAAGCGTTCCGTCCCTGAGGAGAGTGCCCCATGGGCCGTTACGCCACGGCGCCCGCCCTGCTCGTCCTGATGTTCACCGCAGCCTGCTCGGGAGCCGGCGCCACGCAATCGGCGCTCGACCTGCCCGCCGATGCGGAGATTCTCATACCTGAGACCAGGGGCGGCGGCAGCACTGACCTGCCTGTTTTCAAACCAGAAACAGACGTATACACCATCTATGCCACCTGCACCGGCAAAGGCAGGATGACAATCGTCGACCGCAACAATCCGGGGGACGACCCCAGCAAGATCGGTTGCAACGGGCCTATCACCGTTGGGCGAGTCTTTACGGAAATCACCACCCAGAAGCTCTCTGTCCAGATACGCGGTGGCACCGCCAATTGGACACTTGCCGTTGTGTCCGGCGAGCACCCCGTGTGACGGGCACGGGGATTTCCCGGTAGCCCGGGTGGTTGGGCCTTGGGCGGGCGACTCAGCCGAGCATGAGGCCGATTCCCACCACCACCAACCCCGCGGCGGCGATCCGCGCCGCCCCGAAGCGCTCCTTGAAAACCACGGCACCGATGGCCGCGCCCACGATGACCGAGGACTCGCGCAGGGCGGCGATGGGCGCGAGTTCGGCGCGGGTCTGCGCCCAGAGGATCAGGGCGTACGCGCCCACGGACAGCGCGGCACCCAACAGCCCCAGCCCGAGGAACGGCCGCAGGCGCGCGACGGTCTCCGCGCGCCAGACGCACACCGCGTACGCCGGTATCACGACTCCCTGCACCGCCATCAGCCACGCCACATACCCGAGCGACGACCCCGACGCCCGCACGCCCAGCCCGTCCACGACGGTGTACACGGCGATGGACAGCCCGGTCGCCAGCGCCGCGCCGATCGCCCGCCAGTGGGGCTGCCGCCCGCGCAACCCCCACAACGCGGCGCCGGTCAGCCCCGCACAGCTCACCGCGATCCCGGCCACGACCCATCCGTCGGGCACCTCGTGCGCGAAGACCGCGGCCAGCACGGTGACGACGAGCGGCGCACTGCCGCGCGCGATCGGATAGGCCTGCCCGAAGTCACCGAGCCGGAAGGACTTCATCAACAGCGCGTAGTACGCCATGTGCACCGCGGCCGACAACAGCAGATACGGCCACGCCCGCGCCGCCGGCACCGCGACGAACGGCAGCAGCGCGAGCCCGATGACCAGGCCACCACCCGATATGAGCGCGAACCCGACGAGCTTGTCGGTGATGCGGTGGGCGATGGCGTTCCAGCTCGCGTGCGTCACCGCCGCGAGCAGGACGGCCGCGGTGACCAGTGGGGTCACGCAGTGCGCTCGCGGACGTCCACGAGGGTGCCGCCGGCGTGGGTGATCAGCGCCTTGGGTTCCATGGGGAAGACGGTGTGCGGCGTTCCGGCCGCCGCCCACACCACGTCGTGGTCGAGCAGCGAGCGGTCCGCGAGCACCCGCGTCCTGCTGCGATGCCCGAACGGCGGCACCCCGCCGATGGCGTACCCGGTCGTCTCCCGTACGACGTCGGCGTCGGCCCGCGTGACCTTCCCGGCGCCGAGCTCCTGCCGCACCAGCTCCACGTCGACCCGGGACGCCCCGTCCATCAACACCAGCACGGGAACCCCGTCGGCGGCGAAGACGAGCGACTTGCAGATCTGGCTGAGCTCGCACCCGATGGCCGCGGCGGCCTCGGCGGCGGTACGGGTGGCGTCGGGAAACCGGCGGATCCGCGCCTGCAGCTCACTGAGCCCGAGGGCGTCGAGCGCGGCGGCGAAACGGGGATGGGCACTGCTAGTGGTCATGAAGGGCACGCTAGCGACCCGTGTACGGCACATGCGACTGAGTTAGGCCGACCCACACGCTGAGCAGCTGCTCCGCGCGCCCCCGCCGATACGCCGTGGCGCTCCCCGATCATGGCCGATATGTCCCGTTACCTGTTCGACAACACCGACGCGCGCACGCCCGACCGCTTCTCCGTCCTGGAGTCCTGCTACGACCCCTTCTCGCGCCGCCAACTCCAGCTCACCGGCCTCGCGCCCGGCTGGCGGTGCCTGGAGGTCGGCGGAGGAGGCGGTTCACTGGGCGACTGGCTGGCCCAACAGGTCGGCCCGGGCGGCGAGGTCACCATCACCGACCTGGACCCTCGCTGGGCACAGTCACGCCCACACCCTCCCCAGGTGCGCCTCCTCCGCCACGACATCGTCAACGACCCGCTCCCGGGCGAGGGCTACGACCTGATCCACGCCCGCCTGGTCCTGCTGCACCTGCCCGAACGCCTGGACGTCCTGGACCGTCTGGTGGCGGCACTCCGCCCCGGCGGCCGGCTGGTCCTGGACGAGTTCGACTGCACCTGGACGCCGATCCTGGCCGCCCCCGACGAGGAATCGGCGTCCCTCTTCCAGGACCTCCATTCCGCCCTCCTCACCCAACTGGAGAAGGCGGGTGCCGACGTACGGTGGGGCGTGCGCACGCATGCCGCGATGACGAAGGCGGGCCTGCACGAGGTCACGTCCATGACGTACGGCGAGTCCTGGGCGGGAGGCGGCAAGGGCATCTCCTTGCACCGCGTGAACATGCAACAGGCGAGGGAGGGCCTGCTGGCGGACGGCGTCACGGAGGCCCAGCTGACCCGCTTCTACGCGCTGCTGGACGACCCGGCGTTCGTCGTCAACTCGTACCCCCTGATCAGCACGCGGGGCCGGGCGTAGGCCAGTCGGAGACGTGCGTCAAGAAGTCCGACCAGGCGGCGGGAGTGACGGTGAGCTGTGCAACGCCGGGCGCCTTGGAGTCGCGGATGTGGATAGTGGCGGATGTGATGGCTATTTCGACGCAGTCACTGGGGTTGCTGCTGTCGCTGTAGCTGCTCTTGAACCAGTGGAGTTCCGGCGTGCTCATAGTCTCCCCAGGGCTTGCTCGATGAAGGCCAGGGACTCCCTCGGCGTGAGAGCCTGGGCCCGGATGATGCCATACCGCAGCTCAAGGACCCGGAGGTGCCTCGGGTCCGAGACCGGCCGCCCACCGAACTCGTCGTCGGTGCGCCCCAATGCCGTACCGTCCCCGAACTTCAGCATCTGGATTCGCCCGCCTGTTCCCGGGTGGTCCGCGCACGACGTCGGCATCACCTGGAATTCGACGTTCGGCAACTGAGCCACCTCCAGCAAACGTTCGAGCTGTCGACGCAGGGTCATTGTCCCCCCGACCGGGCGTTCGAGCGTCACCTGCTCCTGGACAAAGCTGAGCTCAGGAGCAGGGACCCGCTCGAAGATCGACTGTCGAGCCACCCGTGCGGCCACGGCACGCTCCAGTTCGTCGTCCGACAAGCGGGGGCGCCACGTCTGCAGCAGCGCTCGCGCGTACTCCGGCGTCTGCAACAGCCCGTGGATGTTGTGGTTGCCGTACAGCTGGAGCTCCACCGCACGCCCCTCCAACTGCGCGAGCTCCCGCACCTTCTGCGGATACCTGGCCCTGCGCATGTCCTCCTTGAACGCCTTCAGATGTCCACCGGCGTTCAGCACCTCATCGGCCCGCTCCAGGAACTCCACCCGGGGAATGCGCGCTCCCCGCTCGATCTTGCGGATCATGTCCTCGCCGTAGCCGACCGCCCTCGCGAACTCGGCAACCCGCATCCCGGCTTCCTCCCGGCAGAGCTTGGCCAGGCGCCCTACCGCCTCCACCAACGGCGCGTTCTCGTCCCCCGGCTCGACGTCCCAACCGGCCTCGTCCACACCCTCGTTACTCATGCCCACCCACCTCCAACGGGCTTCCGTTCCCCCGCGACACCCGAGACAGCCAAGACAAAACGAGACAACGCCGAGACAGTCCCGGTACGCACAGGCGTCACCCCACGTCAAGGCAAGCACGTTCCGCCACGCTGAGTGACATGAACCAAGAAGCCGCCCCCGCCGAGCCCCAACTCGACCACCCCATCCGCAACTTCACCGTGCTCCTGTCCCCCACCCCACGCGGAGCCCGCCTCGCGCGCCTCCTCGGTGTCGAACAACTCCGCGCCTGGGGACTCCCGTTGCACCCGGCGGAGCACATCCTCGCCGAGCTCGCCGCGAACGCCGCCACCCACGGCCGCGTCCCGGGACGCGACTTCCGCCTGACGCTCTACGTCGTCGGCGACACCCTCCGCATCGAGGTCACCGACACCCGCGGTGACCGCCTCCCCCGGCTCACCCACCCCACCCCACACACCGACTCCGGCCGCGGCCTCCTCCTCGTCGACACACTCGCCGACCGCTGGGGCGTGACCCACGGCCCACAGCCACGCAAGACGGTGTGGGCCGAACTACACAAAGGACAATGTGTACACATGGGACGCGATGCACCTTTGGTGCATGACGCAGATGCCCATAGAGTCCATCCGTGACGTGCGCGCTCATCTGGCCGAGGTGGTCGAGCGGGCCGACCGCGATGACACGCCTACGGTCATCACCCGGCGCGGCAAGCAGGTCGCCGCCGTCGTGTCGATCGAGGTCCTGCGCAAGTACCAGGAGTGGGAAGAGCGCGAGATCAACCGGATCATCGACGAGCGGATGGCCAACCCGGCAGCCGGCATCCCGATCGAGGACGTCATGAGGGAGACGCTGGAGCGCAGTGAGTAAGTACCGCACTGTCTTCCGGCCAGAGGCTCAGGCAGAGCTCCCCAAGATCCCCCGGGACATGGCGCTCCGCATCCTGGTCAAGCTCACGGAGCTGGAAAGCGACCCGCTCGGCTGTAACACCACCGCCCTTGTCTCGCAGCCGGACCGACGCCGACTCCGCGTCGGCGACTACCGCATCATCTACACGATCGACAACGGAGAACTGGTGGTGTGGGTCGTTCACGTCGGCCACCGCTCCACGGCCTAGGACGCCTGAAAAAAGCCGGTGAGGGCAAGCCCCGTCCCCACGGTGCCCTCACCGGCCGGCTCTCAGGAAGCCGTCACCGCGTCATGCGCGGATCAGCTCCCGGTCCTCGTCCTTGGATGCGCGGTCCGCCGCCGTGCGCAGGCCCTCGCCCTCCACGTCGACGTTGGGCAGCGCGCGGTCCAGCCACTTCGGCAGCCACCAGGCCTTCTTGCCGAGCAGCGCCAGCACCGCCGGGACGATCGCCATGCGGACGACGAACGCGTCGAAGAAGACCGCGATCGCCAGGCCGAAGCCGATCATCTTCACCATCGACTCGCTGGAGCCGATGAAGCCCGCGAAGACCGCCATCATGATGACCGCCGCGGCCGTGACGACCCTGGCGCCGTGCCGGAAGCCCGTCACCACCGCCTGGCTGGGCTTCTCCCCGTGGACGTAGGCCTCCCGCATCCGTGTCACGAGGAACACCTCGTAGTCCATCGCCAGACCGAAGACCACGCCCACCATGAAGATCGGCATCATCGACATGACCGGACCGGTCTCCTCGACGCCCATCAGCCCCGACAGCCAGCCCCACTGGAAGACCGCGACCACCGCGCCCAGCGCCGCCATCACGCTCAGCAGGAAGCCGAGCGCCGCCTTCAGCGGGACCAGGATCGAGCGGAAGACCACGATCAGGAGCAGGAACGCCAGACCCACCACCAGGATCAGGTACGGGATCAGCGCGTCGTTCAGTTTCTCCGACACGTCGATGTTCATCGCCGTTGAGCCGGTGACCAGCACCTCCGCGTCCGTGTCGGCCTTGACCTGCGCGCCGGTGTCACGGATGGCGTGCACCAGGTCCTCGGTCGTCACCGACGACGGCTTGGAGTCGGGGATCACGGTGATCGTCGCCGTGTCGCCGCTCTCGTTTGGCACCGGTGGCGTCACCGTCACGACGTTCGCGAGGCCCTTGATCTCGTCGGTCACCTCACCGAAGGCGGCCTGCGGGTCGTCGCTCGTCTTGGCGTCGACCACCACCATCAGCGGGCCGTTGAAGCCGGGGCCGAAGCCCTCCGACAGCAGGTCGTACGCCCGGCGCTGTGTCGTCGACGTCGGCTGGGAGCCGTCGTCGGGCAGGCCCAGTTCGAGCGACGCCGCCGGGACGGCCGCCGCACCGAGGCCGAGCACGCCCAGCAGGAGCACGGCGACAGGGCGGCGTACGACGAAGCTCGCCCAGCGCGTGCCCATGTTCGGGCGCCCCCGCTTCGAGGCGCGCGTTCCGCCCAGCAGCTTGCTCTTCTCGCCCGCCGGACGCACCTTGCGGCCCGCGTAACCGAGCAGCGCCGGAATCATCGTCAGCGCGATCAGGACCGCGATGGCCACCGTGCCCGCCGCCGCGATGCCCATCTTCGTCAGCATCGGGATGTTGACGACCGACAGGCCGACCAGCGCGATCACGACCGTGAGGCCCGCGAAGACCACCGCCGAGCCCGCCGTGCCGACGGCCCGGCCGGCCGCCTCCTCGCGCTCGCGGCCCTCGGCCAGTTCCGCCCGGTAGCGGGAGACGATGAACAGCGCGTAGTCGATGCCGACCGCGAGGCCGATCATCGTGGCCAGGGTGGAGGTCGTCGAGCCCAGGTCCAGGGTGCTCGCCAGCGCCGTGATCGTCGCGACGCCGATGCCGACGCCGATGATGGCCGTCAGCAGCGGGAGTCCGGCCGCGAGCAGCGAGCCGAAGGTGATGACGAGGACGACCGCCGCGACCCCGATGCCGATGATCTCCGTGGCACCGGTCTCCGGCGTCGTCTGGAGCGCGTCACCGCCGATCTCCACGGTCAGCCCGGCGTCCCGCGCCTCCTGCGCGGCCTCCTGAAGGGCTTCTCGTGACGAGTCCTCCAGTTCCATGCCGGAGACGTCGTACTTGACCTGCGCGTACGCGATCGTGCCGTCCCTGCTGACGGCCTTCGCGGCGAACGGGTCGGCGACGGAGGCGACCTCGGAGCCGTCGGACAGCTCCTGGACGGTGTCCTCGACCGTCGACTTGTTGGCGGCGTCGGTCATCTTCTCGCCGGCCGGCGCCTTGAAGACGACACGGGCGGTCGCTCCGTCGGCGCTCATACCGGGGAATCGTTCCTCCAGCAGGTCGAAGGCCTTCTGGGCCTCGGTGCCGGGGATCGAGAAGGACGTGGTGCCGGGCGTGGGCGCGCTGGCCGCGCCGACACCGGCGAGGGTCAGCAGCGCCACCCAGATCAGGGCGACGAAGTGCCGTCGCCGGAAGGCGAGTCGGCCGAGTTTGTAGAGGAACGTGGCCACGAGGGCGTACTCCCGGTCAGTCGTGGGGTGTTTCAGGGCAGGGGAGATCAGCCCGACGAGTGAGCGGTCGCGTCAGGTGCTGGTACTGGCTGAGAGGGTGCTCAGGCGGTGGGGACGCCGAGAGCGGGGAGGACCACGGCGTCGATGTACGAGATGAGGAAGGCCTTCGTCGGCGGCAGGTCGTCGATCAGCGCCCGGGTGGCGAACGCGCCGAGCATCATGTGCACGACGTAGTTCAGCGCGGGGTTGTCCGCCCGGACCTCACCCCGGTCCACCGCCCGCTGGATCAGCTTGCGGAACTCCTGCGTTTCCGGCTCCACGAGCAGTTCCTTGAACGCCCGCATGAGGTCCGGGTTGGTGTGCGCCGCCATGGCCAGACCCCGCATCAGCGCGGCGTTCTGCTCCATGGTGCAGTCGTCCTCATGGGCCATCAGGGCGTGGAAGTCGCCCCGCAGGGACCCGGTGTCGACGTCGGCGATGTTGCCCGGTTTGTTGTGCCGGATCGCCCTGGCCACCAGCTCGGCCTTGCCGCCCCACTGGCGGTAGAGCGTCGCCTTGCTGGACTTGGTACGGGCGGCCACGGCGTCCATGGTCAGGGCGTCGTAGCCGACTTCCCGGAGCAGTTCGAGCACGGCCTCGTACAACTCGGCCGCTCGCTCGGGTGTGATCCGACTGCGACGCGCCGTTGCGACCTCAGTCATGCGACTCACCCTTCCCGCTCGGTCATCCGTCTCCGTACGACACGGTCTCGTACACGAACGAATGTAGCGCAGGACCTAGGGAAACGAAACCGTTTCGTACGTGTCTCGGGTCACGTGTCACACGTCGTCGTGCGGATCGCGGCCGGATCGCGCCCGGATCGCGGTCGGATCGCGGTCGGATCGTGGCCGGTATTTTCACGACTTGCTCCGGTACGTCCCGGGGGCAAAGCATGGGAAGGTGACCTATTTGCGTCTCCCCCACCTCAGCGGTGACCTGCTGTGCTTCGTCGCCGAGGACGACCTCTGGCTCGCCCCCCTCGACGGCCCGGGCCGCGCCTGGCGGCTCACTGTCGACCGCACCAAGGTCGGCCACCCCCGCTTCTCCCCCGACGGCCGCCGGATCGCGTACACGAGCTGGCGCAGCCTCGTGCCGGAGGTGCACCTGGTGCCGGTGGAGGGCGGTACCGGCCACCGCCTCACGTACTGGGGCAGTCCGGACACCCAGGTGTGCGGCTGGACCCCGGACGGCGACATCCTCGCCGTCGCCTCGCACGGGGAGCCGTTCTCGCACTACACATGGGCCTACAAGGTTTCCCCGGACGGCGACCCGGGCCGCAAACTGCCCTGGGGCCCGGTCGCGGACATCCAGGTCGCCGACATCGAGGACGGACACCGAACCCTGCTCCTCACCGGCACCCCACCCCACGAACCGGCCTCCTGGAAGCGCTACCGCGGCGGCGCGATGGGCCGCCTCTGGCTGCACGGGCAGCGCCTGCTCGACGACCTCGACGGCCATCTGCACTGCCCGATGTTCGTCGGCGGCCGGATCGCCTTCCTCTCCGACCACGAGGGCGTCGGGAACCTCTACTCGTGCGCCTACGACGGCTCCGACCTGCGCCGCCACACCGACCACGACGCCTTCTACGCCCGGCACGCCGCCGGCGACGGCACGCGGGTGGTGTACCAGTGCGCCGGGGACCTGTGGCTCGTCGACGACCTCGCCGCGGACTCGGCGCCCCGCCGTCTCGACGTGCGCCTGAGCGGTCCGCGCGCGGGACGGCGTACGTACCAGGTGCCCGCCGCCCACCACGTGGACGGCATCTCGGTCGACGAGACCGGGCGTGCGAGCGCGGTCGTCGTCCGCGGGAGTCTGTACTGGCTGACCCATCGCGACGGCCCGGCCCGCACCATCACCGACACCAAGGGCGTCCGGGTGCGGCTGCCGGAGATGCTCGGCTCGGGCGGCCAGGTCGCGTATGTGACGGACGCGGAGGGCGAGGACGCGATCGAGATCGCCTATCTGCCGCGCGCCACCGGCGACCGCCGGCCGCGGCGACTGGCCCAGGGGGAACTGGGCCGGGTGCTGGAGATGGTGTCCGACCCGGAGGGCGAGCGGCTCGCCGTCGCCGCGCACGACGGGCGGCTGCTGCTGATCGACGCAACGGAGGACTCGAACGGCGAGGTGACCGAGCTGATCCGGTCGATCAACGGGCCGGTGCGGGACCTCGCCTTCTCACCCGACGGCTCCTGGCTGACCTGGTCGCACCCGGGCATCGGCCGGACCCTGCGCCAGATCAAACTGGCCCGGATCAAGGACCGTTTCATCGTCGACGTCACCAACGGCCGCTTCGAGGACGAGAACCCGGTCTTCACCCGCGACGGCCGCTACCTCGCCTTCCTGTCCTGGCGCGGCTTCGACCCCGTCTACGACGTCCACACCGGCGACCTCTCCTTCCCGCTCGGCTGCCGCCCGTATCTGGTCCCGCTGTCCTCGGCCACCCCCTCCCCCTTCGCGCTCAACCCGGACGGGCGTCCCGCCGCCGGCGGCCTGGACCCGGTCGAGGACGAGGCCGGCGCCGAGGGCGGTGAGGGCGGCACGGTGACGGTCGAGGTCGAGGGCCTGGAGAGCAGGGTCACGCCCTTCCCGGTCGCCGCCTCCAAGTACTCCGGGCTGCTCCCGGTCGCGGGCGGCGGGCTGGTCTGGCTGCGCTGGCCGATCTCGGGCGCGCTCGGCGAGACCTTCGTCAACCCGGACGACACCAGCGGCCGCCCCACCCTGGAGTACTTCAACATCACCAAGGCGAAGAAGTCCGAACTCGTCGAGCACATCGACTTCTTCACCGTCAGCGGCGACGGCACCCGCCTCGTCGTGGTCGACGAGGGCGAGCTGCGCGCGGTGCCGTCCACCGAGGTCGGCGACAGCGACACGACGACCTGGATCGACGTACGCCGCATCATGCACGAGGTCGACCCGGGCGCCGAATGGCGTCAGGCGTACGAGGAGGCGGGCCGGCTCATCCGCGCCTACTTCTGGGAGCCCGGCATGTGCGGGATCGACTGGGACGCCGTGCTCGACCAGTACCGGCCGCTGGTCGAACGGGTCGCCTCGCCGGACGAGTTCGCCGACCTGCTCCGCGAGGTGCTGGGCGAACTGGGCACCTCCCACGCCTACGTCAGCGCCGCCCGCCGCAACGAGGGCCCGCCCCACTACCAGCGCCGACAGGGCCTGCTCGGCGCCAACTTCGTGCACCGCGAGGGCGGCTGGATGGTCAGCCGCATCCTCCCCGGCGACTCCTCCGACTCCAAGGCCCGTTCCCCGCTGGCCGGTTCGGGCATCCGCGAGGGCGCGGTCCTGACCCACGTGGACGGCCGCCCGGTCGACCCGGTGACCGGCCCCTACCCACTCCTCGCGGGCGCGGGCGGTACGACGGTGGAGCTGACGTTCACCCCGGCCGAGGGGGCGGGACGCTCCCGGCGGGTAGCCGTCGTCCCGCTCGTCGACGAACGCCCGCTGCGCTACCAGGACTGGGTGGCCAAACGCCGGGCCGTGGTACGGGAGTTGAGCGGTGGCCGGTGCGGCTATCTGCACATCCCCGACATGGGCGGCTCCGGCTGGGCCCAGTTCAACCGCGACCTGCGCATGGAGGTGTCCCGGCCCGCACTGATCGTGGACGTGCGCGGCAACGCGGGCGGGCACATCAGCGAACTGGTCATCGAGAAGCTGACCCGCACGATCCTGGGCTGGGACCTCACACGCAACGCCCAGCCGGTGTCGTACACCTCGAACGCGCCGCGCGGCCCGGTGGTGGCACTCGCTGACGAGGCCACGTCGTCCGACGGCGACATGATCACGGCCGCCTTCAAACTCCTCAAACTGGGCCCGGTCGTCGGCCAGCGCACCTGGGGCGGCGTCGTCGGCATGACCGGCCGCCACCGCCTGGGCGACGGCACGATCATCACCGTGCCGATGAACGCGGCCTGGTTCGACGCCTACGGCTGGTCCGTCGAGAACCACGGCGTCTCCCCCGACGTGGAGGCCCTGCGCACCCCCCTCGACTGGGCGGAGGGCCGCTACGCCCAACTCGACGACGCGGTCCAACTGGCCCTGAACCTCCTGGAAACAGAACCGGCGGCAACGCCCCCGGACTACAGCCACGTCCCAGACAGATCGAGACCGAAACTCCCCCCAAGGGCGTGAGGCTTTTCCCATAAGGCGCTTCGCTTTCCCAGGGGCGCCAGGGCAACTAACCCAGGGGCGCGGGGCTGTATCGATTTGCGGCTCCGCCGCGTGGGCGCGACCAACCCACCACAACCCGCACCCGAAAACACAACCCGCACCCGAACACGAAGAACGCAGGGCACCCTCGGAGAGCAAGGGCACCCTGCATTCACGGGCGAAGCCGATCAGACATCAGTCGTCAGGCGTCGTAGTCCTGATCGAACCGGTCCTGCTCCTCACGCCGCTGACGCTCCATCTCCTCGTCGTCACGCGGCTGGCGCCCCCGCTGCTGGCCACGCTCCTTGGCGTCGCCGATCTTCTGCTTGGCCTGCTCCTGCAGACGCTCCGACTTCTCCTGGAACTGGTCCTTCATACCCATGTGGGTTCACTCCCGTGGGGGGTGAGGGAATCTGGCACGACCAGATTCACACGGGCGATAACCCAGCGCATGTCGATCACTTACGCACCGTAGTTCTCTGCTGCTCATCGGCCGCGCCACCCGCGCCCACAAGTCCCGTACGCATCCCCGGCAACCGGGACGCGAACCGCCGCATCTCGCGCTGCCCCACGGTCCCGACGATCCCCGGCAAGTACCCCCGCACGCCCTGCATTCCGCGCAGCCACCACTGCCCGTACACATGGCTCGACCGCCGCTCGATCCCGGCCACGATCCGGTCCACCGCCGGTCCCAGCGGATACGTCTTGTTGGCCGGCCACGGCAGCCGCTGCCTCAACTCCCGCATGACGTCGTCCTGATCGGCCCCGCGCACCATGTCGGTGTCGGTCCAGGACAGATACGCGACGCCGACCTTCACGCCCTGGTGCCCGACCTCGGCGCGCAGACTGTGCGCGTACGCCTCGACGCCCGACTTGGACGCGCAGTAGGCGGTCATCATCGGCGCCGGAGTGATCGCGGCGAGGGACGCGATCTGCAGCAGATAGCCCCGGCTCTCGGTGAGCACCGGCAGGAAGGCGCGGGCGGTCACCGCGGAGCCGATGAGGTTGACCTCGATGACCCGCTGCCAGGCCCGCGGATCGGACTCGGCGAACGGCCCACCGGTCGCGACGCCCGCGTTGGCGACGACGATGTCGACCTTGCCGAACCGCTCCTTGACCTCCTGGGCCACCTTCGTCATGGCCACGTGGTCGGTGACGTCGGCGTACCAGTGCTCGCTCTCGCTGTGCAGCCGAGCGGAGACCTGCTTGAGCTCGTCCGGCTCCAGGCCGACCAGCGCCACCTTGGCGCCGCGCGCCGACAGCTTGCGGGCGAGCAGTTCCCCGACGCCCCGCGCGGCCCCGGTGACGACCGCGACGTGCCCCTCCAGGCTGACCCTGCTCATGCGCCCTCCTTGACCGGTTCCTCCGGCGCGTACGTGGTGACGAGTTCGCGTATCTTCCCGGTGACCAGCTCGGGAGCCTCCACCGGTGTCATGTGGCCGAGCCCGGGAAGCTCGGTGAGTCCGACGCAGCGCGGCAGCGCGGCGACCAGCGCACGGGCGTGCACCGGGGGCGTGAGGCGGTCCTGCGCGCCGACGACGACCGCCGTGGGCGCCTGCAACTGCCGTACGGCGTGGTCGAGATCGAGCAGGCTCAGTACGTGCGACCAGGTGTGGCGCACGGCGCGCGGGCAGGCGTGCACGATCCGCGCGCACGCCTCCACCATGTGCGGGGCGGAACCGGCGCCCATGGTGGCGTACTTGAGGATCCTGCGCGCCACGGGCGTGACCGGACCGAGGGGAGCGCGGGAGCCGAGGATGTGCCGGGTCAGCCAGGTCCGCAGGCGTCCCGCCCTGATCGGTACGACGGTCGACTCGGCGACCAGCCGCGAACTGCCCGTGCTGCACAGCAGGACGGCCGCCGCGTGCGCGCGGAAACGTTCCCGCTCGGCCGCCGCCATCACCGTCATGCCGCCCATGGAGTGCCCGGCGATCACGGCCCGCTCCCCGGGCGCGAGCGTCGCGGCGAGTACGGCTTCCAGGTCGTCGGCGAGGGCCTCCGTACCGCACGCGCGGCTCGCGGGGCTGCGTCCGTGGCCGCGCTGGTCGTAGGCGATGACGCGGTGGTCGACGGCGAGGGCGCGGATCTGCGCGGCCCAGAAGGCGGTGGAGCAGGTCCAGCCGTGCACCAGGACGACGGCGGGCGCGCGTTCGGGGCCGTGCACCTCGACGTGCAGGCGAGCGCCGTCGGCGGAGCTGACGGTCAGTTCGCGGGCGGGGACGGGTGGGGCGTAGGGGCCGGACGAGACGTGCAGCAGGCGGCTCATACGGCGGCCTCCCGCGCGGTCTCCTCGGCGGTCTCCCGCGCGGTCTCCTCGGTGACCCGTGCCGCGGACGGGCGCACTACCTCGTACTCGCCCAGATCCACCCGCCGCGTCGCGCGCCGGAACTCGCTCGTCGTACCGGGCCAGATGGTCGTGTTGCGGCCGCCCGCGTCCAGGTACCAGCTGGTGCAGCCACCGGTGTTCCACACCGTGCGCTTCATGCGCTCCTGCACCCGGTGGTTCCACGCGCGGACGGCGGAGGGGCGCGCGTCGAGTGCGACGCGTCCGCCGAGCACCTCCAACTGCCGTACGAAGTCGGCCATGTAGTTCAGCTGGGACTCGATCATGAGGATCATGGACGAGTTGCCGAGGCCGGTGTTGGGCCCGATGATCGTCATCCAGTTCGGGAACCCGGCGGCCGAGGCGCCGCGCAGGGCCTCCATGCCGCCCTTCCAGACCTCGGCGAGCGTCCGGCCGTCCGCCCCGACGACCCGCTCGGCGATCGGCATGTCGGTGACGTGGAAGCCGGTGCCGAAGACGATCGCGTCGACCTCGGCCTCGGTGCCGTCGGCGGCGACGACCGTCGAGCCGCGGATCTCGCCGAGCCCGCTCGCGACGACGTCCACATTGGGCCGTGCGATCGCCGGGTAGTAGTCGCTCGACAGCAGGATCCGCTTGCAGCCGATGCGGTAGTCGGGGGTGAGCTTGGCGCGCAGGGCCGGGTCCTTGATGGCGCGGGCCATGTTGCGCTTGGCCAGCTGCTCCACGAAGCCCAGCTCGCCCGGGCGCTTGGTGAAGGCCTGGACCTGCAACTCCCGGATGCCCCACAGCAGTCCGCGCCGGAGCTGGGTCGTCAGCGGAAGGGCGCGGTGCAGCCGGCGCTCGGCGCCGCTGATCGCGCGGTCGACGCGGGGCATCACCCAGGGCGGGGTGCGCTGGAAGAGGACGAGCTTCGACACGTCGGGCTGGATGGCGGGCACGATCTGGATGGCGGACGCGCCCGTGCCGACCATGGCGACCCGCTTGCCGCGCAGGTCGTAGTCGTGGTCCCAGCGGGCCGAGTGGAACACCTTGCCGGGGAAGGTGTCGAGCCCCGGGATGTCCGGGACCTTCGGGTCGGACAGCGGCCCGGTGGCGGAGACGACGAGGTCGGCGGTGAGGGTGCCGGACGCGGTCTCGATCTCCCACCTCAACTCGTCACCGTCCCAGGTCATCCGCTTCACCTCCGAGTTGAAGCGGATGTGCGGGCGCAGCCGGAAGACATCCGTGACGCGCTCCAGGTAGCCGCGGATGTGCTCCTGCCCGGAGAAGGTGCGCGGCCAGTCGGGGTTGGGCGCGAAGGAGAACGAGTAGAGATGGGACGGTACGTCGCACGCGCACCCGGGGTAGCTGTTGTCCCGCCAGGTGCCGCCGACGCTGTCGGCCCGCTCCAGGACGACGAAGTCGGTGATCCCTTCGCGGCGCAGCCGCACGGCGGCACCGAGCCCGCCGAACCCCGACCCGACCACCGCCACCCGTACATGCTCGTGCTCGGCCATACCGATGCCCCTCCATGCCGTTCCGCGACTCTGCGGCTCTGCGTACTGTGCGTACTCTGCGACTCTGCCAGTGAACACTGGCACAATCGGGAGACTAGAGGAGCGGCGTACTGATGGGTAGGGGTCGGTACGAGGAAAGTTACCGGCGGTACGACTTAGGGTTCGGACGTGGCAGACAAGCGTGAGTACCGCATGGAGGAGCTGGCCCGGCTGGCCGGCATCACGGTGCGCACCCTGCGCTTCTACCGCGAACGCAAGCTGATACCGCCGCCCCGCCGCGAGGGCCGTATCGCCTGGTACGACGACCACCACCTGGCCCGCCTGCGCACGATCGCGGCGCTGCTGGAACGCGGCCACACCCTCACCGGCATAGCGGAGCTGGCGGAGGCCTTCGACCACGGCCGGGGCGTCGCCGACCTGCTCGGCGTCGGCGCCCCCACCGAGGAGGAGCCGGTCCGCCTCACCCCCGAGGAGCTCGCCGCCCGCTTCGAGGGCGAGGTCACGCCCGAGAACCTGGCCGCCGCGATGGAACTCGGCTACCTCGGCACCGACGGCGACGAGATCGTCCACATCAGCCGCCGCCTGCTGGACGTGTCCTCGGCGCTGGTACGGGAGGGCATCCCGCTCGCGGAGGTGATCCGGGCGGGCAAGGAGGTCCGCTCACACGCCGACGCCCTGGCCGAACTCTTCGCCGACCTGGTCCTGCGCCACGCCTCGGAATCCGACCTGCCCCGCCTGCGCCCCCTGGCCCGCAGCGTGGTGGAGGCGGAGCTTTCGCTGGCGCTGGACCGGAGGATGCGCAAGGGCGCCTAGGACCGGTCGTAGACCACGGTCACCGGCGCGTGATCCGACCACCGCTCGCCATGGCTGGCGGCGCGCTCCACATACGCCTTGCGCGCCCGCTGGGCGAGCCCCGGCGTGGCGACCTGGTAGTCGATGCGCCATCCCGTGTCGTTGTCGAAGGCCCGCCCCCGGTACGACCACCAGGTGTACGGGCCCTCGACGTCCGGGTGCAGGGCGCGTACGACGTCGACGTAACCGCCGGACTGGGCGTCGAACACGGCGGTGAGCCACTCCCGTTCCTCCGGCAGGAAGCCGGAGTTCTTGGTGTTGCCGCGCCAGTTCTTCAGGTCCGCCCGCTGGTGGGCGATGTTCCAGTCGCCGCAGACGAGCACCTCACGCCCGTCGGCCGCGGCCCGCTCGCGCAGGCCCTTGAGGTGGGCGAGGAACTCGCCCATGAAGCGGACCTTCTCGTCCTGCCGCTCGGTGCCGACCTCGCCGGACGGGAGATAGAGGGAGGCGATCGTCACACCGGGCAGGTCCGCCTCGACGTAGCGCCCACTGCCGTCGAACTCGGCCGAGCCGAATCCGACCCGCACGGCGTCCGGTTCGCGCCGGGTGTACAGGGAGACGCCCGCGCGCCCCTTGGCGGCCGCCGGCGCGTGCACCACATGCCAGCCCTCCGGCGCCCGTACATGCTCGGGCAGTTGCTGCGGCTCGGCACGCACCTCCTGCAGGCAGACCACATCGGCCTGCGTACCGGCGAGCCACTCCACGAAGCCCTTCCTCGCGGCGGCCCGCAGCCCGTTCACATTCACAGAGGTCACAATGAGCACCGGGGCACCCTACCGGCACACTGGACAAAGTCCAGATTCCGATTTCGCATAGGTGTACGATCCCCGGCATGAATATACGTCGCGTCCCCTTCGACCACCCCGACGCCGTGAAGCTCAACGACGAGGTCCAGGCCGAGTACCACGAGCGCTACGGCGACGGCGGCGACGCCACCGCCCTCGACCCGTCGGACTTCCAGCCGCCGAACGGCGTGTACCTGATCGCCTACGACGACACCGACCGCCCCGTCGCCACCGGCGGCTGGCGCAGCCAGGACAAGAACGCCGAGGGCAACGAGGACGGCGACGCCGAGCTGAAGCGGATGTACGTGGTCAGGGAGCTGCGCGGCCGCGGCATCGCCCGGCGCATGCTCGCCGCCCTGGAGGACGACGCCCGCGCCGCCGGCCGTGTCCGCATGGTCCTGGAGACCGGCACCCAGCAGCCGGAGGCCATCGCCCTCTACACCTCCAGCGGCTACGAGCCGTGCGCCAAGTTCGGCTACTACCGCTCCTACGAGTCCAGCCGCTGCTACGCGAAGTTCCTCGCCTGACAAGGCCTCCGCACTCCCCTATCGACACCCTTGATGCGGGCATCGATTTCGTTCCCCACCGTGTTGTGGACCGGCTGTCACCCGAACTCGTAGGTTCCAGTACGTCAGCTTCGCCGACCTGCGGACGGGAGTAATGGACGAGATATCCCCGGCACGCTCCGGACGTTTCATCGTCACCAGCGTGTCATCAGATGCCCACATGTGGAACCTCGTATTTCTGCAGTTACTGCTGGAGGAACGAGGCGGGGAGGTGGTCAACCTCGGAGCGTGTGTTCCGGACGACGTGATCCTCGCCGAGTGCCGAAGAGTCCGCCCTGACGCGCTGGTGGTGAGCACCGTCAACGGCCACGGGCACCTGGACGGGCTCCGGCTCATCCAGCGGATCCGCTCCGATTCCGAACTGGCCGATCTGCGTGTGGTCATCGGCGGAAAACTAGGTATTCGAGGGTCCGAAAACGCTCGGTTCGGCACCGAGCTCGTAGCGGCCGGGTTCGACGCGGCATTCGAGGCGGAAGCCGGACTCGCCGAATTCGACGCCTTTCTCGGCGGGCTGGAAAAGGCACCTGCCCGTGAACTCGCCACGGCCGGCAGGGGGGCCTGAGATGAGCGGCTTCGAAAGCAACGCGCCTGCCCGGTCCGCTCCCGCCACGCCGTCGCCGATCGTGCCGGCCGGCGGCCGGTTCTCCCGCTTCGTCCGGCGCAGCCACGAACAGGGGCGCCTGGTGGTGCAGCCGCGGATGGGGTTCGCCGACTCGGCGACCATGCGGCGCGGTCTCGAGGCGGTGCGGGCGGTGCACGGGGCATCCGTCGGCACGGTCACCGTCGACAGCTACACCCGGGTCAACGACCACGACTCCGCCCGGCGGGCGCTGGAGCGGGGCGACGACCTCAACGGTTACCCCGTGGTGGCCCACGGCACGCAGGAGACCCGCCGCCTGCTGGAGGGTGTGGCCGGTGAGGACTTCCCCGTCCAGTTCCGCCACGGCTCCGCGCTCCCCCAGGAACTGTTCGCGGCGCTGGCCCGCGTCGGCGCGGACGCCACCGAGGGCGGCCCGGTCTCGTACTGCCTGCCCTACAGCCGGGTGCCGCTGCCGCAGGCGACGGCGGCCTGGGCCGAGTGCTGCCGCATCCTGGCGGACCAGCCGCGGACGGTGCACCTGGAGAGCTTCGGCGGCTGCATGCTCGGCCAGTTGTGCCCGCCCAGTCTGCTGATCGCCCTCAGCATCCTGGAGGGGCTGTTCTTCCGGGAGCACGGTGTGCGGAGCATCTCGGTCAGCTACGCCCAGCAGACCAGCCCCGAGCAGGACCTCGAAGCGCTCGCCGCGCTGCGCCGCCTCGCCGCGCAGTGGCTGGGGGACGTCGACTGGCACGTGGTGCTCTACACGTACATGGGGGTGTATCCGAGGACGCCGGTGGGCGCGTACCGGATGCTGGAGGACAGCGTCCGCCTCGCGGTCCGCAGCGGCACCGAGCGGCTCATTGTGAAGACCGCCGTGGAAGCGCACCGTATTCCGACCATCGAGGAGAACGTGGACGCCCTGGAGTTCGCGGCCGCCGTGGCCACCGACGAGGCACGCCACATCCCCTCAGAGCAAACGTTTCAGCAGACCGGCATCTACGAAGAGGCACTGCGGTTGATCACGTCGACGCTGGGCTTCGGCGGCGACGTCGGATCCGCGCTGGTGGGCGCCTTCGCCCACGGGCACCTGGACGTGCCGTTCTGCCTGCACCAGGACAACGCCAACCGCTCGCGGGCGGCCATCGATCCCGCGGGAACCCTGCGCTGGTCCGACCCGGGAGCCATGCCCGTGACCGGCTTCGGCGGACACGGCCGCGGACCGGTGACGGCGCACTCACTGATCGAGATGCTCGGCTACAACGAACGCCGCTTCGACCGCGAGGAGTTGGTCGGCGCCGCGGTGAGGGGGATGCTGTGACGACCGGAACGCACAACACTCTGAAAGCGGTGCGCGCGCACGGCAAGGTCCGGGCGGTGGTCAGCCAGGGAATCCGCGGCCTGTCCCTGCCCGACGCGCAGGGCACGTGGAGCGGGCTCGACGCCGACATCGCCCGCGCGGTGGCCGCGGCGGTGCTCGGCGACGCCGGTGCCGTGGAGTGGCTGCCGACGGACCCCGCCGAGCGGCTGGCACGGCTCACCTCGGGCGGAGCGGACGTGGCCACCTGCAACCTGTCGTGGACCCTGGGGCGCGAGGCCTCCCACCCCGTCCTGTTCGCCGGCGTCACCTGCTATGACGGGGAGGGCTTCCTGGTCCGGACGGCGGACGGGATATCCACCCCGGAGCAGCTGGCCGGGCGGCGGGTCGCCACCCAGGAGGGCACCACCACCGCGAGCAATCTGGCGGCGTGGTTCGGCGCGCGCGGGCTGAAGGTCGAGCCCGTCGCCTACGCCACCCCGGCCGAGGCGCTGGCCGGCTACGCGGACGGCGGGTGCGCGGCATACGTCCTGGACCGCATCGCGCTGGCCGGTGCCCGCGCCACGCTGCCCCGCCCCGCCGACCACACGGTGCTGGAGACCGCCATCTCCCGGGAACCCATGGCGCTCGCCGTCCGCGACGACGACCCGGCCTGGTTCCGGGTGGCCCGGTGGGTGTTGCAGTTCCTCGTCGCCGCCGAACACGCCGTCCGGGAGGACGGCTCGACGCAGGCGGCGTACGCCGCTGCCGAGTTGGCCGGCCGGCACGGACCCACGCTGGGTCTGGACGAGGGCTGGGCACGCCGTGTCCTCGACGCCGTCGGCACCTACGGCGACGTCTACGACCGCAACCTGGGCGCGGCCTCCGGCCTGGACGTCAGCCGTGGCACCAACGCCCTGTGGACCGACGGCGGCCTGCACTACCCCCTGCCCCTGCACTGACGTTTCGCCTGCTCGCACGCCCCGATCGACAGCCTTGATGCGGGCATCGATTTCGTTCCCCAGCCGGCCGTGGACCCGGACTGCCAGAAGTTCGTAGCTTGTTCGTAGGCCGGCTTCTCGGGGCCGGGCGATGCGGACCATCGCCGAGCCGCCGACCAGCACACCCCGCCTCACCGACCTCCACCCCGGACGCCGGGGAGACCCGTTTCCCCCCAGAGCAGGAGTATGACATGAGCACATCAGAAGCGACGGCACGTCAGGAGTCGCGTGGAGCAGTGGAACTGACGGCGGCCATGCTGCTGTCCGGCACCCTCGGCGTCTTCGTCGTCGAGTCCGGCGCCTCGCCGTTCAACGTGGTCTTCTACCGGTGCGTGTTCGGCACCCTCTTCCTCGGCCTGTACTGCCTGATCCGCGGCTTCTTCAAGAACCACGGCTTCACCGCGAAGAAGCTCGGCCTCGCCGCACTCGGCGGCGTGTTCATCGTGTTCAACTGGGCGTTCCTCTTCGAGTCCTACAGCTCGACGTCCATCTCCGTGGCCACCGTCGTCTACCACACGCAACCGTTCTTCGTGGTCATGCTCGGGGCCCTGCTGTTCAAGGACCGCATCACCGCGCACAAGGCGGGCTGGCTGCTCGTCGCCTTCCTCGGGCTCATCCTCGTCGCCGGCGTCTCGACGTCCGACCTCTCCGGCGGCAGCAGCTACCTGGTCGGTCTCGGATACGCGCTGCTGGCCGCCCTCTTCTACGGCCTGTCGACGATCATCACCAAGCGCGTCACCGGCGTGAAGCCCCACCTCGTCGCGCTGGTCCAGGTGCTGCTGGGCATCCCGCTGCTGCTGCCCTTCACCCAGCTCGACCAGAGCGCCGACTTCGGCACCGGCTGGGCCTGGCTCGTCGGCCTCGGCTTCATCCACACCGGCGTCATGTACGTGCTGATGTACTCCTCGTACCAGAAGCTGCCCACCTCGAAGATCGCCGTCCTGGCCTTCGTGTACCCGGCCGCCGCCATGATCTGCGACTGGGCCGTCTACGGACACCACGTCACCTGGACCCAGGCGCTGGGCATCCCGCTCATCGTGGCCGCCTCCCTCGGCATCAACCTCGGCTGGCGCCCCCGCCTCCGCGCGGCCTCCACCTCCGCCTCGGACTCCGACACCAGCACCCCGGCCCAGCCGACCCCGGCAGCCCGCAAGCGCACGACCGTCTGATCCCGGCGGCCCGCACCACACACCACCGCCTCGCCCGGCAGCCCAGTGCAACCACCGTCCGATCCCGGCACCCCGCACCGCACCACCGCCAGATCCCGGCAACCCCCCACCACACCACCGCCAGATCCCGACAGCCCAGCGCAACCACCGCCCGACCCCGGCAACCCCCACCACACCACCGCCAGATCCCGGCAACCCCCCACCACACCACCGCCAGATCCCGACAGCCCAGCGCAACCACCGCCCGACCCCGGCAACCCCCCACCACACCACCGCCAGATCCCGACAGCCCAGCGCAACCACCGCCCGACCCCGGCAACCCCCACCACACCACCGCCAGATCCCAACAGCCCAGCGCAACCACCGTCTGAAAGGAACCCCCGCCATGCCCCGCGTCACCGATCCCACCGCACCGCGCATCGCCCTGGTCGGCGCCACCGGAGTGGTCGGCACCACCCTCCTGCAGCTCATCGAGGAGCGCGGCTTCCGCTACCGCGACCTGCACCTGGTCGCCTCCGCCCGCTCGGCCGGGCGCGAGGTCACCGTGGAGGGCCACGCCTACCGCGTGCAGGACCTGGACGGCTTCGACTTCGCCGACGTCGACGTCGCCTTCTTCTCCGCCGGCGCCAGGGTGAGCAACACCTTCGTACCCAAGGCCGTCGCCCAGGGCGCCCTCGTCATCGACAACACCAGCGCCTTCCGGATGGACCCCGACATCCCGCTGGTCGTCCCCCAGGTCAACGCCCACGAACTGGACACCCGCCCGGCCGGCGGGATCATCGCCAACCCGAACTGCTCCACCATCCCGCTGGTCCGACTGCTCAAACCCATCGAGGAACGCTGGGGCATACGCCAGGCCGTGGTCAGCACGTACCAGGCAGCCTCCGGCGCGGGCTACTCCGGCATCGAGGAACTGCAAGCCGGCACCCGTACCGTCCTCGACGATCCCGACAGCGCCGGCGTGACCGGGACCTTCACCCCCTCCCTCGCCTTCGACGTCATCCCGAGCATCGACCGCCTCCTGGACGACGGCTTCACCTTCGAGGAGCAGAAGATGCTCCAGGAGTCCCGCAAGATCCTCGGCCTGCCGCACCTGGACGTCACCACCACCTGCGTACGGGTCCCCGTGGTCAACAGCCACTCGGAGGCGGCCTGGGTCGAGTGCCACAACCCCGTCGACCGCGACGAACTCGTCGGCCTGCTGGCCGAGCAGCCCGAGGTCACCGTCCACGACCCCAGCACCGAGGGCACCTTCCCCACCCCCCGCACCGCGGGCGACCCCAACCGGGTCCACGTCGGCCGCATCCGCGTGGCCGGCCACAACCCGCGTGGTCTGTGGCTGTGGATCGTCGCGGACAACGTGCGCATCGGCGCCGCCCTCAACGCGCTGCAGATCGCCGAGGCCCTCACCAGGCGAGGTGTGCTGTGACCACACCCGCCGTCCTGAAGTTCGGAGGCTCCACCTTCCCCACCCTGGGGGCCTACGCCGACCTCGCCACGGCCCTGCGGCAGCGGATCGAGGACGAGCAGCGGCCCATGGCCGTCGTCGTCAGCGCCATGCCCGGCGAGACCGAGAAGCTGCGCGGCCTGCTGCGGGAGACCAACCCGCAGCCGCAGGACGCCACCGTCGCCGGACTCCTCACCCTCGCCGACACCATCAGCGCCCACCTGCTCGCCACCGCCCTGCACCGGGCCGGAGTGACAGCCACCGTGCTCGCCGGCCACCAGCAGGGCCTCGTCACCGACAGCACGTTCATGTGGGCGAAGGTGGCACGGCTGGACGCCGCCCCGCTGCGGCAGGCCCTGGAGGAGCACGAGGTCGTCATCATCCCCGGCGGCCAGGCCGCCGACCAGCAGGGCCGCCCCACCTGGCTCGGCAAGAACAGCTCCGACCTGTCCGCGGTCCTCGTCGCCGCGGCGCTCGGCGCCGAAGCCTGCGAGATCCACTCGGACGTCGACGGCATCTACAGCGCGGACCCGAACGCGGTCACCGGCGCCCGTCTGCTGTCCGAGGTGACGTACGACACCGCCGCGCTGATGTCGCGGTACGGGGCGAAGGTCCTGCACCGCAGGTCGGTACGGACCGCCAAGCAGCACGGCATCACCCTGGTCTGCCGCCACAACCGGTCGCCCTTCCCCTCCGGCACGGTCATCAGCGCGGAGGGCGGCCCGGCGGCCGGAGTCGTACTCAACACGAAGTCCAGCGTCCTCGCCTACGACACCGCCGCCCAGGCCGATCTGGCGCACAGCGTCTTCCACACCGAGAACGTCGACACCGTGCGGCTGGAGGACGGACCGCACCTCGTGATCGTCGGCGGCTACCTGGACATCGAACACTTCCAGCGCGCCCACAACCTGCCCGAAGGCCGCGTCCTGGGCATCCCCGTCACCGAGATCACCGGGAGCCGGGCGACCACCCACATCGCCGCCGACCCCGAGGAAGCCCGCGATCTGGCGCAGAAGCTCCACGACGCACTGCCCGAGACCACCCTCGGGATCCGAGCCCTCTGACCCAACTCAGCGAAGGAGCAGTCACCATGACCACGACCACCGTCGAGACCAGCATCCGCACGCCGCAGACCCTGGGCCTGATCGAAGTTCCCGACGCCGCCCGGGACGCCATCGGACGAGCACTCGCCGCCGAGCCCGATCCGGCCCAGGACCCCGACCGGGCCATGGCGCGCTACCACCAGATCTTCGCCACCCTGCCACTCGAACTGCTCCAGCAGATACTGGACTTCGGCCGTCACAACGACGCCCCCGGCGTCGGCTACGTCCGCAACCTGCCCGTCGACGCGGAGCTGCCTCCCACTCCGGCCGACGGCGGCCCGGCCACCGGCAAGAAGACCTTCGTCGCCGAGGGCGTCCTGCTCGGCCTGTCCGGCCTGCTGGGCGAGCCGGTCGGATTCCTCACCGAGAAGAACGGTCAGCTCGTCCACGACGTCATCCCCGTCGAGGGCGGCGCGATGACGCAGACCAACCAGGGATCGACCGTCTTCCTCAACTTCCACAACGACATCGTTCACGACGCCATCGGCCGCTACGACGTCAGCAACCCCGACTTCCTCGTCCTCAGCTGCCTGCGCGCCGACCACGAGGGCATCGCCGCCACCCACTACGCGGACGCCCGGGACATCGTCCGCGCCCTCGACTCCCGCACCCTGGAGCTGCTGCGCAGCCCGCTGTTCCGGCTCAACGCGCCCGGCAGCTACGTACGCGACGTGGCCGGCGGACGCGAGGTGCTCTCCGACCCGGTCGCCATGATCAGCGGGCCCGAGGAGTTCCCCGAGATCTCCTCCTCCGCCAACGGCGTACGCGCCATGACCACCGCCGCCGAGGCGGCCCTGGACCGTCTTCAGGCCGCCTGCCGCGAGACCGCCCACCAGGTCCACCTGCGCCCCGGCGAGGCGCTGCTGATCAACAACCGCAAGGGCCTGCACGCCCGCACCCCGTTCACCGCCCGCTACGACGGTGCCGACCGCTGGCTGCAGCGGACCTACGTACGCCGCAGCCAGTGGACCATCCGCTACCGGCAGACCCCCGACAACCGCCGCGTGCACTACTGATCCGTCCGGTGGGGTGGGGTGGCCCGGGGGGAAACCAACACCCCCCGGGCCGCCCCACCCCCAGTCTGTGAGGAGGAAAGCGCATGGACGTCATGACGGCCGTACTGAGCCGCCGCAGCGAACACCATCTCGTCGAACCGGCCCCCACTGACGACGAGTTCGCCTACCTGCTCCGGGCCGCCGCCACCGCACCGGACCACGGCAGGCTGCGCCCCTGGCGGTGGATCCTGGTACGCGGTGAGGGACGCGCCGCCCTCGGCCGCTGCTTCGCCGACGACAGCTCCGCGCCCGCCCTCCAACGCGCCAGGACCGAGGCCAAGACCCGCCGGGCCCCGCTCCTCGCCACGCTGGTGTTCACACCGGTGACCGATCACCGCGTGCCCGAGTGGGAGCAGTTGGCCGCGACGAGCGCCATGGCCGGCTCCCTGGGCCTGCTGCTGCACGCCCGTGGCTTCGGAAGCATCTGGCGCACCGGCAGGTTCACCGAATCCCCGCAGGCCCACCGCCTGCTCGGCCTGGGGCCGAACGAACGCCTCCTGGGCTGGCTGTACATCGGCACCCCGGCAGAGCCGCAGCCGCCGAGACGGCGGACACCCGACGACGTCACCCACCGGATCTCCGTCTTCGCCCCCGAACCGGTGGCGGTGTGAAGTCCCTTCACGCGCCGGGCGTACCGCTCTCGTACCGCTCTCGTGCCGTTCTCTGCCGGGGGTCAGCCCGACTCGGCGAGCGGCCCGTCCTCCCGCATCAACCGCACCGCCTGGTCGATGAACAACTTCAGCTCCCGTGACAGCCGCCTGCCGCTGCGCCAGGCCAGCTGCGTATGGACGGAGAACGGGATGTCCCACGGCAGCGCCGTCATCTCCTCCTTCTCCAGTTCCCCGGCCACGGTCACCGCGGGAAGCAGCGCGACGCCCAGCCCGGACATGACGCCTCTCTTGATCGCCTCGATGGTTCCGAACTCGAGAAACGGCGTGGTCTCCGCGCCCCGCAGCTCCTCCTCGAACAGATCTCGGTAGGCGCATCCGGCCTCGGTGGCCAGGATGGACGCCGAGCGAAGATCGTGCAGTGACAGGTCCTGCCGTTGCGCCAACGGGTGGCCGGGGGCGGCGACGAGCACCAGCGGCTCCTCGGCCAACACCACGGTCTCCAGCCCCTGATGCCGGGTCTCCTGTTCCATCAGGAACCCGATGTCGAAGCTTCCCTGACGCAGTGCGTGACAGGTCTCGGCGCACAGACTCGGCCGCAGCGACAGCTGCACCTTCGGATAGCGGTGATGGAAGAACTCCAGCAGCGGCGGCATGCGGTACGAGGTGATGCTCTCCATCGTGCCGACCACCAGGGTCCCCGACGGACCGTCCCCGCCGGCGACGTCCGCACGAGCGGCTTCGGTCAGAGCCAGGATCTGCTCGGCGTACTCCAGCAGCTTCTCACCGGCCGGCGTCAGCCGGATGCGCCCGCCCAGCCGGTCGAAGAGCTCCACCCCCAGCGAGGTCTCTAACGCCCGGATCTGGGTCGTCACACTCGACTGCGCGTAACTCAGCTCCTCCGCGGCGCGGGTGAAGCTCAACAGCGTCGCGACCTTCTGAAATGTCACCAGGTGGCGTATCTCCACCGTGTTCCCCCTGTGAGTAAACGTTACGGCGTGAGGATCATGCCTTCCTCATGAGCTTTGTGCAGCACCCCAAAGACGACAAAACTACAGGTAGACACTCTTCGCTACGCAACGTGATGAGATTTGCGTCACGGTCGACCTCGGCTCGCCGCCCAACTCTCCCAGGAACAACGCCCCGACCCGCCACCGGCGGACGAACTTCCCCCGGCCCGCGGCGAGTCGAAAACGACGAGATCCCGACGATCGTGATGATCGCCGGGATCTCGTTGTGCAGTGGACCTGAGGGGATTTGAACCCCTGGCCCCCTCGATGCGAACTACGGGCGGGGAGGTTGCTGAGGTCTATTCGGCCGGTCAGCCGTGGTCCTGGGAGTGCTGCCAGTCGACTGCGGTCGGTGTGGTTGCTGTACTCCGCTGCTGTACAGCCACGTCAGCTACTTCCCGATGTTGATACGTATGCGCGATCATGCATCTCCTTGAGCTGCTTGTAAGCCTCATCTTCAAGCGACACTTGATCCCCTCGCCGCAGCGCGCCTAGGCAATCCAGTGCGTGCTCGACGAGAGGCGGCACGTAGCGGATCGGATGAGCACGCCGACTCATGGCGCCCCAGTTTTCGATCATGTGCAGGATGTCCACCAAGCGCTGCCGTACCTCGGAGTTGCGGACGCCTCGCGCTGCGATCGACAACGGGCCGATCAGGTCGTGGATGGGCTTTCCCCATGCTGCACGCTCTGCGTCGCTCCAATGCTTCACGTTCTCCGAAGGCGCGGACCTTGCATATTGGCTGATCTCCCACAGCCCGCTCTCAAGGCTCGTCATGGCAGCTAGCTCAGCTTCAGTACGGCGCAAATCCAGTGCCGCCTTCGCCTGGTGCTTCTGCACGAGGAATGATGTCGCACCTGAGGCAAGAGCACCGAGGAGCGTACCGACAACACCGAAGATCGCTGGCAACCAGATATCCACGGTCCAAGCTTGTCACGTGCCGATACGGGCGTGGTCCGCTTCCCAAGAGGTCGGTGGAGCGGCTTTGGGCTGGAGCTGCTTTGGGGCGAGTGATCATGGCCCCGTAAGCTGATGGCGAGTCGGGCAGTCTGTGGACCTGCCCGTTAAAGCACGACGTTGGGGCCATGATCTTAGAGGCTCGCCCCAAAGTGGCTGCCTAAAGCCGTGGAGCCGACCGCCCCAGCCACAGAGGGTTTCCCCATCCCACGCCCCCGCAGTCGCCGGCGCGCCGCCGGGCGGGGCCGCCGCTGGCGAAGACAGGGCGGCGGCCCCGCCGTACAGGCGGCGCGCTCCCGCGCCGTGCGCGGGGGACTTGATGAGGTAGAGAAACCCGTAACTCGGTACTACCGGGGGGCCGTTCGAGCGCCCACTGTCACTTTTACTGACAGTGCCACGGATTGGCGCGGGTACCTTCGTAGTGTCGAAGGGAACCCATGATGAAGGAACTGACCACGGGGCAACGGGTAGCAAGAGCACGGCGCCGTCTCGGCTGGGATCAAGCGCAACTGGCGGCCGCTGTCGATCGCTCCGTGAGCTGGGTCTCTAAGATCGAAACCGGTCGCCTTCCGCTCGACCGTATGAGCGTCCTCGGCCAGATCGCCGAAGTGCTCGGCGTAGAAGTCATCGAGCTGACGGGACAGCCGTATCGCCACGAGACTGCGGAACTCGACTCCGGTCACGCTGCTATCCCCGGCCTCCGCCTTGCCCTCCAACACGCGACCATGCCCGGAGGGGCGGCGCTGATCACGACGGCTGAACCCCCCACCCTTCCGGACCTTGCGGCGCGCGTTGCGGCAGCCGAAAGGCTGAGGCAGGATGCGAGGTTCACGGCCCTGGGTGACGTCCTTCCCCAGATCCTCCGTGAGCTGGTCATCCTCTGCGATACGGCCGATGGAGAGGACGTGCCTCGGGCTGAAGGGCTCATGCTTCGAGCGAGTCACATGGCGCGAGTGTCCTCCAACCTGCTCGGACATCATGATCTCGGCTGGAGCGCCGTTCAGCGTGAGCTGGTGGCCGCCGATCGGGCCGAGTCGCCCATTCTTCAGGCTGCCGCCCGTTGGGATCTTTGTGGTGTCTGGCTGCACGAAGGTGCGCTGAGCGCAGCACGTGACATGGCACGCAAGGCTCTCGATGACCTGGAACCTCACCTGGCCACGGAGGATCAGACGGTGCGTGCGTTGTGGGGTGCGATGCATCTTCGCGCGGCGGTTGCGTGGTCGCGGCTCTGGGATCGGTCGGAGGCCGAGTCGCACCTGACTGAGGCGCGCCAAGCCGCCGCCGGCGTACCGGAGGGCGGGAATGCCTTCCAGACTCAGTTCAACGCCGTGAATACAGAGATCCATTCAGTGGAAGTGAGCCTGGAGCTGGGGCATCCCCGTGACGTGCTCTCGCGCGCTGAGCTGGTCAACATCGCGCGGATTGCATCGGGCGAACGACAGTCGCACTTCTGGGTGTGCACGGCGGCCGGGCAGATGATGAACCGCAAACCGGCGCTTGCCGCCGACGCGATCCTGAAGGCCGACGCGATCGCCCCTCAGCACGTGCGCAACAGGCCGCTGGCCCGCAACCTCGTCGACGACCTGAGGTCGACCGACAAGCATTCGCACTCGGCGGAGATCAGGCGCCTCGCCACGAGCATGAAGCTGAGCTGATCACTACTGGAAGGGGGAAGACTGCCGTGAGGGTCGCGGACAGGGCACGGTTATTGATCGAGCTGCATGAGATCAGGAGGAAGCTCGCCGAAGCCACTCAACGTGTTGATCGGTTGTCTTCCTCGGTCAAGGACGCTCGTGAACCCGGTCTTCGAGTCGATCAAGCCGCGAGTTGATCAGCTCTAGGGCGGCTTTGATCTCGCTCAGCTCGTCGGCCATGTTGGCGTCCCGTTCGGCTGAGTCCGTGCCCACTGGGTCACTGGCCACGAACGTGCCGCGCCCTTGCTGGCTGACGATCAAACGTTCGCCCCTAAGGATGTCGAGGGCATGGCGGATCGTCATGGCGGCAACGCCGTAGTGCTCCGCCATCTTGGCGTTACCGTCGAGCTTCTGACCAGCCCTAAGAACTCCGGAAGCAATCTTCTTCCGAAGGTCGTCGGCTACTTGCTCGTAGGCGCTACGGGGATCGTCCTGGCTCACGGTCACGTCCCCAGGTTACCTAAGTGACCTAAAGAAATCTGCCCCTAGGTCTTGCGTACAGCCCTGGCGCAACTAATCTAGGTAACACAATAGAAGTTAGACAGGCTGATTACCTGCCTAAGCCCGGGGGCGGCGCTCCTACCGCCAAGCAGATTCGCCGCCCCCTTGTCCCCTGAGGGAGCTTCCATCATGCCTGCGACGCTCACCGCTTCGCACTCCGCAACCGGGAACGAACGTCTACGTGGCGCCATGGTCGCCGCCAACGTCACCATCGAGGGTCTGGCCGCACACCTGGGCATCGACGCCAAGTCGGTCGACCGGTGGCTGAACACTGACCGCACTCCGCACGCCCGCAACGCCGCAGCCGCCGCGAAGTACCTCGGCGCCGACCCCTACCACCTGTGGCCCAAGCTGGGTCAGCGGCACCGCTCGACACCGACCCCGCAGGATGAGGTCGTTGCCTGCTACCCGATGCGCAGCACCGTCCCCTACAGCCTGTGGCGCTCCACCCTGGCGAACGCCACCACGGTCATTGACCTGGCGGTCGCGAACCTGCTGTTCCTGGCTGATGCGGTGTGGGATCTGCCCGCCCTGCTGGCTGACAAGACGGCCGCCGGGGTCCGGGTTCGGATCATCACCCCGGAGAATCCGGCTGGACCGGTCACTGGCCTGGCCGACGTCTTCCCGTCACTGACGGCCACTCCCGGCTTACGTCTGGCCACTCATCCCGGTCTGCGCGCTGATGTGCTGCGGGCCGACGATGACCTGTTGGTCACCACGCCCGTGGACGGGCTGACCCCGGCGTTGGCTCCGGTGCTGCACCTGCGGCGGCTGGGCCCGGCTCCCATGGTCGGCGGTTACCTGGCCACCTTGGACCACCTGTTCGCCACTGCCACCCCGGCGCGTCCGGTGGCCCGTCTGCGGGCGGTGGTCGCATGACCGCCTCCGTCGTTGTCCCGCTGGCCGACCGGTCCCGTCCCGCCGTGCAGCCCCCGGTCAAGCGTCCGGCTGACTCGCCGCTGGCGCAGGCGCGTGCGGCCCGTGGCTGGTCGCAGCTGCAGGTGATCCGATCGCTGATGCGGCTGGCCGCCCATTGGGGCTGGCCGGTTGCCTCGGAGACCTCGTTGAAGGTCCAGCTCTCCCGCTGGGAGAACGGCGCCAACGAGCCGAGCCAGACCTATCAGGTCCTGCTCTGCGCGGTGCTGCGAGCCACCCCCGCCGAACTCGGTTTCGGGCGTGCTGCCTGTCCAGCTGCTCCGCTGGCCGGTGAGGACACGGCCGCGCTCGCTGATCGCGTACAGGCGCTGGAAACCCTGGTGATCCAGCTCTCTGCGCGGCTCGGGGCGGTGGTCGCGTGATCTACTTCCCCGACCCCGAGCATGCGGCCGAGGCAGCCGACGAGGACCGCAGCACCATGATCGCCTGCTGGCTGACCGTCAACGAGAACGGCCCGCGTGATGCGTTCTGGACGTTGTTGGACGACGCTCTGAACGCGGAGGACTGGGCCAAGCTCACCGGCCAGTACCCGCCCCCCGGGCACGGCTACCCGAGGGAGGACCACGCGTGACGGTCTTCCCCGTCGTCCCTGAGGCCGTGGCCGGTGCTGCGGCCTCCCTGGGCACCGACCCCATCACCCTCGCCGACCTGCTCCGGGTGGCGAACGCGCCCGGCTTCGACCGCTGGCAGGAACAGATCCGCCGTACCGGCGGCTGCTCCAACCCCATCCGCCTGATGGGCCAGACCGTCACCCGCGATGCCAAGACCGGTGACGTGCTGTACTCCTACAGCACCGAGCACGAGCCGGGCGGCATGCTCCGGGTCGCCTGCGGCAACCGGCGGGCTTCGCGCTGCCCGGCCTGCGCCTGGACCTACGCCGGGGACGTCTACCACCTGATCCGTGCCGGGATCACCGGTGATCCCCGGATGGGCATCCCCGGCGAGATCCGCCAGCACCCCGGCGTGTTCGCCACCCTCACCGCCCCCTCGTTCGGCCCGGTCCACAACCGGCCCGACATCGGCCGCTGCCGTTGCGGCACCCAGCACCCTGCCGACGATCCGGCCCTGGGCACGGCGCTCGATCCGGAGCGGTACGACTACGCCGGGGCGGTGCTGTGGAACAACCACGCAGGCGACCTGTGGCGGCGCTTCACCATCTATCTGCGCCGCGAGATCGCCGCCCGCGCTGGCCTGACCCAAGCCGCGATGCGGGAGGTGTGCCGGGTCTCCTTCGGCAAGGTCGCCGAGTTCCAGAAGCGCGGCTCTGTCCACTTCCACGCGGTCATCCGCCTGGACGGCCCGGCCGGACCCCACGACGCTCCCCCGGCCTGGGCGACCGTGACCCTCCTGGACGATGCGATCCGGGCCGCTGCTGCTCGCGTCGCCGTGCCGGTTCCCCCCGCCGGCGCTTTCTCCGGACGCACCCTCCGGTGGGGATCGCAAGTGGACGTGCAGGGCATCGGCGGCATGGACACCGTGGAACTGACCGATCAGGCGGTCGCCTCCTACGTCGCCAAGTACGCCACCAAAGCCGCCGAGACCACCGAGACCGTAGACCGCCGGATCGGGGAGCTTGCGGAACTAGACCGGCTGTCCCTGCCCGAGCACACCCGCCACCTGATCGAAGCCTGCCGGGCGCTCGATGACGCCTACCCGGACCGACTGCTGTGGCGCTGGGCTCACATGCTCGGCTTCCGCGGTCACTTCATGACCAAGTCCCGGGCCTACTCCACCACCCTGACCGAACGCCGCCAGGTCCGCGCCGACTACCGCGCCCGCCAAGAACGCCACGAACGCGGACTTCCCGAACACCTCGACGAAACGGAGGGATCAACCCTGGTGCTCGCGCACTGGACCTACGCAGGACAAGGCCACACCCCCGGCGAGTCCTGGCTGGCTGCCTCGATCGCTCGGGACATCCGCTTGAACCGCGAAACCGCTCGGGAAGCTCTGCAAGACCAACTGGACTGGGAGGAAGTAGCAGCATGACCGCCACCGTGATCACACGGAAGTGGCACACCACAGCGGAGGTTGCGGCCATGCTCGGCTTCGGCCTCTCCAAGACCAAAATGCTCGTCCTCACGGGAGAGATCCGCTCCGTGAAGATCGGTCGCAACCGGCGCATCCTGCCGGAGTGGGTTGACGAGTACGTTCAGCGCGTCGCCTCCGGATCTGAGGGGGTGTCAGCATGAGCGGCAAGCGCGGTAACGGCGAGGGCTCGATCTATCCGTACAAGAACGGTTTCGCCGCGTACGCCTGGGTGACCACCCCGGAGGGACAGCGCAAGCGGAAGTACGTCTACGGCAAGACACGCGAAGAGGTCCACGACAAGTGGATCAAGCTGCATGCTGAGGCCAAGGAAGGGCCGGTATCCACGTCCACGCCGACGGTGGCCCAGTACCTCACGCGGTGGCTCAGGGAGGTCGTAGAGCCCGATCTGAAGCCCAAGACGGCCGAGACGTACGCGATGCACGTCCGGCTCTACATCGCGCCGGGGCTGGGCTCGAAGCGGCTCGACAAGCTGACCGTGCGAGATGTGCGGAACTGGGTGAACACCCTCTTGGATCAGTGCCAGTGCTGCGCTCAGGGCCTGGACGCGAAGCGAGATGAGCCGCGCTGCTGCGCTGCCGGTGAATGCTGCGAGCGCATCCCGTCACGTCGCACGGTGCAGGATGCTCGCGCGGTCCTGCGGTCAGCGCTGACCAACGCCATGACGGAAGAGCTGATCTCGAAGAACGTGGCGGGCCTGGTCAAGGTGCGATCGGCACGGAAGAAGAAGCGTCACCCGTGGTCCGTGGAAGAAGCTCGCCAGTTCCTTGAGTCGGCCAGCACGGCCCGTGACCCGCTGTACGCGGCCTACGTGCTCATCCTCGTGCTGGGCTTCCGGCGCGGTGAGGTGCTGGGCCTCACCTGGGAAAACGTGAACCTGGACGCCGGAGAGATCACCGTGCAGATGCAGCTACAGCGGATCAATCGGCGCCTGGTCCATGACGAGACCAAGACCGAGGCGTCGACGGCCACGCTCCCGCTGCCGCAGATCTGCGTCACGGCGCTCCAACTCCAGCTGAAGAAGCAGGAGTTGGCGAAGCAAGCGGCCGGTGAGCTGTGGACGGAATCCGACTTCGTGTTCACGACCCGCTACGGCACGCCGTACGAACCCCGCAACTTCAACCGGCTGTTCGTCGCTCGGTCGGAACGTGCGGGTGTCCGTCGTATCCGTCTGCACGACACCCGGCACACGTGCGGCTCGCTCCTCGCTGCCCTCGACGTACACCCCCGGATCGCGATGCAGATCCTCCGCCACAGCAAGATCGCGGTGACGATGGAGGTGTACACGCACGTCCCATCCGAGGCGACTCGCCGGGCACTTCGCAAGCTCGGCAAGCACCTTGGGAAGCGAGATCCAAAGTAGTTGCTGTACTTCGCTGCTGTACGGCACGTCAGAGCCCCGGTCGGTGATCACCAACCGGGGCTCTGAGCTGCGTGGACCTGAGGGGATTTGAACCCCTGGCCCCCTCGATGCGAACGAGGTGCGCTACCGGACTGCGCCACAGGCCCTTGCAACGAGTGAAACTTTAGCACCCCGATCGGGGTGCTTGGAAATCCGTTCCCGCTGGACCCGGGGCCGGAGTCCCGGCTCGGCTACTCGTTGGCCGCCCGCGGCCGCTCCCCGTCCTCGTACTGGTCGAACAGCGGCGTACGCCCCCGTTCCCGCGCCCGTCGCGCCGAAGCCGCCCGGCGCCGCGCGTCCCCGCGCCCCTCGCCGTCGGCCCTGTCCGCCGCGCCGTCCGCCTCCCGGGTCTGCCCCGTCTCCCCCGCCTTCGCGTCGGACGGGGACGCGACGCCTGGCGCCCCGGAGCCGTGCTCCCGCGTGCCCGCGACCGCATCCTGGTCCCGCGCCACCGAACTCGACCGCGCCGAACTCCACGCGGTCGGCGCCCCGAGATCCACATCCGGCGTCGCCCGCGGCGCGACCGGCGCCGTCACATACGTTGGCAAGGGCACCGGCACGGGCTCCCAGCTCTCCCCGCGCCCGGGCCGCCGCTGCCGCTCCCGCTGCTGATCGACCCACTCGGCGTGATCGGTCTGCTCCACCAGCGCCCGCCGGTCCGCGGCCAGCGCCGACAGCCCGGGGTCGGCCTCCGGCTCGGGCCCCTCCTCGGGTTCGCCGGCCTCGGCCTCGGCCGCCGCGTGCCGACGCGGCTGACGGGCCCGCTCACGCAGCCGCTGGGCCGCGGCCTCCGCCCGCCGCCGGTCCATCTGGTACGCGAACCGGCGGCGCTCCTGCGTACGCAGATACGCGATGTACCCGCTGAGCAGCACGGCGGGCACACCGGGCGCCCAGAGGAAGGCGAGCCCGCCGACGGCCGCGACGATCGCGCCGAGCGTGAAGGCGAGGAAGAGCATGACGGTGGTGCGCCTGCGGCGCGCAAGCACCTTCGAGCGCCGGGCGCGTGCCGCGGCCGCCTCCGCGCCGGGGGCACGACGGGCCGGAGGGATCGCCTTGTGTGGGGGCGCGGACGTGTCGTCCCGGGCGGGGGCGGTGCCGGCCGGGCGGGCCTCGGACGCCTGCCCGGCTCCCGACGCCGTCTCCATGACGCCGCCCACCTGAGGGCGCGTCGGAGACACGGCAAAGGCCCGGACGTCCACCGAGTCGGTGACGGCGTCCGGGTCGTCCGCGTCGGGCTCCCCCTCGTCGGCGGAGCGCGCCCGCAGGTCCTTGGCGTATCGGCGCTCCATGCCCGCCCGTCCGGACAGCAACCGGATGGCTGTGCTGAAGCGTTCCGTCGGACGGGCCTCGTTCAGCTCGTCCTGCCTACGGAGCCACATCGGCACCAAGTAGGCGGCCCAGGCCCCGACAATGACTGCGTAGATGAGGCCGCTGCTGCTCACGCCTCACACGGTAGAGGGGTTTGCGTGAGGCCATCTGCCAATTGAGCCGGTGTGTCGCACGATCTGGCTGATATTTCGAGCTTTTTTTGTGACCGATGCGATCAGCAGGCTGCCGGTCCCGCGAAATTCATTGCCCCGGACCGGTCGGGAACCGATCAATTTCGAACATGTATTCAATTTCTGGGTCCGGCCGGATTCCCGGGGGCGTTCTGCGGCATGTCCTGCGCGTTCCCCTGGGTCTTCCGCATCCGGGTCCGGCGCCAGCGGGCCAGCAGTCCTTCGGGGACTTCTTCCGCCGTGAGCGCGAACACGAGATGGTCGCGCCAGGCGCCGTCGATGTGGAGATAACGGGGCCTGAGGCCCTCCTCGCGGAATCCGAGTTTCTCCACCACGCGGCGGCTGGGCCCGTTCTCGGGGCGAATGCAGACCTCGATGCGGTGCAGGCCGACGGTCCGGAAACAGTGGTCGACGGCCAGCGCCACGGCCGTAGGCATCACGCCCCGCCCGGCCACCGCCTCGTCCACCCAGTAACCGACGTGCCCCGAGCACATCGAGCCCCAGGTGATCCCGGCGACCGTCAACTGCCCGACCAGGCGCCCCTGGTACTCGATGACGAACGGCAGCATCCGGCCCGCGCTCGCCTCGGAGCGCAGATGGCGGACCATCTGGCGGTACGTCGGACGGTGCGCGATCGGCCCGCCGGGCGTGGGCGGCGGAATGGTCGCCTCCCAGGGGCGCAGCCAGTCCCGGTTACGCCGGTTGACCTCACGCCAGGCCCGTTGGTCGCGCAGCTTTATCGGACGGAGGACGACATCGCCCTCCACCAGTTCGACGGGCCAGGATGGGCTGTTCAGCTCGCACCCCCGCTGCTGGGTCTGGGGTGGTCGCCACCGCGGATCTGGTCGACGGCGTGGATCAGCAGGGGCTCCAGGACGGCCAGCCCGTCGCGCACGCCGCCGGTCGATCCCGGCAGGTTGACGATCAGTGTCCCGCCCGCCACTCCGGCCAGGCCCCGGGAGAGCACCGCGGTCGGCACCTTGTCCCGGCCGTACGCGCGGATGGCCTCCGCGATGCCCGGCACCTCGCGGTCGAGCACCGCGCGGGTGGCCTCCGGGGTGCGGTCGGTGGGCGAGATGCCCGTGCCGCCCGTGGTGACGATCACGTCGTACCCGGCGTCCACGCCCGCCCGCAGCGCGGCCTGAACGGGGTCCCCGTCCCGGACGACCTGCGGTCCGTCGACGGCGAACCCGAAGCCCTTGAGGCCGTCCGCGATCAGCGGGCCGCCCTTGTCCTCGTAGACGCCGGCGGCGGCCCGGTTGGAGGCCGTGATCACCAGAGCGCTGTACGGCGCGACCAGCGCACCGCCGAGCGCCGCGTCGAGAGTCATGCCCGGCTCCAGTCGCCCGACTTGCCGCCCGTCTTCTCCTCCACCCGCACGTCCGTGATGACCGCTCCCTTGTCGACCGCCTTGACCATGTCGATCACGGTGAGCGCGGCGACGGAGACCGCGGTGAGCGCCTCCATCTCGACGCCCGTGCGGTCCGTCGTCTTCACCGTGGCGGTGATCTCCACGGCGTCGTCCGCGACCGACAGGTCCAGTGTCACACCGGACACCGACAACGGGTGGCACAGCGGGATCAGGTCCGGCGTCCGCTTGGCGCCCATGATCCCCGCGATCCGCGCGGTGGCGAGGGCGTCTCCCTTGGGGACCCCTTCGCCGCGCAGCAGCTCGATCACACTGGGTGAGACGAGGACGCGTCCGCTGGCGCGCGCGGTGCGCGCGGTGACGTCTTTGCCGGATACGTCGACCATGCGGGCGGCGCCCGCGTCGTCGAGGTGCGTCAGTCGGTCCTGCGTGCTCATGGTGTGGCGCTCCCGGTCCGGGCCCGTCGCGGTGCGGCGCACGGGCCTGCTGTGCGCGACACGGTACCGCCAACCTGGGGTGGTCAGCCGAGCAGGACCACCTCGACCTCGGCACCGGGCTCGACGGACTGGACGTCCTCGGGTACGACGATCAGCGCGTCGGCGTGCGCGAGGGCGGCGATCAGGTGGGACCCGGCCCCGCCGACCGGCGTCACCCGGCCGTCGGCGTAGCTGCCGCGCAGGAACTGCCTGCGGCCCTTCGGGGAGGTCAGCGGCTCGTCCCCGGTCAGCGTCGCGCGCGTTCTGGGCCGGTGGACGTCCTTCAGGCCCATGAGGGTGCGGATCGCGGGGCGCACGAACAGTTCGAAGGAGACGTACGACGACACCGGGTTGCCGGGGAGGGCCAGCAGGGGGGTGTGGTCGGGGCCGATGGAGCCGAAGCCCTGGGGCTTGCCGGGCTGCATGGCGAGCTTGCGGAACTCGATGCCGCTGCCCGCCACGTCCTCGTCGCCGACGTGCGACAGCGCCTCCTTGACGACGTCGTACGCCCCGACGCTGACGCCGCCCGTGGTGACCATCAGGTCGGCACGGACGAGCTGGTCCTCGATGGTGGTGCGCAGGGTCTCGGCGTCGTCGGCGACCGCGCCCACCCGGTAGGCGATGGCGCCGGCGTCGCGGGCGGCCGCGGTGAGGGCGAAGCTGTTGGAGTCGTAGATCTGGCCGCCGGCCAGCTCCTCGCCGGGCTGGACGAGTTCGCTGCCGGTGGACAGCACCACCACGCGCGGGCGCGGGCGGACGCGCACGGTGCCGCGGCCGATCGCGGCGAGCAGCGCGATCTGCGGCGGGCCGAGGACGGTACCCGCTTCGAGGGCGCGGTCACCGGCCCGCACGTCGCTGCCCTTCGCGCGTACGTGCGCGCGTGCCTCGGCGGGCCGGTGCACGCGCACCTGCCCGGAGGCGCCCTCGGGGCCGAGGCTGCGGGCCCGCATCCCGCTGACGGGGCCCTCGCCGAGGCCGCCGTCGGTCCACTCCACGGGCACCACCGTCTCGGCGCCGGGCGGCAGCGGGGCGCCGGTCATGATGCGGGCGGCCTGGCCGGGGCCCACGGTCCGCAGCTCGGCCTGGCCCGCCGCGACGTCCCCGACGACCTCCAGGACGGCCGGGAACTCCTCGCTCGCGCCCGCGACATCCGCGACCCGTACCGCGTACCCGTCCATGGAGCTGTTGTCGAACGGTGGCAGGGACACCGGCACCGTGACGTCGTCGACCAGGACGCAGCCCTGGGCGTCGAGCAGTTGCAGCTCGATGGGTTCGAGGGGGCGGACGGTCTCGAGGATGTCCTCCAGGTGTTCGTCCACCGACCACAGGTGGTCCTGGCCGGTGGCGCGGGGCGCGGCGGTGCTCAAGTGGCTACATCTCCTCGGTGACGTAACTGCGAAGCCAGGTCCGGAAGTCCGGGCCCAGGTCTTCACGTTCGCACGCGAGTCTGACAATGGCACGCAGATAGTCGCCGCGGTCGCCGGTGTCATAGCGGCGGCCCTTGAAGACGACGCCGTGCACCGGGCCGCCGACCTTCTCGTCCGCGGCGAGCTGCTGGAGGGCGTCGGTGATCTGGATCTCGCCGCCGCGGCCGGGCTCGGTCTTGCGCAGTATGTCGAAGATGCGCGGGTCGAGGACGTAGCGGCCGATGATGGCGTAGTTCGACGGGGCGTCGGCCGCGTCCGGCTTCTCGACCAGGTCGCTCACCTTGACCACGTCGCCGTCCTCGGTGGCCTCTACGGCCGCGCAGCCGTAGAGATGGATCTGCTCGGGCGCCACCTCCATGAGCGCGATGACGCTGCCGCCGTGCTGCTCCTGGACCTCGATCATGCGCTTGAGGAGCGGGTCGCGCGGGTCGATCAGGTCGTCGCCGAGGAGTACCGCGAAGGGCTCGTCGCCGACGTGGGGGGCCGCGCACAGGACGGCGTGACCCAGTCCCCTGGGGTCGCCCTGGCGCACGTAGTGCATGGTCGCGAGGTCGCTCGACTCCTGGACCTTGGCGAGCCGCTCGGCGTCGCCCTTCTTCTCCAGAGCCGACTCGAGCTCGTAGTTGCGGTCGAAGTGGTCCTCAAGGGGCCGCTTGTTGCGACCGGTGATCATGAGGACGTCGTCGAGACCGGCCGAGACGGCCTCCTCGACCACGTACTGGATCGCCGGCTTGTCCACGACCGGCAGCATCTCCTTGGGAGTGGCTTTGGTGGCCGGCAGGAACCGGGTGCCGAGGCCTGCTGCGGGAATGACAGCCTTGTTGATCCGTGGTTGCGCCTGAGTCATGTCCGCAACCATATCCGGTGCGTTTGTGAGGAATCACAGGCTCCGGACAGTTGGCGCTCATATGAGCCCTTTGATCACGGTACGGGAGCGACGGATGGGCCACCTCGGACGCATGGGCGAGCCTGACAAGCGCACATTGCGGCGAGAGCTCCTCGCGGTGAGAAGCAGGTTGCCCGCAGGTGACGTGGAGGCGGCGGCGGCCGCGCTGGCCGAACACGCGCTCGAACTGGGCGAGCTGGCGCATGCGCGCACGGTGGCGGCGTACGTCTCCGTGGGGAGCGAGCCCGGCACGCTCGCGCTACTCGACGCGCTGCACGCGCGGGGGGTACGCGTCCTGCTTCCGGCGCTTTTGCCCGACAACGACCTTGACTGGGGCGTTTACTCCGGGAAGGGCTCCCTCGCGCGTGTCCAACACGGCGGAAAGATGGCTCTTTGGGAGCCGGCCGGCGAGCGGCTCGGCCCGGACGCGGTGACGGGCGCCGACGCCGTGCTGCTGCCGGGCCTCGCGGTCGACGCGCGCGGGATGCGGCTGGGGCGCGGCGGAGGGTCGTACGACCGTGTCCTGGCGCGTCTGGAGCGCGCGGGCGCCCATCCCGCGCTGGTGGTGCTGCTGTACGACGCGGAGGTCGTCCCGCTCGTCCCCACGGAGCGGCACGACCGGCCGGTGCACGCGGTGGTGACGCCGTCGGGCGTGCGCCGCTTCCCGCGCTCCCGGAGGTGAGGCCCCGGCAGACCGAAGGGCCCTCCACGCGCGCGTGGAGGGCCCTTCGGGTCGGTCGCCGTCAGTGGGTCACGGCTTCAGGGCCAGGGTGTCGTCCGTGCCCTTGTCCACCGCCTGCTTGGTGAACGACCAGTCCAGCAGCTCGCCCTTGGCCCACTTGCCGGTCTGGTCGGTGTAGTGCGAGCTGTAGGCGTGCCCGGAGGCGCCGCTGAGGTTGATCCACTTCGACTTGTCGAAGTCGTCGAGGTTGACCACCATCCGCATCGACGGCACCCAGACGACGCCGTAGCCGCCGGCAGCGTTCCAGCCGGTCGCGTTGACCGTCGCCTCGCCGCCACTGAGCTCCCAGGGGCCGCGGTTGAGGACGTACTGCAGGAAGCCGGGGCCGTCGGTGCCGAGGGTCTGGTTCTTCAGGAACAGGCGGTGCAGCCGGCCCCAGCTCCAGGTGTCGATGTCCTTGCCGAGCTTGGCGGTCAGCTCCCAGCGGGCGTCGATCATGGCCCGCTTGAAGAGGTCGTCGCGGTTGTCGGCGGCCGGGCGGGTGCCCGACTTGGGGGTCGTCCACCAGTCGCTGTTCTCGTCGTCCATGAGGCTGCGCACGACCTCGAACCAGCGGTCGCCGCCGTCCGGCTGGGCCTGGTCCGCGTCGCGCTGGCCGCACTCGCGCACCCGTCGGTCGTCGTCCACCGGGCCGGTGGTGTTGACCGGCTCGACCCACAGGCACTGGCCCCTGACGCGCAGTTCCTTGGGCAGCTTGTCGCCGAACGCGAGCTTGAGGATGTTGCGCCAGACCGAGTTGAAGTAGGCGGCGGCCGCCGAGTCGGCGTCCTGGGTGTAGTCCCAGCCCTCCAGGAGCTTCTGCGCGTCGCGGACGTCCTTGTCGCCGACGTCGATCTTCAGCAGCTGCGGGACGAGCAGCTTGGCGATCTCGCTGCTGCTGTCCATCTGCATCTGCCGCATGTCCTCGGTGGAGATCTTGCCGTCGCCCTTGATCTTCGACTCGATCAGGTCGGTGATCCGCTGGCTGCGGGCGCCGTAACCCCAGTCCGTGGTCAGCGTGTACGGGTAGTCCTTGCCGACCACGGCCTGGTTGGCGGTGACGATGTAGCCGCGCTGCGGGTCGTACTCGTAGGGCAGCTCGTCCTGCTCGACGTAGCCGGTCCAGCGGTACTTGGAGTCCCAGCCCGGCGCCGGGACGGAGCCGTCGTGGCCCTTCGCGCGCGTGGGGATCTTTCCGGGCAGCGTGTAGCCGATGTGGTTCTCGGTGTCGGCGTAGACGAGGTTCTGCGAGGGCACCTCGAACAGGGCCGCCGCGGCGCGGAAGTCGTCCCAGTCGGCCGCCTTGTTCATGGCGAAGACGGCCTCCATGGTGGTGCCCGCGTCCAGCGCGGTCCAGCGCAGTGCGATGCCGTAGCCGTCGCCGCGGTCGGGGGCGGCGGTGTCGACGGTGGCCTTCTTGCCGACCTTCACCAGTTCGTCGTCGCGGTCGGACAGCAGGGGGCCGTTGTTGGTCTCCCGGACCACGATCTTCTTGGAGGTGCCGCCGGCGACCTTGATGGTCTCCTCGTAGGTGGTGAAGGGCTTCACCTTGCCGTCGTAGAGGTAGCCGTCGCCGGTGAGCTTCTCCAGGTAGAGGTCGGTGACGTCGACGCCGGAGTTGGTCATGCCCCAGGAGATGTCCTGATTGTGACCGATTATCACGCCCGGCATACCGGCAAAGGTGTAGCCCGAGACGTCGTACTGGCACTTGTCGGAGACCGTGCGGCAGTGCAGGCCCATCTGGTACCAGACGGACGGCAGCGAGGCCGACAGGTGCGGGTCGTTGGCGAGCAGCGGCTTGCCGGTGATGGTGTGCGCGCCGCCGACGACCCACGAGTTGGAGCCGATGCCGTTGCCGTTCACGCCGACGGCCTCGGGGAGGTCCTCCAGCTCGTCGTAGAGGCCCGAGAGCTGGGTCTGGAGGGCCGAGGAGCCGGTGGAGGAGGACGTGCCCGTCGAGGTGCCCGTGGACGTCCCTGTGCCGTCTGTGGAGGTTCCGGCCGTGCCGTCGGTCGAGGTGCCGCTCGTGCCGTCCGTGGAGCCACCGCTCGTGCCGTCGGTGGAGCCGCCGCCGTCGAACGTCTGGGTGAGTTCGTCGTACTGGCCCTGCTGGACGACGACCTGGTTCCGGTCGTACGGGTACCGCGGGTACAGGTCGGCGACCTGCTTGGGGCCGAGGCGGCTGGTCATCAGGGCGCGGTCGATCTCGTCCTGCATGTTGCCGCGCAGGTCCCAGGCCATCGCCTTCAGCCACGCCACCGAGTCGACCGGGGTCCACTTCTCGGGCTTGTAGTCGTTGCTGAAGCCGAGCGCCGCGTACTCCACGGAGATGTCCTCGGCGCCCTTGCCCTCAAGGTAGGCGTTGACTCCCTCGGCGTACGCCTGGAGGTACTTCTTGGTGGTGGCGGACAGCTTGGTGTCGTACTCCTTCTGCGCGGTCCGCTGCCAGCCCAGCGTGCGCAGGAACTCGTCGTTCTCGACCTGGCTCTTGCCGAACATCTCCGACAGGCGCCCGGCGGTCATGTGCCGGCGGACGTCCATCTCGTAGAACCGGTCCTGCGCCTGGACGTAGCCCTGCGCCATGAACAGGTCCTCGTCGGAGGAGGCGTAGACCTGCGGGATGCCGTAGCCGTCCCGCTTCACGTCGACGGGTGCGGTCAGGCCCTTGAGCGTGATCGAGCCCTTGGTCTGCGGGAAGGAGGCGCGCACGGTGCTGATGGACCAGTACGCCCCACAGGCGGCGCCGCCCATGATGGCCAGCACCAGTACAAGCACCATCAGTCGGGCTTTGCGCCCCTTCTTCCTGCCGGACTTGCCGGGCTGCTGACCCGTTGAGGCGGTGGTGTTGGGGGGCATCGCTGTCCTTGCTGTCCTAACGCGAGCGGCAGGCGGTACTGGAGTGCTGGAGCAACCATAGGCGCAGGGCCCGGTGCGCCTTGACGCGGAGTGGGGAACCAGCACGGACGGACGTTCGATCATGCACGGCGAATGTCAAGAAATCGTCAAGAGTTAGGTAAGGTAACGAAGTAACTGCACCACGGAAAGGGAACGGCCGCTGAGTATCCACGACCTCAACGAACTCCTGCTCGTCTGCTCGCTCGTCCTGCTCGTCGCCGTGGCCGCGGTCCGGATCTCCTCGCGCAGCGGGCTCCCCAGCCTGCTCGTCTACCTGGGCATCGGCGTGCTCATGGGCCAGGACGGGATCGGCGGCATCCGCTTCGACAACGCCGAGCTGACCCAGGTCATCGGATACGCCGCCCTGGTCGTGATCCTGGCCGAGGGTGGCCTCGGCACGAAGTGGAAGGAGATCAAGCCGGCCCTGCCGGCCGCGACCGCGCTGGCGCTGGTCGGGGTCGCCGTGAGCGTCGGGGTCACCGCGTCGGCCGCGCATTACCTGGTCGGGCTGGAGTGGCGGCAGGCGCTCATCATCGGCGCGGTCGTCTCCTCCACGGACGCGGCGGCGGTCTTCTCCGTGCTGCGGAAGATCCCCCTGCCCGCGCGCGTGACGGGCACGCTGGAGGCCGAGTCCGGCTTCAACGACGCACCAGTGGTCATCCTGGTCGTCTCGTTCTCCGCGGCCGGACCGTTCGAACACTGGTACGTGCTGGTCGGCAAGATACTGCTGGAGCTCGCCATTGGTGCCGCCATCGGCATCGCGGTGGGCTGGCTGGGCTCCTGGGGACTGCGGCACGTGGCCCTGCCCGCCTCCGGTCTCTATCCGATCGCCGTGATGGCGATCGCGGTCACCGCCTACGCGGCGGGCGCCCTGGCCCACGGCAGCGGCTTCCTCGCCGTCTACCTCGCCTCGATGGTGATGGGAAACGCGCGCCTGCCGCACTGGCCCGCCACGCGCGGGTTCGCCGAGGGGGTCGGCTGGATCGCCCAGATCGGCATGTTCGTCCTGCTCGGTCTGCTGGTCACCCCCCACGAGCTGGGTGACGACATCCTGCCGGCGCTGGTCATCGGGCTGGTGCTGACCATGGTGGCGCGTCCGCTCAGCGTCGTGCTGTGTCTGCTGCCGTTCCGGGTGCCGTGGCAGGAGCAGACGCTGATGTCCTGGGCCGGGCTGCGCGGCGCCGTGCCCATCATCCTGGCGACCATCCCCATGGTGAGCGGCGTGGAGGGCAGCCGTCGCATCTTCAACATCGTCTTCGTACTGGTCGTCGTCTACACCCTCCTCCAAGGTCCGACGCTGCCCTGGCTCGCCCGCCTGCTGCGCCTGGGCGACGGCTCCGAGGCCGCCGACCTCGGCATCGAGTCGGCCCCCCTGGAGCAGCTGCGCGGGCATCTGCTGTCCGTCAGCATCCCGGGGGAGTCGAAGATGCACGGCGTCGAGATCAACGAGCTGCGGCTGCCCGCCGGGGCCGCGGTCACCCTCGTCGTCCGGAAGGGCACCTCGTTCGTGCCGCTGCCGACGACCGTGCTGCAGCGGGGCGACGAACTGCTCGTGGTGGCCACGGACCCGGTGCGGGACGCGGCCGAGCGGCGACTGCGGGCGGTCGGGCGCGGCGGCAAGCTGGCCGGGTGGCTGGGTGCGAACGGATCTACCTAATCGCAGGTGGACGCACCTCAGGTGCCCATTTTCACAGGTGCACCGGGTCTTCCTACCTGTAGGATGCAGGCGTCACCCAGATCGAACCAACTCTGCCTGACGCAGAGCTGGCGCGACCGTATGGCGGCCGGAAACGCCCTTCGACGCAGTGGGCGCCGGTATCTACCGCAGTGCGCGCAAGAGGACAGCTCTCGGCGCCCGGCCCACCACAAGTGGGCCGCGCTACCAGGCGGCAGAAAGGCAAGGGCCGTGGCGTCCACGGTCACCTCGTCGAAGACCTCCCGCCCGGGATACGGACAGCTGCTGCGCACCCGCGGCGCCTGGACGTTCCTGCTCCCCGGCTTCGCGGCCCGTCAGCCGTTCGCGATGCTGACGATCTCCATCGTGCTGCTGGTGCAGCACACCACCGGCTCCTACGGCGCGGCAGGCGCCGCCGCGGCCGTCACCGGCGTCTCCATGGCGCTGTTCGCGCCCTACAGCGGGCGTCTGGCGGACCGCTTCGGGCAGCGCGCCGTGCTGATCCCCGGCATCCTGGTGCACGCCCTCGCAGGCCTGACCCTGACGGCACTCGCGCTGGCGGACGCCCCCCTGTGGGCGCTGTTCGTGGCAGCCGTCCCCACGGGTGCCTCGGTGCCGCAGATCGGCCCCATGGTGCGCGCCCGCTGGGGCGTGAAGCTCCAGGGCTCCCCCCTGATGAACACCGCGGCGGCCTTCGAGTCCGTCACGGACGAGCTCACCTTCGTCGTCGGCCCGCTGCTCGCCACCGCCCTGTGCACCGTCGTCGACCCGGCGGCGGGCCTGGTGACCGAGGCCGCGCTGACGCTGGTCGGCGGTCTGCTGTTCGCCGCGCAGAAGAGCACGCAGCCGACGGTCACCACCGGCGGGCACGCGCGCGTGGAGCAGGCCTCCGCGCTGCGCATCCCCGGGGTGCGGGTGCTGGCCGTGGCGTTCCTCGGCATCGGTTCCGTCTTCGGCGGCATGCAGGTCTCGCTGGCCGCGTTCACCGAGTCGATCGGCGAGCCCGGCCTGAACGGCGTCCTGTACGGGACCTTCGCCGCGGGCAACATGCTCTCCGGCATCGCGTGCGGCGCCATCGCCTGGAAGGCGGCCCCGCAGCGACGCCTGGTCGTCGGCTACGGCGCGCTCGCGCTGGCCGCCGCCGGCCTGTGGGCCGCGCACTCGGTGCCGCTGCTCGCCGGGCTCGGCCTCCTCGTCGGCATGTGCATCGCGCCCGCCCTGATCACCGGCTACACCCTGGTCGAGGGCCTGGTCCCGGCCGGGGCGCGCACCGAGGCGTTCACCTGGCTGACCGGCGCGGTGGCGCTCGGTCAGGCGGGCGCCGTCACGGTCGCCGGACAGCTGGAGGACCGGTTCTGGGGCGGCGCCGGGTTCCTGGTCCCGCTCGGGGGTACGGCGCTCGCGCTGGTGACGCTGGTCGCGCTGAGGTCGCGACTGTTCGCCCGGCCCCGAAGCCGCACCGTCGCACGTGGCGTCGGTCACCGCTCGCCGGTCGCAGTGGACTGATCCCGGGGAATACGTCACTATGGACCGTCGTTAGCACTCATCGAGTGAGAGTGCCAGGAGGAAGACAGTGCCGACCTACCAGTACCAGTGCACCGAGTGCGGCGAGGGCCTCGAGGCGGTGCAGAAGTTCACCGACGACGCCCTGACCGAGTGCCCCAGCTGCCAGGGCCGCCTGAAGAAGGTGTTCTCCGCGGTCGGCATTGTCTTCAAGGGCTCCGGTTTCTACCGCAACGACAGCCGCGGCTCCTCGTCGAGCAGCTCGCCGGCGTCGACGAGCTCGTCCTCGACGTCCTCGTCTTCCTCCTCCTCGTCTTCGTCCTCGGACTCGAAGGCGTCCAGCTCGGGGACGTCGGCCGGCACCACCGCCGCCTGAGCCACACACCTCCCGGGACCCCGCCGTCGTACGACCGGTGGGGTCCTCGGTCTTTCCGGCGCCGACTCCTGCGGTCACACCGACGGCCGCTACTGTGCTGAGCATGGCGAACGCAGAGATCGGTGTAATCGGCGGCTCAGGCTTCTACTCGTTCCTCGACGACGTGACCGAGCTGCAGGTGGACACGCCGTACGGGCAGCCCAGCGACTCCCTCTTCCTCGGCGAGGTCGCCGGCCGGCGGGTCGCCTTCCTCCCCCGCCACGGACGCGGTCACCATCTTCCGCCGCACCGGATCAACTACCGGGCCAACCTCTGGGCGCTGCGCTCGGTCGGCGTACGCCAGGTCCTCGGGCCCTGCGCGGTGGGCGGGCTGCGCCCCGAGTACGGTCCGGGCACGCTGCTCGTGCCGGACCAGCTGGTCGACCGTACGAAGTCCCGGGTGTCGACGTACTTCGACGGGCTGCCGCTGCCCGACGGGACCGTGCCGAACGTGGTGCACGTGTCCCTGGCCGACCCCTACTGCCCCGCCGGACGGTCGGCCGCCCTGAAAGCCGCTCACGGGCGGAACTGGGAGCCGGTGGACGGCGGCGCGCTCGTCGTGATCGAGGGGCCGCGCTTCTCCACCCGTGCCGAATCGTTGTGGCACCAGGCGCAGGGCTGGTCGGTGGTGGGCATGACCGGCCACCCCGAGGCGGTGCTCGCCCGTGAACTGGAGCTCTGCTACACCTCGCTGACGCTGGTCACCGACCTCGACGCGGGCGCCGAGACCGGGGAGGGCGTCTCCCACGACGAGGTGCTGCGGGTGTTCGCCGCGAACGTGGACCGGCTGCGGGGGGTGCTGTTCGACGCGGTGGCGGCGCTGCCGGCGAACGAGGAGCGGGACTGTCTGTGCGTGAACGCGCTGGGCGGGATGGATCCGGGGTTCGAGCTGCCGTAAGGCCGACTGCGGGGTGTGTGCAGGTGGCGGAACTTCCCGTTCGGGTGAGGGAGTTGTCCACAACCCGTCGGTAGTACACGGGCACCGGCGGACGGCGGCGCGAAGCCTCATCGTGGGCTGCAACCGATCCGTCGTCACAGGTGGTGGTCCTCGTGTCCTTCGCTGCGTCCTCCGTTCCGCGTCCCCCCCGTCCCCCCGGCACCGATGCGCCTCCGACCTGCGAGGTGCCGCACTTCGCTCCGGTTCGCGTGCGCGGCGGGCGGTATCAGCTGCGACGGTTCGTACGGCACCGGCGGCGGGCCCTGGCTGCCGGGCTCGCGATCACCGCCGCCGCGCTCGTGGCGGCCGGCCCACGTGCCCCGGCCGACGTCCATCAGGGCGAGCGGGCTCGCGGGCACCCCGTGGCGGACCGGGCGCCGGAGCGCCGGGCCGGGGAGCGGGTGTCCGCGCCCGTGCGCATCGCCGACGCGGCGACGGTGCGGCTGCTGCGGCCCGGCGACCGGGTCGACGTCGTCGCCGCCGAGGAGACGGCGACGGGCGGTGACGCCGATGTGGTCGCGCGCGGTGCGCTGGTGACGAAGGTGCCCGAGCCGCTGGACGGCGAGGTCGACAGCGGGGCGCTCGTCGTGCTCTCGGTGCCGCGTCCCACGGCGGCGCGTCTGGCGGGCGCGAGCGCGACGGCCCGGCTGGCGGTGACGCTGTGCTGAACCGCGTCTTGCGCGCTGTACGCGACTTGCTGTCAAGTCGCTCGTCGGCGCTACCGAATTGGACACGGCTGCCTCGCCCTGCCGTAGGTTGCGGAACTGTTTGTTCCACAAGCCGCACATGCGACGAGGAGAGGCCACTAGGTGAGCGAGAAGAAGGAACCGAGCGTCTGGCAGGGCTTCAAGGCCTTCCTGATGCGCGGGAACGTCGTCGATCTGGCAGTCGCGGTGGTCATCGGCGCCGCCTTCACCAACATCGTCAACTCGGTGGTGAAGGGCGTCATCAACCCACTGGTCGGCGCGATCGGCACCAAGAACCTCGACAGCTACAGCTCGTGCCTCAAGGGGCCGTGCGAGGTGGGCCCGGACGGGACGGTCACGAGTGGCGTCATGATCCAGTGGGGCTCGGTCCTGGGGGCCACGCTGAGCTTCGTGATCACCGCGGCGGTGGTCTACTTCCTGATGGTGCTGCCGATGGCGAAGTACCTGGCCCGGCAGGAGGCCCGCAGGAAGGCGCGGGAGGGCACGCACGAGGTCATCGAGGTGACCGAGCTGGAGGTGCTCAAGGAGATCCGCGACGCGCTGGTCGCACAGGGCCGGCAGCGCGGCTCGGGCCACACCGAGCCGTAGCGAGGGCGGTTGGCAGGGTCCTGGGGGCCCTGCGAACGGCTCACAGGTGGTGGGGCGGCTTCTCGTCGAGGAAACGCTTCAGGTCGTCGGCCGCGTCGCCGCCGCTGCCCGGCCGCTCGCCCCACCCCCGGTCCGTGTCGTCCGAGGACTGCTGGTCCAGCGGATCGCCGAAGATCAGCGCGGCCTTGGGCGCACGGGGCTCGGGGGCGGGAGAGGTACTCATGCCTCCAGGGTACGGGGCGGACACCGACGCGGCCCGTGGCCGCACGGGGCCGACGCCGCACCGCGCCACGCCCGAACCGGGGCGGCGGGCCCCTGCCGACCGGGATGCCTGGTTGGCCCTGGCTTGCGAAGATTTTCCAGCCGGTATCTGCTGTGCTTGGAATCATGACGTCCAGTCCGACTCCGCCGCCCGCCACGTCCGGCGCGCCGACCCCTCGGAGGCCGCTGCGCCGACTCACCGCCCGAGGTCGCGACGAGGCGCACCGCGCCGCCACGCCACTGGAACTCTTCTTCGACCTGTGTTTCGTCGTGGCCGTCACACAGGCGGGAATCCAGCTGGTGCACGCGGTCGCCGAGGCCCATGCCGGCGAGGGCATCCTGAGCTACGCGATGGTGTTCTTCGCCATCTGGTGGGCTTGGATGAACTTCACCTGGTTCGCCTCGGCGTACGACAACGACGACGCCCTGTATCGCGTGGTCACCCTGGTGCAGATCGCCGGCGTCCTCCTGCTCGCCGCCGGGATCTCACGGGCCTTCGAGGACCACGACTTCCTGCTCGTCCTGCTCGGCTACGTGGTGATGCGGCTGGCCCTGGCCACACAGTGGTTACGCGCCGCGCGATCGGCCGAGGGCGCGGAGCGCACCACCGCGCTGCGGTACGCGGGTGGCGTGCTGCTCTGCCAGGTCGGCTGGGTGGGGCTGGTGCTCTTCCCGCAGCCCGCGCGCCCGTGGGTGTTCCTGGTGATGGTGGTCGCGGAGCTGTGCGTGCCGGTCTTCGCGGAGAAGGTCCGGCCGACCACGTGGCATCCGCACCATATCGCCGAGCGGTACGGGCTGTTCACGATCATCGTGCTCGGCGAGACGATCGCCGCGGCCACGGTCGCCGTGAAGTCGGGCGCGGACGAGACCGACGCGATGGGCGAGCTGCTGCCGATCGCGGCGGGTGGCCTGCTGATCGTGTTCTCCGCCTGGTGGATCTACTTCGCGGTGCCGGTCCACGGGCGCCTGCGCTCCAACCGGCAGGCGTTCGTGTGGGGTTACGGCCACTACCTGATCTTCGCCTCGGCGGCCGCGATCGGCGCGGGCCTGGAGGTGGCGGTCGAGCAGACGATCGGCAAGGCGCACATCTCCACGCTTTCGGCGTCCGCCGCGGTGACGCTGCCGACGGCGCTGTTTCTGCTCACCGTCTGGGCCCTGCACTCGCGCTACTTCAAGGTGGGCATCACCGCGCAACTCGTGCTGCCGATGACGGCGTTGCTGGTGATCTGCTGCACCTTCCTGGGCGACTGGGCGGTCCTCGCGGCCGGCGTGGTGTCGGCGCTGGCGGTGGTGACCGGGGTGATCCTGACGGCACGCCTGGCCGCCCGCGAACGCCGGGCGCAGGCGGGCACGCCGACCGTCTGAGTCCCGGAACGCGCCCTGGGGAAACGCCCGAGGGGGCAGGAGACTGGTCTTCATGACAGTTGATGCTCTGACGGACGTGACCGGCCTGCGGGTGGGGCACGCGACGCGCACCGGCGACGGCTGGCTCACCGGCACCACGGTCGTCCTCGCACCCGAGGGCGGGGCAGTCACCGCGGTGGACGTGCGCGGCGGTGGCCCCGGCACCAAGGAGACCGACGCCCTCGATCCGCGCAACGTGGTGCAGAAGACCGAGGCGGTCGTGCTGACCGGCGGCAGCGCGTACGGGCTCGACGCCGCGTCGGGAGTGATGGCCTGGCTGGAGGAACACGGGCGCGGGGTGCGCGTCGGGCCGGATCCGGCGCACGTCGTGCCGGTGGTGCCCGCCGCGTGCGTCTTCGACCTGGGCCGGGGCGGCGACTTCCGGGCCAGACCGGACGCGACCCTCGGCCGGGCCGCTGTCGAGGCGGCCGCGGCGAGCGAGATCGGCGCGCCGGTGCGGGAGGGGTGCGTGGGCGCCGGTACGGGTGCCGCGGTCGGGCCGATGAAGGGCGGGGTCGGCACCGCGAGCGTCGTCCTCGACTCGGGCATCACGGTGGCCGCGCTGGTGGTGGCCAACGCGGCGGGGTCGGTGGTGGATCCGGAGACGGGGGTGCTGTACGGGGAGTTGTTCCAGGGGCGCGTGAACTACCCGTCGGCGCAGGTGCACGAGGCGGCACGCAAGCGACTCGCGGAGAGCGCGGCGAGGCACGCGCCGCCCCCGCTGAACACCACGCTCGCGGTCGTCGCCACGGACGCGGACCTGTCGAAGGCGCAGGCGCAGAAGCTGGCGGGCACGGCACACGACGGCATCGCACGCGCGGTGCGGCCGGTGCATCTGCTGCACGACGGCGACACGGTCTTCGCGCTGGCGACCGGGTCACGCGAGCTCGATGCCACGCAACCGCTGGCGCTCAACGAGATCCTGGCGGCGGGCGCGGACACGGTGACGCGCGCGATCGTGCGAGCGGTCCGCTCGGCCGAGTCGGTGGAGGGGAAGGGGCGGGGGGAGGGGGAGGGCGGGGGGTGGCCCTCCTACTCGGAACTGTATGGAGGGAGTTGAGCAGCCCCCCGCCCCGCCCTGCCCCGCCCTGCCCCGCGTCAAGCGAAGCGATTGTCCCGGTTCTGTCACGTGATGGCGCTCCCGGTGAGTGGAGGGAACCCCACCGGTCCCCGGTCCCCTCTTTCTCCACGCACCGGAACGGATCACCCACATCACATGAACAGGGAGCAGCCCGTGACAACGCCGGACATAGCAAAGCGGCGCACGCTGGTCGCCTGTGCCGCCCTGATGGTCGGCGCGGTCACCCTCACCGCCTGCAGTGGCAGCGCCAAGGCCGACAACGACGGCAAGGGCGGCGGCAGTGGCGGCGAGAGCAAGACCTCGGCGGCGCGGATCGTCATCTCGGCCAAGGACGGTTCGACCGGCGCGTCGATCAACACGACCGGCGTGAAGGTCAGCGACGGGAAGCTGACCGAGGTGAAGATGACGGTGGCCGAGACGGGGCAGGCCGTGCCGGGGGCGATCTCCGCGGACGGGCGGAGCTGGAAGCCGAAGGAGCAGCTGGAGCGGGGGACGAAGTACGAGATAGCGGCGACCGCGAAGGACGCGGGCGGCAAGGCCACCGCCGCCGACTCTACGTTCACGACCGTGACGCCGGCGAACAGCTTCATCGGGACGTACACGCCGGACAACGGGACGACAGTCGGGGTCGGGATGCCGGTGTCGTTCACGTTCGACAAGGCGATCAGCGACAAGAAGGCCGTGCAGTCGCACATCACGGTCACGTCGAGCAGTGGGCAGGAGGTGGTCGGGCACTGGTTCGGGGCGCAGCGGCTCGACTTCCGGCCCGAGGACTACTGGAAGGCCGGCTCCAAGGTCACGATGAAGATCGACCTGGACGGCGTGGAGGGCGCGAACGGCGTCTACGGGGTGCAGAAGAAGACGGTCACCTTCACCATCGGGCGCTCACAGGTCTCCACGGTGGACGCCAACACGCAGACCATGACGGTCGTGCGCGACGGCAGGACGATCCGGACGATCCCGATCTCGGCGGGCAGCCCCGAGTTCACCACGTACAACGGGCAGATGGTGATCTCCGAGAAGCTGGTGGAGACCCGGATGGACAGCCGCACGGTCGACCTCGCCAACGCGTACGACATCCCGGACGTGCCGCACGCGATGCGGCTGACCACGTCCGGCACGTTCATCCACGGCAACTACTGGTACAAGCCCGCCAATCCGCCCTTCGGCCGCTTCGGCAGCAGCCACGGCTGTGTCGGGCTCCAGGACGTGCGGGGCGGGCAGGGGGACACTCCGGCCAAGTGGTTCTTCGACAACTCGATCACGGGGGACGTCGTGATCGTGAAGAACTCCGCCGACTCCACGGTGGCGCCGGACAACGGGCTCAACGGCTGGAACATGGCGTGGAGCGAGTGGATCGCCGGGAGCGCCGACTGACCGACGCGAGCCGGGAGATCCGTACGACGGCCGTCCGACCAGGACTTTTTGACGGAGCGTCGGGTCGCGTGGGAACTTTTCGCGCGGCCCGGCCGTTTTCCCGGCGTACGTTTTCTCGGTTCCCGGACATGATGTCCGACCGAGGGGCTACGGTATGCACCCACAAGGTGACATGCAGCAACGCCGGGAGAAACCTTGAGCGTTCCGTACGAGACGGCAGCGTACGAATCACCCGATTCGCCCGAGTCTCCGGAGGAGCATCTCGCGCGACTGCTCGGACGCGCCCTGAACTCGTTCGAGCTGCCGGACGAGACGATAAGGCGGCTCGACAGCGCGCTGGCGCACGACAGCTCGCTGCACTCCGCGCACCACAGCGCGGGCCTGCACCAGGAGACGTACCGGCACACCTGGCTCCTCGCCGACGGCTCGGCGCTCACCCTCTGGGAGCTCGTCCACAACACCACGCCGGGCGGCCCCCCGCAGCACGAGGTGTACGTCGACTCGGAGGAGTTGCACGCCGCGGGCTCCCGGCTCGCGTTGCCGCCGGACACGCCGGATTTCGAACTGCCGGTGCCGGTGGAGCTGTCGTCGATCCCCACGCCGCGGCACGCGTACGTGCCGGACGACTCGGCGGATCACGCCCGCCGGCTGCTGCGCCGGGCGGAGAACCCGGACCGGCCGGGCGCGGAGACGGCCGCGCTGCTCGCCATGGCGTGCGCCCACCAGATCACGCAGGCCTTCGGGCGCCCGTGCCGCGCGGGGCGCGCCGGGCTGGGCTTCGCGCTCTACGAGCACGCGTTCCTGCTGTGCGACGGGCAGGAGATCTCCCTGTGGGAGGTCGAGCACACGGCGACGCCGGACGGTCGGCACATGTGCGAGGTGTACACGTCCGAGGACGCGGCCCGGGAGGCGATGGAGCGGAGGGCCGCGCAGCTGTCGTGAGGGGCGGTCGGCTGAGCGACGGGATCCTGACGGCGCGCGAGCCTGAAGCGCCGCGTTTCTCATCGGCACGCGAGCCTGAAAACGCCGCGTTCCTCACCGGCACGCGAGCCTGAAAGCGCCACGTTCCTGGCGGCGCGCGCCTCACACGCCCCGGCGTGAACGAACAGCACGGTCCGGGACTCACCTCGGTCCCGGACCGCACTGCCTCCCCGTGCTCGGCGTTACACCGCCACCGGCTGCCTTCTCCGCGCCCGGCGTTACACCGCCACCAGCTGCCTCTCCGATCCCGGCGTTACACCGCCACCAGCTGCCTCTCCGATCCCGGCGTTACACCGCCACCAGCTGCCTCTCCGATCCCGGCGCTACACCGCCACCAGCTGCCTCTCCGATCCCGGCGCTACACCGCCACCGGCTGCCTCCTCCGATCCCGGCGTTACACCGCCACCGGCTGCCTCTCCGATCCCGGCGTTACGCCGCCGCCACCGGCTGCTTGGCCTCCGTCGGGACCGCGACCGGCTCGGGCTCCGTCGCCCCGGGGGCCGGCTTGCGCAGGCCCTTGAGGACGATGACCAGGCCTGCCGTGACCGCCGTACCCGCCGCGATGGCCAGCAGGTACAGCAGCGGCTTGCCGATCAGGAAGGTGACCCAGATGCCGCCGTGCGGGGCGCGCAGGGTCGAGCCGAACGCCATGGTCAGGGCGCCGGTGACCGCGCCGCCCGCCATGGAGGCGGGGATGACGCGCAGCGGGTCGGCGGCCGCGAACGGGATCGCGCCCTCGGAGATGAAGGAGGCGCCGAGGACCCAGGCGGCCTTGCCGTTCTCGCGCTCGGCGGTGGTGAACAGCTTCTTGCGGACGGTGGTGGCCAGGGCCATGCCCAGGGGTGGGACCATGCCGGCGGCCATCACGGCGGCCATGATCTTCATCGCGGAGTCGCTGGGGGCCGCGACCGAGATACCGGCCGTCGCGAAGGTGTAGGCCACCTTGTTCACCGGGCCGCCGAGGTCGAAGCACATCATCAGGCCGAGCAGCACACCGAGGAGGACGGCGTTGGCGCCGGACAGGCCGTTCAGCCAGTCGGTCAGGGCCTTCTGTACCTCGGCGATGGGCTTGCCGATGACCACGAACATCAGGAATCCGACGATCGCCGAGGAGATCAGCGGGATCACCACCACGGGCATGATGCCGCGCAGGGGCGCCGGGATGTTGACGCGCTGGATTCCGAGGACCACACCACCGGCGATCAGACCGGCGACCAGACCGCCGAGGAACCCGGCGCCGATCGTCACGGAGATCGCGCCGCCGACGAAGCCGGGCACGAGGCCGGGCCGGTCGGCCATGCCGTAGGCGATGTATCCGGCGAGGACCGGGACGAGGAAGCCGAAGGCCGCGGCGCCGATCTGGAACAGCAGGGCGCCCCAGCTGTCGATCTGGCCCCAGTCGAAGTGCTCGGTGACGGACTTGGCCTCGTTGATCTGGTAGCCGCCGATCGCGAAGCCGAGGGCGATGAGCAGACCGCCGGCGGCGACGAACGGGACCATGTAACTCACGCCGGACATCAGCCACTTGCGCAGCTTGGTGCCGTAGCCCTCGCCGGGCTCGCCGGCGCGCTCGACGGGGGTCCCGCCGGGCCTGGCGGCCGCGGTGACCTCGCCGCGCGCCGCCTTGCCGCGCACCTCGGAGATCAGCTCGGCGGCACGGTTGATGCCCGCCTTCACGCCGACGTCGACGGTGGGCTTCCCGGCGAAGCGGTCCTTCTCCCGTACGGGCAGGTCGTGCGCGAAGATCACGCCGTCCGCCGCCGCGATGACCGCCGGGTCGAGCCTGGTGAAGCCGGCCGAGCCCTGCGTCTCGACGACGACCTCCACACCGGCCTCGCGGCCCGCGTTCTCCAGCGACTCGGCCGCCATGTAGGTGTGGGCGATGCCGGTGGGGCAGGAGGTGACGGCGACGATACGGAACGGACGCTCGCCGCCCAAGTCGGCGGAGTCGCCGGAGTCACCGGAAGCGGCGACGGTGTCACCCGTGGCGGCGTCGGCGGAGGCCGCCCCCGACGCCGCCACGGAGTCCGCGGAGTCGGCGGAAGCGGCCGAACCGGCCGCGGCTGCCGACTCCGTCTCCCCGGCGGTGGCGGCCGCCGGAGTCTCGTCCCCGCGGATGAGCGCCGCCGCGGACCCCGCGTCTCTCACCGCCCGCAGCGCGTCGGTGAACTCGGTGTTCATCAGCTGCCGGGCCAGCGACGACAGGATCGTCAGGTGGGCGTCGTCGGCCCCGGCGGGCGCGGCGATCAGGAAGATCAGGTCGGCCGGACCGTCCGCCGCACCGAAGTCGATCCCGGCCGCGCTGCGCCCGAAGGCGAGCGTCGGCTCGGTGACGTGCTCGCTGCGGCAGTGCGGGATGCCGATGCCGCCGTCGAGGCCGGTCGGCATCTGTGCCTCACGGGCCGCCACGTCGGCGAGGAAACCCTCCAGGTCGGTCACCCGGCCCAGGGCCACCATGCGCTCGGCGAGGGCGCGCGCCGCCGCTTCCTTGGTGTCGGCGGACAGGTCGAGGTCGACCAGGTCCGCGGTGATCATGTCACTCATCGCGGGCTCCTTAGCACGCGTATCGCCCGTGAGGTGGGGTGGGCGGAAAAGGGGACGGGGATGCTGTGGGGGGTTGTGGGGACAGCCGCGGCGAGTAAGGGGGAGCCTCGCCACGCACCGGCCGATTCGGCAGATGACGGACAAACCGTCGTAGGCACGCTCATGAGACCGGCTCCTTCAGCTCGCGGTCAACCGGCACGTCGGAGGTGACCGTCACCGCTGCCGGGTCCAGATCGCCCGGCGTCGGCATCACGCTCCCGGGCAGCTGGACGGCGGCCGCGCCGTGCGCGATGGCGGAGGCGAGGGCCTCCGGGCCGCTGCCGCCGGCGATCAGGAAGCCGGCGAGCGAGGAGTCGCCGGCGCCCACGTTGGAGCGCACGACGTCCACGCGCGCGCTGCCGTACCAGGTGCCCGCGTCGTCCACGAGCAGCTGCCCGTCGGCGCCCAGGCTCGCCAGCACGGCGCGTGCGCCCCGCTCGCGCAACTCCTCGGCCGCCTTCACCGCGTCGCCCACCGTGGCCAGGGGCCGCCCGACGGCCTCCGCGAGTTCCTCGGCGTTCGGCTTCACCACGTCGGGCCGCTCCCGCAACGCCTCCAGCAGCGCACGCCCCGAGGTGTCCAGCGCGATCCGGGCGCCTCCGGCGTGCGCCCGCGCGACCAGCTCGGCGTACCAGGAGGGCGCGAGGCCGCGCGGCAGGCTGCCGCAGCAGGCGATCCAGTCGGCGTCCCGGGCCTGCGCGCGCACCGTGTCGAAGAGCAGTTCCTGCTCCTGGGCCGACAGCTCCGGCCCCGGCGCGTTGATCTTCGTGAGGATGCCGTCCGCCTCCGCGAGCGCGATGTTCGAACGGGTGGCGCCCGCGATCGGGACCGGCGCCACCTCGATGCCCTGCGCGTCGAGCAGGTCGGCGACGAGCGCGCCCGGCGCACCACCCAGGGGCAACACCGCCACCGTGCGCCGTCCGGCGGCCGCTACGGCGCGCGAGACGTTCACGCCCTTGCCGCCGGGGTCCATGCGTTCGCCGGTGGCGCGGATGACCTCGCCGCGCTCCAGGGACGGGACCTCGTAGGTGCGGTCGAGGGACGGGTTGGGGGTGACGGTGAGGATCATGCGCGCACTACTTCCGTGCCGCCGCGCTCGATGGCGGTGGCGTCTTCGGGGCTCAGCCCGTGGTCGGTGATCAACAGGTCCACGTCGCTCAGGTCGCCGAAGCGGGCGAAGTGCTCCTGGCCGTGCTTGGAGGAGTCGGCGAGCAGCACCACGCGGCGGGCGGCCACGAGGGCCGCGCGCTTGACCGCGGCCTCGGCGAGGTCGGGGGTGGTCAGGCCGTGCTCGGCGGAGAAGCCGTTGGCCGCCACGAAGAGGACGTCCGCCCGGATCTCGCCGTAGGCCCGCAGCGCCCAGGCGTCCACGGCGGCGCGCGTACGGTGCCGTACGCGCCCTCCGACGAGATGGAGCTGGATGCCCGGGTGGTCCGCGAGGCGGGCCGCGATGGGCAGGCTGTGCGTGACGACGGTGAGCGAGGCCTCCAGCGGGATGGCGGCGGCCAGCCGGGCCACCGTCGTACCGGCGTCGAGGATCATCGTGCCCTCGGTGGGCAGTTCGGCGAGGGCCGCCTTGGCGATGCGGTCCTTCTCGTCGGCCGCCGTGGACTCGCGCTCGGCGATGTCCGGCTCGAAGTCGAGGCGGCCGACCGGGATGGCTCCGCCGTGCACCCGGCGGACGAGGCCGGCGCGGTCGAGGGCCTTCAGGTCGCGGCGGATCGTCTCCGCGGTGACCTGGAACTCCTCGGCCAGCGACAGCACGTCCACCCGGCCGGTGTCGCGGGCGAGACGGAGGATCTCCTGTTGCCGCTCCGGTGCGTACATTGCCCCTTCGCCTCCGACTGTGCCCGAACGTGTGGTTTCACTCGGAGGCTACGCCCGGATTTCCGGAAAGTAAACAGGCTCGGACTTGATTCGGGCATGAACGGACTTCACCGAACCGCACTCCAGCGCCGGAAACGGACTCCAGCGCCAGGAACGCACTCCAGCGCCGGAAAAACAGAGAAGGACCCGGCACCTCAGTGCCGGGCCCCACGGGGAACGGGTGACTCAGTGCACCAGCGCCGCTTCCTTCTCCGCCGCGACGACCGGCTCATCCACGCCGCCCTCGGCATGCCCCGCCGCCCGCCTGGGCAGCGCGAACATCAGCAGGAAGATCACCACCATCACCCCGGCGACCCACCCCACCGCGTGCTGGAAGCCGTCCACGAACGCCGGCCCCGCCCCGGCGGAGACGATCCGCTCGTCCACCACGCCGAAGAAGACCACGGACACCAGCCCGAGCCCGAGCGCGTTGCCCATCTGCTGCACCGTGCTGATCAGCCCGGACGCCGAACCGGCGTGCTCGCGCGGCACCTCGGACAGGATCGCGTCGGTCAGCGGGGCGACGATCAGGCCCATGCCCGCGCCCATCACGACCAGCGGCAGGGCCATCTGCCAGGAGGCGATGGCGAGGCCGTACCGCTCGGACTCCCAGATGTAGAGGCCCAGCCCGGCGGCCATCACCAGCGCGCCCGCCTGCAGCACCCCGCGACCGAAGCGCGGCACCAGCTTCTGCACCGACACCCCGGCGGCCACCGACACCGCGATCGAGAACGGCACCCCGGTCAGCCCGGCCCGCAGCGGGCCCCAGCCGAGGCCGAACTGCATGTACAGCGTCCACACCAGGAAGAAGATGCCGAGCGCGATCCCGAACACGGTCTGCACGGCGATACCGGCGGCGAAGCTCTTCACCCTGAACAGCGACAACTCGATCAGCGGGGAGCCGTCGCGCGCCGCCTTGCGCCGCTCGTACGCCACCAGCGCCCCGCCGACGACGAGTGCGCCGCCCATCGAGACGTACCCCCACACCGGCCAGCCCAGCTCGCGGCCGCGGGTCAGCGGGTAGAGCAGCATCAGCAGCCCCAGCGTCACCAGGGCGACGCCGACGAGGTCCAGTTTCAGGGCGTACGGCGCCCTGGACTCGGTGATGAAACGGCGGCCCAGGATCAGGCCGGCGACGCCCACCGGAAGGTTGATCAGGAAGATCGGGCGCCATTCGAGGCCGAAGAGGTTCCACTCGGTCAGCAGCGCGCCGAGCAGCGGGCCGGAGACCGCGCCGAGGCCTACGACGGCGCCGAACAGGCCGAAGACCTTGCCGCGTTCGTGCGCCGGGAAGGTGGCGTGCACGATCGCCAGGACCTGCGGCACCATCAGCGCCGCCATCGCACCCTGCAGGATCCGCGCGCCGACCAGCATCTCGGGGGTGGCGGCGAGGCCGCACAGCGCGGACGCGAGGGTGAAGCCGCCGATGCCGATGAGGAAGACGCGTTTGCGGCCGTGGATGTCGCCGAGGCGGCCGCCGGTGATCAGGCCCGCGGCGAAGGCGAGCGCGTATCCGGCGGTGATCCACTGGATCTGGCTGAAGGAGGCGCCCTCGTGGCGCTGGATCGACGGGATGGCGATGTTCACGATCGTGACGTCGACGAGGTCCATGAAGGCGGCGGTCATCACGATCGCGAGCGCGAACCAGCGACGGCGATCCGGTATCGAGGGCATGCCCGGTCCGGGCTGAGAGGTCTCGGTGGAGGTCATGCGTTCAAACTAGGTCCGCATTAGGTCAGATCATGTCCTAGTTGTACGGCATCCTCGGACTCATGACGACGGACACTCCGGCTCGGCTCCTTCAACTGCTCTCCCTCCTCCAGACGCCCCGCGAATGGCCCGGCGGCGAGCTCGCCGAGCGGCTCGGGGTCTCGCGGCGCACGGTGCGGCGGGACGTCGACCGACTGCGCGAGCTGGGCTATCCCGTGCAGGCGACCAAGGGCGCGGACGGCGGCTACCGGCTCGTCGCGGGCAAGGCCATGCCGCCCCTCGTCCTCGACGACGAGGAGGCGGTGGCGATCGCGGTGGGCCTGCGCGCCGGCGCCGGACACGCGCTTCAGGGCATGGACGAGGCGTCCGTACGCGCGCTGGCCAAGCTGGAGCAGGTGCTGCCGAGCCGGCTACGGCACCGGGTGGCCACCCTGCAGACCGCGACCACGGCACTGACCAGCGGCGACGGGCCGACCATCGCACCCGAGACGCTGACCGTGATGGCGTCGACGGTGGCCGGCCACGAGCGGCTGCGGTTCGCGTACCGCGCCGGGGACGGCAGTGAGTCGCGGCGCCTGACCGCGCCGTACCGGCTGGTGTCCACGGGTCGGCGCTGGTACCTCGTGGCGTACGACCTCGGCCGCGAGGACTGGCGTACCTTCCGCGTCGACCGGGTGAGCGAGCCGTTCGCGACCGGAGCGCGGTTCACGCCACGGGAGTTGCCGACCGGGAGTGCGGCGGAGTACCTGCGGCGGTCGATCCGGCGTCAGCAGGAGACGTACGAGGTCACAGTCACGTTCGAGGCGCCCGCCGACGTCGTCGCGGCGCGGCTGCGGGGGTGGCTGGGTGCGCCGGAGCCGCTCGACGAGGGCAGGTGCCGGTTGCGCGGCAGCACGGCCGACCCGTTGCAGTGGGTGGCGGTACGGCTGGCGATGCTGGGCTTCGAGTTCACGGTGCGGCAGCCGACGGAACTCGTGGAGTACGCCCGGGAGTTGGGGGCACGGCTGAGCCGGGCGGCGGGGTGAGGGGCCAGCCCGCTCACCCCCACCGGAAGTCTCGCAGCGACTCCAGGTTCCGCAGCGCCAGCTCCGCCGGGCCCTCCGGTCCCGTCGCCGGGGCGGTCCCCGCCGCCCAGGACTCGACGGCCACCCGTACGACCGCGCTCGCGACGGCCGCGGTGAAACGCAACTGCGGGGAGGCGCCTTCGGCAACGTTGTCGTCACCGTCGGTAGTGGGCGGCACCCGCTCCCCCAGCACCTCTACCAGCGTGTCCTCCGAGGATCTGCACACCTCCGCCCACACCTTCCGCAGCGCCGGGCTCGCCTCGGACATCCGGATCAGCGTGCGCACCCACTCCCAGGACGCCGCGGACACGCCCACCCCCGGCGTCAGGGTGTGCCGTACCGCGTGCTCCAGCGCCTGCGGGAGCGACAGCTCGGCCGGGGCCTCGCGGACCGCTTCCACCCAGCGTTGGGCGCCGGCCGCGTAGAGGGGGGCGACGGCCTCCTCCTTGGTGGCGAAGTAGCGGTAGAAGGTGCGCGGCGCGATCCCGGCGGCCTGGGCGATGTCCTCGGCGCGGGTGCCGCGCAGTCCGTGCCGCACGAAAAGGCCCGCCGCCGCGCGGGCGATCTCCATCCGCGTCTCCGCCTTGCGCCGCTCGGTCAGGGAGGCGGCCGAGGGGGACGGCGAGGCCGAGGAGGACGCCGAAGAACGCCGGGGGTGCTGTGCTGGGGTGGTGCTGCTCACGTCGTCAGGCTATGCCGATGTGGCACAATCTGCCATTCCGGCGGGCCACCCCGGGGTTCAGGTACGGGGTGCCCCGCCGCCCAGGCCTGCCCTCAGCCGGGCGAGGGCCACGCGACGCACATGACACGCCGCAAGGGACGCGGCGCAAGAGACCCGACGCAAAAGAGCCGGGCCCCGACGCCCGGGGGAAGGCGCCGAAGCCCGGCTCGGGGAGGTCCCGGCGCCGGGGGGAGTGCGTCGGGACGTGGCTTGTGGTGTGTGGTGCGGCAGTTGCTCGGCCACCCGTGGTGCCGTGCGCACAGCCGTAGTGACCGTCGGTGCCCGGGGGCTCACCCTCGGGCCCGAACTACCGTGCCAGGGAGTCTTGTTCCCGGCCCGCGTCGTTTGAAGCGGCGTTACACAGCCATGTTTGCGCGGGCCTTCGCCCCCCGGCGTACGCCCCCGCAACGATCGCCGTGCGCCACCTCGGACGAGCCTCACGCGGCGGCGTCGAAGCCGGTCTGACGTGCCAGCTTCTTCAGCTCCAGCAGGGCGTGCTTCTCGATCTGACGGATGCGCTCACGGGTCAGGCCGTGCTCCTTGCCGACCTCGGTCAGGGTCCGCTCCCGGCCGTCCTCGATGCCGTACCGCATCTTGATGATGGACGCCGTGCGCTGGTCGAGGCGGCCGATGAGGTCGTCCAGTTCCTCGCTGCGCAGCAGGGTCATCACGGACTGCTCGGGGGAGACCGCCGACGTGTCCTCCAGCAGGTCGCCGAACTGGGTCTCGCCCTCGTCGTCCACCGACATGTTCAGCGAGACGGGGTCACGCGCCCAGTCCAGGACGTCACTGATGCGCTCCGGCGTCGAGCCGAGCTCCTCGGCGATCTCCACGGGCTCCGGCTCCCGGCCGTGGTCGCGGTTGAACTCGCGCTGCACGCGCCGGATCCGGCCCAGCTCCTCCACCAGGTGGACGGGCAGGCGGATGGTGCGCGACTGGTCGGCTATGGAGCGCGTGATCGCCTGGCGGATCCACCAGGTGGCGTACGTCGAGAACTTGAAGCCCTTGCGGTAGTCGAACTTCTCGACCGCGCGCACCAGGCCCGCGTTGCCCTCCTGGATCAGGTCCAGCAGGGGCAGGCCGCTGCGCGGGTAGCGACGGGCGACCGCGACGACCAGGCGGAGGTTGGAGCGGATGAAGATGTCCTTGGCCCGCTCCCCCTCGTCGACCAGGGCCTGAAGCTCCTCACGGGTGGCGTCCGCCTTGGACTCCTCGTACCCGTCGAGGACCTGTCGCGCGAACACACCCGCCTCGATGGTCTGGGACAGCTCGACCTCCTTGGCGGCGTCGAGCAGCGGCGTCCGCGCGATCTCGTCGAGATACATGCCGACCAGATCGCGGTCCGCGATCTCGCCGCCATGGGCGCGAACACTGCTGGCCGCGTCGACGGTCCCGCCTGCGGCGGACGTACGACGGGCGACGGCACGGGTTGCCATGCGTGCTCCCTTGCGATGTGAGGTCAGCGGGTGGTCCTACGAACGCTCAGCACCCTCTCCGGTCTTCGTTCGGGTGCCCTGCATCCGATGGAAACAACGACTGGAATCAGGACAGAATTCCCAACCCGCCCCTCGATTTTTCTGATCATGCAGTACCCTGTCCGGCTCCTGTCCGGCCACACGAGGAGGCCCGATGCCGTCGGGACGTACAGAGGTGCAGGTCAGACCGGGAGTCGAGGGTGATCTCGCGGCCCTCACCGACCTCTACAACCACTACGTTCGTGAGACGCCCATCACATTCGACACGGCGGTCTTCACTCCGACGGAGCGCCGCCCTTGGCTGCTCTCCCACCCGGAAGACGGGCCGCACCGGCTGATGGTTGCCACGGACGCGGACTCACAGGAAATCCTGGGGTACGCCACATCCGGCCCTTATCGCGCGAAGGCCGCGTACTCCACGTCCGTGGAGGTCACGGTCTACGTCGCCCCGCACGCCGGCCGCCGCGGCGTCGGCACGCTGCTGTACGAGGCCCTCTTCGAGGCGCTGGCCGGTGAGGACCTGCACCGCGCCTACGCGGGCATCGCGCAGCCGAACGAGGCGTCCACGCGGCTGCACGAGCGCTTCGGCTTCCGGTACGTCGGCACCTACCGGGAGGTCGGCCGCAAGTTCGGGCGTTACTGGGACGTGGCCTGGTACGAGAAGGAGCTGTAGGCCGGAGCCGGCAGTGCGGGTCAGCCGAACTGCACCGACCGCTTCGCCATCCCGAACCAGAACCCGTCGATCACCGACTTCTGCGCGCCCAGCTCACCGGCCACCTCCGCCGCGCCCATGGTCACGAACAGCGGGGCGAAGTGCTCGGTGCGGGGGTGGGCGTAGCGGCCCGCCGGAGCCTTGTGGAGGAAGTCCAGCAGGGCGTCCACGTCACGCGCCTGAAGCGCCCGCCGGCCCCAGTCGTCGAACTCGGCCGACCAGCTCGGCACTCCCCCGCCGGTGTGCCGCAGCGCGGCGAGGTTGTGGGTGAAGAAGCCGGAGCCGACGATGAGCACGCCCTCGTCGCGCAGGGGGGCCAGCTTGCGGCCGATCTCCATCAGCCGCACCGGGTCGAGGGTCGGCATGGAGACCTGCAGGACGGGGATGTCGGCCTCGGGGAACATCTCGACCAGCGGGACGTACGCCCCGTGGTCCAGGCCCCGGTCCGGGACGTCCTGGACCGGCATGCCGGGGCCGCGCAGCAACTTGCGTACGGACTCGGCGAGTTCGGGAGCGCCCGGAGCCTCGTACCGGACCTGGTAGTAGTGCTCGGGGAAGCCCCAGAAGTCGTAGACGAGGGGGACGGTCCGGGTGGCGCCGAGGGCGAGCGGGGCCTCTTCCCAGTGGGCGGAGACGACGAGGACGGCCCGCGGGCGGGGCAGTGCGGCGGACCAGGCGGCGAGCTGTCCGGGCCAGATCGGGTCGTCCGCCAGCGGTGGGGCACCGTGACTGAGATACAGGGCGGGCATGCGCTCCTGAGCGGCGGCGGACATGACGGCGGCTCCCTCCGGGAGGACCCAGTTTCGCTTCGACCAATTTGCTTTAACTCTAAATCTTTCCAGCCCTGACCTTACGCACTATTTGTTTAAATTTCAAGGAGAGGTCTCGTACAGTGGAGCCCATGAACACGGCATCCGCACCCGCACCCGCGTCCGCACCCGCCGACGAGCCGAACTGGCTCACCGACGAGGAGCAGCGCGTCTGGCGCTCGTACATCGAGGCCGCCACGCTCCTGGAGGACCACCTCGACCGCCAGCTCCAGCGGGACGCGGGCATGCCGCACGTCTACTACGGCCTCCTCGTCAAGCTCGCCGAGTGCCCGGACCGTCGGCTGCGGATGACCGAGCTGGCGATGCACGCGAAGATCACCCGCTCCCGTCTCTCCCACGCCGTCGCCCGGCTGGAGAAGAACGGCTGGGTCCGCCGCGAGGACTGCCCCTCCGACAAGCGGGGCCAGTTCGCGGTGCTCACGGACGAGGGCGTTCAGGTGCTGAAGCGGTCGGCGCCGGGCCATGTGGCCGCCGTACGGCAGGCCGTGTTCGACCGGCTCACCCCGGAACAGCAGAAGTCCCTCGGCGAGATCATGCGGATCGTCGCCGAGGGACTTCAGCCCAGCGAGGCCGGGGCGGATCTGCCCTGGCTCCGCTGAGCCCGTGCGGAGTGCCCGAAGGAGTACGCCGGGACAGGCGCCGTCAGTGGGTCGATGCGGTCAGCGGGGTCAGTGGGCCACCACCGGCACCGCCACCTCGTCCTCGGCTCCCTCGCCCGCACCGGCGGGCGCGCCCATGTTCGGGCGGCCGGCGTTGATGAAGGTCATGGCGATCGCGGCCGCGACGACCAGGATGCCGACGGCGAACCAGATGGCGCTGGTGTAGCCCTGCACCTGGCCCTCCAGCTGGACCAGCTGCTGCTGCGTCGGGGAGGTCGCCGAGCCGATGTGGTCGGCGATGTACGACGTGGTCGCCGAGGCGGCGATCGTGTTCAGCAGGGCCGTGCCGATCGCGCCGCCGACCTGCTGCGAGGTGTTGACCATCGCTGAGGCGACACCGGCGTCCCGCGGCTCGACGCCCTGCGTGGACAGGGACATCGCCGGCATGAACGCCGTACCCATGCCGAGGCCGAGCAGCAGCATCGCCGGCAGCAGCAGAGCGGCGTACGAGGAGCCGATCTCCAGCTGGGTCAGCAGCAGCATGCCGACCGCGGCGACCAGGAAGCCGGGGCCCATCAGCAGGCGCGGCGCGACCCGGGTCATCAGACGGGTGCCGATCTGGGTCGAGCCGGTGATCATGCCCGCGATCATCGGCAGGAAGGCGAAGCCGGTCTTGACCGGCGAGTAGCCCTTCACGACCTGGAGGTAGTAGGTCAGGAAGAGGAACAGGCCGAACATCGCGATGATCGCGAGGCCGAGCGAGAGGTAGACGCCGGCGCGGTTGCGCTCGGTGAGGACGCGCAGCGGCAGCAGCGGGGCCTTGACCCGGGCCTCGACGAACACGAACGTGGCGAGGAGGACGGCCGACGCGACGAACATGGTGACGGTCACCGAGTCGCTCCAGCCTTCGGACTCGGCGCGGGTGAAGCCGTACACCAGCGCGACCAGACCGAGGGTGGACAGGATGACGCCGGGAATGTCGAGCGGGGAACGGTTGCGGCCGCCCTCGGGCTCACGGATGACGAACCAGGCACCGGCCGCGGCGATCACCGCGAACGGGATGTTGACGTAGAACGTCCAGCGCCAGTCCAGGTACTCGGTGAGGAAACCGCCGAGGATCAGACCGACGGCACCGCCACCACCGGCGATGGCGCCGTAGATACCGAACGCCTTGGCACGCTCCTTGGCGTCCGTGAACATCACGGCCAGCAGGGAGAGCGCGGCGGGGGCGAGGAGGGCGCCGAAGACACCCTGGAGGGCGCGGGCGCCGAACATCATCGCCTCGTTGGTGGCGGCACCACCGAGCGCGGAGGCGAGAGCGAAGCCGGCGAGGCCGATGACGAAGGCGCGCTTGCGGCCCCACAGGTCGGCTATCCGGCCGCCGAAGAGCAGCAGACCGCCGAAGGCAAGGGCGTAGGCCGTGACGACCCACTGCCGGTTGCCGTCCGAGATGCCCAGGTCCTGCTGGGCAGAGGGCAGCGCGATGTTCACGATGGTGGCGTCGAGGACGACCATCAGCTGGGCGAGCGCGATGAAGACGAGCGCTTTCCAGCGGTTGGCGTCGGGGACGCCGGGAGCCTTGACGGCTGTTTCAGACATGGGGGTACCCACTTCGGGACTTCAGGACTTCGGGACTTCAGGACTTCGGGACGGAAAAGCGTCGGAGCTGCGAGATGGAATGTAAGTACGGAAATACGTCGAAACGTCTGGCAGGAAATTGCGAGAGTCGGGAACGTGAAGATCAGTCGGCGGTCAGGCCTGGCGCAGGACCTCCAGGGTCACCGCCGTACCCGGCAGGCCGGAGCGGGCCGGCGCCCGCAAACCGTCCAGGAACAGCTGGAGATGCCGGTGCACGAAGCGGTCCACGCTGAGGCACGCGGCACCGGCCGGAGGCCGGCTGAGCTGGGCGATGACGATCATCAGATCGCCGACCCCCACGTCCGTGCGGAGCTGCCCGGCCGCCTTGGCGCGCGCCATCACCTCCTCGACGAGCTGCTCGACCCGGCGCCCTGCGGCCTCCAGATCGGGGTGGTGCTCGTCGAAAGTGCTGGAGATCATCGGGCACAGCGCGCTGATCCGCTCGTCGGCGGCGGCGTGCACGAAGCGCTCCAGCGCGGCGAAGGCGTCGCCGTGCTCCTCCAGGGCCTGCTCGGCGGCCTGGGCCGTGCGGTCCATGACGGAGCAGACGACCTCGCGGACCAGGGCGTCGCGGTCCGGGAAGTTGCGGTACACCGTGGCGTTGCCGACGCCGGCCCGGCGGGCGATCTCGTCGAGCGGAACCTCGGGTCCGTGCTCGACGAACATCTCCCGGGCGGCGGTGACGATCCGCTCCCGGTTGCGCAGGGCGTCGGCGCGCGGCCGGGTCGCCTTGCGTCGTTCGGGGGTGGCGGTCTGCACGGCGTACTCCTGGGTCAATGTCTGAGGCGTTCATGACTGAGACTGCGGGGCGATCCGGGGAGCGATCCCCCGTTTCGCTCGTACGCCGGTTCAAACGGGGAATCGGTCCCCGGTTATTTCCCGTCCGCCAAAAGAACCCCTGTGACCCGTGTCACAGCACTCCACTGCCTCGGTCGCACCCCCGCTGACCGGCGCTTACTCAGCGAAAACCCACGATCGGTCTGCTCCAGCGCGCGCCCACGCCGCACCCGGCACAGGGTGAATCGAGAGGGTGCAGCCGGAGACCGGTGGCTGCCTGGAGCGAAAGGTCCATGCATGCAGCCGTCCCGCCGTCGGATACGCCCGCGCCGCGCGGCCGCGCTCGGCGCGGTGACCGCCGTGACACTCGCGGTGAGCACCTCGGCCGGCACGGGCCACCACACGGTGGGCTCCGCGACGGCGGGAGCACGGCCGCTCGGCGCTCTGGCCCGTTCCTCCGACCACGGGCCCTGCCTGATCAGCGGCAGGGCCGACGTGCAGATGACGGAGGGCATCCCGACCCCCGGCGGCTACTCCCGCTCCACCGGCACCGTCCGCGCCCTCACCGTGATGATCGACTTCTCGGACGCGCCCGGCAAAGGCAACGCGCTGGACCGGTTCAACGAGTTCTTCCCACGGACCCGGGAGTGGTTCCGCACCAGTTCGTACGGCCGCCTGGACTACCGCCCGGAGACCCCGATCGCCGACTGGCTGCGGATGCCGAAGTCGTTCCAGGCGTACGGCATAGAACGCGGGGCCCCCTTCGACCCCGGCTACCGGCGGCTGGTTCAGGACATAGTGGCCGCGGCCGATCCCAAGGTCGACTTCCGCGAGTACGACCTGCTGAACGTGCTGGTGACGCCGAACGCGGGCCCCTCGGCGCTGGACACGGTCCTGTCAGTGACGTTCGCGGGCAACAAGGAGGCGCCCACGGCGGACGGCGTACCCGTCGCCAACGCCTCGTTCGTCTACTCCCGCCAGGACGACGGCTCCGGCTCCTACGACCTGACCGGCTACCGCGTCCTGCCGCACGAGAACGGCCACGTCTTCGGCCTGCCCGACCTCTACACCCAGGAGGGCGGGGGCGCGGTCGGGCACTGGGACATCATGAGCGAGGACTGGGGCGCCAACAACGACCTCCTCGGCTGGCACAAGTGGAAGCTGGGCTGGCTGGACACCGCCCAGGTGACCTGTGTGTCCCGCCCCGGCACCACCGAGCACACCCTGACCCCGCTGGCCCGCGCGGGCGGCTCCAAGCTCGTCTTCATACCCCTCGACCGCCGCACGGGATACGCCGTGGAGCTGCGCACCCGCGACGGCAACGACGAGGCGGTGTGCCGGCCGGGCGTACTGATCTACAAGGTCGACGCGGACGTGGACACCGGCCGCGGTCCGGTGACGGTGTACGACTCCCACCGCGACAGCGGCGGCTGCACCCGCAGCCCGAACGTCCACGCCGAACTGTCGGACGCCACCTTCACCCCCGGGGAGTCCTTCGAGGACCGGGGGCGGGGCGTGCGGATCGTGGTGGCGGGGGCGGATCTGGAGGGGAACCATGTGGTGCGGGTGACTCGGCGGTAGGGGGACTCGGCGGGGGTGATGTTGGCGGTCGGGGTGGCCGTGGCGTTGGTGAGGTGACGGTCGGGGAGGAATCGGCGTCGGGGACGCGGCGGAAGGCGCGGACTCAACACGGGTGACGCGGCGATCGGGGTGGCCGTGGCGTTGGTGAGGTGACGGTCGGGGAGGAATCGGCGCCGGGGACGCGACGGAGGTGGGCGGAATCGGCGACGGAGGGGGCGGACTCGGCGGCCGGTGGCAGGGCGGGCCGGAGACGATCTGGGGATCCGCCGTTACCGTAGGCCTGCCGCGATCGCCGTACCGGAGAGAAGATGCCCGCCAACCCCACGCTGAAGGAGGCCGCCGCCTCGGCCGTGCCGGACGAGGCGGTCACGCCGTTGATCCGCGGGATCGCCGTACTGCGGCAGCTGACGGAGGCGGGCGGCACCCTAAGCCTGAGCGCGCTGGAACGCGCCACCGGCCTGGCCCGTTCCACGGTCGACCGCATCACCTCGACGCTCGCGCACATGGGATACGTCCGCCTGGACGGCCGCGACGCGGTACTGGCCCCCCGCCTGATGGAACTCGGCAATGCCTATCTGGCCGCCCTGCGCCTGCCCGCCCTGCTGGCCGCCCGCGCGGACGCCCTCGCCGACGAACTGGACGAGTCGGTGTCCCTCGCGGTCGCCGACGGCGACGGCATCCGCTTCATCCACCAGGCCACCCGCCGCCGCGCGATGTCCCTCAGCTTCCGCATCGGCGACCTGCTGCCCGCCGAACGCACCGCGCCGGGCCCGCTGTTCGCGACGGAGTGGACGGCGGAGGACTGGAAGCGCTGGCGGGCACGCCGGGCGGCGGACCCGCAGAACCGCGACTTCCCGGCCGTACCCCCGACCGAACAGCCGCTGCCCGCCGAGGAGTTCACCCGGCGTTCGACGCGAGCCCGGCAGGACGGGTGGGCGCTGGACGACCAGTTGATCGAGCCCGGGCTGGTGGCGGTGGCGGTTCCGGTACGGGATCCCCGTACCGGCCGGATCGCGTGCGCGGCGAGCGTGGTCAGCCACACCAGCCGGCACACCGCGACCGGCCTGCGCGACACGCTGCTGCCCCGGCTGCGCGCGGCGGTGACGGCGATGGAGGAGGACCTGCGCACGGCGCCCCGCCCGGAGCCCGCCCCGGCCCCCTCGGGGCTGGCGACCTGGACGGGCGCGTCGAAGCAGGAGCTGGGCCGGGAGTTCGTGGAGTCGCTGGCCCGCGGCCTGACCGTACTGACCGCCTTCGGCGAGGGCCGGGCGGACCTCACCCTGACGGAGGTGGCGAAGGCGACGGGCCTGGCCCGCGCAACCGCACGCCGAGCCCTGATCACCTACGAGCACCTCGGCCTGGTCGCCCAGCCCCGCCCCGGCACCTTCACCCTCACTCCCCAGGTCCTCTCCCTCGGCTACCCACCCCTGTCCCGCACTTCCCTCCCCCACATCGCCGCCCCACACCTGGCCGCACTCGCCGAGCGCATCCACGAGTCGACATCACTCGCCGTGCTGACGGCGGCCGGGGACGAGATCCAGTACACGGCACGGGTGGCGACGGCCCGGGTGATGAGCGTGAACATCACCGTGGGCACCCGGCTGCCCGCGTACGCCACGTCCATGGGCCGCGTCCTACTGGCCGACCTCCCGCCGGCCGACCGCACCCTCGGCCCACTGCGCCCGCTCACTCCCCGCACGATCACCGATCCACAGACCCTCGCCCGCACCCTGGAAGAGGTCCGGCACCAGGGCTACGCCCTGGTCGACGAGGAGCTGGAGGAGGGCCTGCGCTCGCTAGCGGTCCCCGTCCGCGACCGCACGGGCCGCGCGGTGGCCGCCCTCAACACGGCGATGCACGCCTCCCGGCACACGCTCCCGGAATGCGTCGACCACCTCGTCCCGGCCCTCCGCGAGACGGCCGACGCGATCGAGGCGGACCTGCATGTGTCGGGACAGTTCACTCGGGTGCCCCTGAGCTAAGACAGCCCGGACAGGCCCGTCCGCGCACTCGACCCCCCTGTGCAGCACCCCGCCGCACCCCGATCCGGTGTCCTGTGGACCGAGCGCCCTGACCCACCTCAGGGCCGGCCCCGCCTTCGTGGGGCTTGTAGAAAACTCCGTCGCCGCAGGTCAGCGGGTGGCCAGGAGGTCGCCCCGGAACGCACAGCCGTCGATTCGGGAACGCTGAGCGTATCGCTGCGGGTCAGGCCGAGTCCTGTCACGAGCGTCAGGCACAGCCACGCAGTCAAGAGATCGTCAAGCGCTCGCCCAACGCCCGCAGCATGACGCCATACGGGCAGAAGTCCAACCGCTCGTTCGCCGCCTGCCCTTCACCGATTCACCAAGCACACTTCGGTCGGCTCTCCTCAGTAGGCCGAGACGGTGAAGCGGACCCGCCAGGTGCTGCCACCGTGATCCGCGGTCGGAGCAGCTGCCACGGACGCGCCGCGGCGCCGCGACACTGGGCCGCGCGGTGCCGCGGCGCGTCCGCCTTTCAGGCGTCGTGCTTGCCGAGGAAGTCCGCGATGAGTCGGAGCCACTCGTCGGCCCGTTCGAGCATCGGCAGATGGCCGGTGGCGATCTCCGCAAGCTCGGCGCCGGGGATGGTCTGGGCGAGCTGGTGGTGCAGAGCGGTGGAGGTGAGCCGGTCGTCGGTGGTCGAGATGACCAGGGCAGGCACGTTGATGGCGGCGAGGTCGTCTCGAACGTCGACCCGGCCGACAAGGTCGGTCTGCTCAGGACTGCCCTCGGCCGCGGCGGCAGCCGTGTAGCCGAGCACCTGCGGCAGCTGCTCGCCCGGCATCGACTCCAGCCCCTGAGTACCGAGGGACATCAAGAGCATGAATTCCGCGAGCAGTTCACCGTCTCCGGACGCGGCGATCTTGTTCCAGACCGAGGAGGCGAGTGCCAGCCGGTTGTCACGGTGTGCGAAGGCGGCGGTCAGAACGAGCGCGGTGACGCGCTCGGGATGGCGGGCGGCTACGCGGACGGCGACCGCGCCGCCGAGGGAGTAGCCGGACACGGCGAACCGGTCGAGGCCCTCCGCGTCGGCGGCGGCCACAAGCTGGTCCGCGAGGTCGTCGACCGACAGCGGGGCGGTCGACCGCGGCGTTTCACCGCTGCCCGGATAGTCGACACCGACCACGGTGTGGCCTGCGGCGAGACCTTCCAGGATGGGGCCGTAGGTATTGGCCAGGCTGCTGCCGGCGCCATGGGCGAGGAGCAAGCCGGGACCGGAGCCGAGGCGCGTTCGGGCGAATACGGGCTCGGGCATGGTGTGTGACGTCATGGTCGACTCTCTTTCACAGGTGGCGGGGGTCAGAGGACCCACTCATCAATCATCCATTGAGTATGATTACTCATCGCCAGTATCACACACAGTGGATGAATCTGGTGGTGATGTGAATCACACGTCGTGTATGACGCGCAAGTAGAGTGACGGCATGAAGGAGCCCCTCCACCGCCGTCGGCCGACCCCGGACAATCCGCGCGTGCAGCGCACGCGCAACCGCGTGCTGGCCGTCGCGCGCGAACTGCTGCCGCAGGTCGGGCCGGCAGGGCTGACCTATGCCCTGCTGGCCGAGCGGGCGGACGTCACACGGCAAACCCTCTACCGTCACTGGCCCACCCGAGCCGCCCTGCTCTTCGACCTCGTCATCGAGGGCCCCGACCTGGGCAGCTACCCCGAGCCGAGCAGTGACGTGGGTGCTGTCGCCACCGCCTGGCTGAAGAGCCTGCGCTCGGGCGTCGGCGTGCCGGCCGTACGCACCGCGGCCCTGGCCGTCGCCGCACAGGCCGACCACGACCCGGACAGCGCCCGAGCGCTCGCTCGGATCGGCGAGGACCGCCACGCCGATTTCAACAGGCTGCTGGAGCCTTCGGGCATCCAGGTCGGCGACGACGAGTTCACCCTGCTCTACGGCCCCGTCCTCGCCCGGCTCTTCCTGGACCGTGGCACGGTCACCGACGCCTTCATCGACTCCGTCGTGACCCAGTGGCTGGCGACGCTCCATCGCGCCGGCGCGCACCGCGCCGGTCCCGACAGTGACCGCGGCCCACTGAACTGAGCATGATCCCCACGCGCGAGGGGGCGCAGTCGGCGTTCCGCGACGCCTCCTCGCGCGGGCACCGCAGCGCGGAACAGCGTCCTTCCGGTCGTACGATCAGCCGGTCTTCTCTCCGCCCTCGGCCAGGACCCTGTCGCGCACGGCGGCGAGGGCTCCCGCCAGCGCACGCGCGGGCCTGCCGAAGGTCGTGACCGGGAACTGGGCGGGGCCGGTCTTGGCGGTGAAGGAGTGCGGGTAGGCGAACTCGCGGAGTCCTTCCTCGCCCTGCTTGCGCCCGTATCCGCTGTCGCTGCGGCCGCCGAAGGGCACCGCGGGGTTCATCGAGAACACCAGGACGTCGTTGATGCTGGTCATGCCCACGCGCAGGCGGCGGGCGATGGCTTCGCCGCGCTCACGGCTGAAGACGGCACTGCCGAGTCCGTACCGGCCGGCGTTGATGTGGGCGATGGCCTCGTCGGTGTCGGTGACCTTGACGACCGCCAGGGTGGGCCCGAACGTCTCGTCCGTCACCGCCAGGGAGTCGAAGCTCACGTCGACGAGGATGGTCGGCGCGACATAGTGGTCTCCCACCGCGTCGAGGCCGCCGACGGTGGCCGTCGCTCCGCGCTGCAGCGCGTCCTGGATGTGGTCCCGGATGATCGGTATCTGGGTGGGCAGGGGCACCGGGCCGATCTCCGCGTCCTCGCCGCTGCCCACGCGTACCTGCCGGGCGAGGTGGCTGATCTTGTCGACGAACTCGTCGTGGACGGACTCGACGACGTAGGCCACTTCGAGGTTGATGCAGCCGTGTCCGGTGTTCTGCACGGCGCCCCAGAGGACATGGGCGGCGGCTTCGTCGAGGTCGGCGTCCTCGGCGATGATGACGCCGTCCTTGCCTCCGAGTTCCAGCAGGACGGGGGTCAGGGTCTGCGCGCACTGGGCGGCCACCTTCTTGCCGGTGGCGACGCTGCCGGTGAAGGCGAGTTTGTCCAGGCCGGCCTCGATGAGCGCGCCGCCGGTGGCCCCGTATCCGTTCAGGTTCTGCACGACGGCCGGCAGGTCCGGAACGGCCCGCTGCCAGGTCCGGATGAGCCACTCGGCGACGCCGGGCGTGATCTGACTGGGCTTGAGGATGACGGCATTGCCGGCCGCGAGCGCGTCGGCGAGGATGGCGGCCGGGGTGAGCAGCGGAAAGTTCCACGGGCCGATGACACCGACGACGCCATAGGGCTGGTACTCGACCCACGCCCGCTGGTTGGGGACGGTCGGGCTGCCCGGGAGTTCCCTGCCGCCCAGCACGCGCGCGGCGTTCTCGGTGACGTACTCCAGGTGCTCCAGGGTCCCGAGCACCTCCACACGGGCCTCTTCCAGGGACTTGCCGTTCTCGGCATGAATGAGCGCGGCGCCCTCCTCACCTCCGAGGGCCAGCTCCCGCCGCCACGCGAGCAGGCGCTCCGCCCGGCCTTCGAAACCGAGGTCCCACCAGGCGGAGGCGACCGAACGGGCGGCGGCGACGGACGCGGCCGCCTCTTCCTTGCCGGCCACGGGATACCGGGCGAACTCGGCCCCGGTGGCTTGATCGAAGGTGACTATCTCGTCGGCGTCGTATCCGATGACTCCGTCACGCGTGATCGTCGCATCGTTGCTGGTCATGGGGTTCTCCCACTCTTCCTACGCCGACTCGCGTGCGGCACCCCGGGGCGATGACCGGGGGCGCACGTGGCGCTCGGCGCGAAGGGACGGTGAATGCCGGCGAATGACACGCCGACCTGGATGACTTCCCTGGGGCGAGGAGCCGAGGAGATCCGGCGCGACGCCCGCGGTTCGAAGGCACATCGGCCCCCACCAGGCAGGGCGCAGGGGGCCGTGACGAGATCAGAGTATCAATCATCTGGCCACTGTCAAACACTTGATAGATAGAAAGTAGGTGACAGGCATGAAGCCCCGTATGCTTCTCCACGTGACGCGAAATGAAGAGGATCCCGTCGCGCTCGACGCGCTGGACCGGGTGACTTGGGCGCTGCGCCGTGCGGAGCTTGCGGTGCTGGCACTAAAGGAACAGCGCCTGCGCCCCTTGGGCATGGCGGCCGCGCACTACACGCTCATGATGTCCGTCCACGCCGAACCGGGACTGGCCGGAGCCGAGTTGGCCCGCCGCCTCAACGTGACCCCGCAGGCCATCGCCTCCTTGGTGACCCGCCTGGAAGGTCGCGGACTGCTGGAACGGCGCGAGCACCCCCGCCACCGGCATGTACAGGAACTGCATCTCACCCCCGCCGGCCGCGAGGCGCTGCGCGCGGCCGACGCGGTGATCGCCGATGTCGAACGGCACGTCACCGACGACCTCGGCTCCGACGACACCACGGAACTGCGGGCACTGCTCAACCGGGTGGCCAAGAGGGCTCGCGAGGCCTGAGAGGGGCCCGGCACCGGCCACGCCGACCCCGCCCGGCGATCAGCCGATCAGCCCCGGACGCTCACCGCGCCGGAAAGGCGGAATGCGACGGGATCGCGCCGGACCCGGGATCACGGGGGCCCGTCGGCGGCAGAGCTGCCGGATTGAGTTCGGCCAGGGCCAAGGGCCGCCGGTACAGCAGGGAATGGGAGCCGCCGTGACCCAGCTCGTCGAACGAGGGCTACTGCGACGTGAGCCCCATCCGACCAGTCGTCGCAGCATGCGCCTGTACGCCACCGACGAAGGGCACTCGGTGGTCACGCGCGCGGCGTCGATCGCCGGTCGGATCGAAGCGGAGACGACGTCACCGCTCGGCGCGGACGACAAGGGCACCATCCACCGTCTGCTGTACCGCCTGGTCGAGCAGCTGAACCCGGACGCCCTCACCGTCGACAATCGCTCCTGACCCGAGGCCGCACGAAACGCACGCGCGGAATGAAAAGGGGCTCGTCAACCCGGTCATTCATATCCAGGGGACGGTTTCTTCCCCCCATCGCGGGTGGACATCACCTCGACACCGGCGAATCATGGTGTGCGGACCGCCAATCGGCGGAACCGGGGCGAAAAGGGGACTGGCGCCGTGGTCGAGACCGTTTCATTCAGGAACAAAGAAACAGAAATCGCGGGACACCTTCATCTGCCGGACGACTTCGACGAAGAAAAGAAGTACCCGGCTCTGGTCGGAATTCACCCGGCCGGTGGCGTGAAGGAGCAGACCATTGGCCAGTACGCGAAGCGACTGGCCGCCCATGGATTCGTCACCGTGGTTTACGACTCCTCTTATCAGGGAGAAAGCGGCGGCGAACCCCGCCTCCTGGAGGATCCGACGGTCAGGGTCGAGGACGCCCGCTGCGCGGCGGACTTCCTCACCACTCTCCCGTACGTCGACACCGAGCGGATGGGCGTCTTCGGTATCTGCGCGGGCGGCGGTTACGCGATCAGCGTGGCGCAGACCGAACGCCGCTTCAAGGCGGTTGCCACCGTCAGCGCGGCCCCGATGGGCGAGGGTTCGCGGGGCTTCCTGGGGCACCTGTCCCCGGTGGCCGAGCAGATCAAAACCCTGGAGATGGTCGCCCAGCAGCGCACGGCTCAGGCGCGCGGAGCGGCACCCGCCTACGCTCCCTTCGTCCCGGAGACGCTGGAGGAGATCGACGACAACACGCCGGACCTCCTGCGTGAGGGATACGACTACTACCGGACTCCGCGTGGTCAGCACCCCAATTCCAAGGGCCGTTTCCTGCTGACCAGCATGGACAAGATGTACGCCTTCTCGGCATTCGACCAGATCCCGGAACTGCTGACCCAGCCGCTGCTTCTCATCGCGGGAAGCAAGGCGGACACAAAGGTGTTCAGCGACCAGGCGTACGAGCTTTCCAACGGCCCGAAGGAACTGTTCGTCGTCGACGGCGCGACGCACATCGCCATGTATGACATTCCCGAGTACATGGATCAGGCGATCACCAAGATGGTGAAGTTCTTCGCCGTCCTCTAGCCCCGCCGAAGAAATCATTCAAGGAGAAAGATCACCATGTCCCATCCCGGCGGGCCCATAGTCGCCATCGCCTTTCATTCGGGCTACGGCCACACGGCCGTCATCGCCGAAGCCGTGGCGCGCGGTGCCGCGAGCGCCGGCGCCGAGGTCGTCTCGATCTCCGTCGACACCATCACCGACGAGCAGTGGGCACAGCTGGACGGCGCCGACGCGATCATCTTCGGCGCGGCGACGTACATGGGCACCGCCTCCGCGGCCTTCCACGCGTTCGCCCAGGCCAGCAGCAAGCGCTGGTTCCCGCACGCCTGGGTGGACAAGCTCGCCGCGGGCTTCACCAACTCCGGCGCGAAAAGCGGCGACAAGTCGTCCACCCTGGGCTACTTCGCCACCCTCGCCGCCCAGCACGGCATGCACTGGATCAGCCTGGGTCTGATGCCGGGATGGGACTCCACCAAGGGCAGCGAGGACGACATCAACCGGCTGGGCTTCTTCCTGGGTGCCGGTGCGCAGAGCCCGACCGACGCCGGTCCCGAGGCTGTCCACAAGTCGGACATCGCCACCGCGGAGCACCTCGGCGCGCGGGTCGCACGCCAGGCCGCGATCTTCCGCGCGGGCCGGACCGCCCTCGCCGCCTGATCACAGGACCCTTTTTCCGTTTCACCCACCCCCCGCAAGGAGCACAGCCATGTCCGATTCCCCGAGCCTCGCCGTCATCCGCCGGGTCTACGAGTCCCGAATGGCACCCGAGGTCACCAAGGAGGTGATGGCTCCGGACTTCGTCTGGGACATCACCCCCGGCTTCCCGAACAGCGGTGTCTATCACGGCTGGGAGAGCGTGGCCACGGACTTCTTCGGCAAGACGATGCCGAACTACGAGTCCTTCGGCGCGGTGCCCGAGGAGTTCTACGCGGACGAGACCGGCCATGTCTTCGTCTACGGCCACTACCACGCCGAGACGAAGACCGGGAACACGGCCGACGTCCGGTTCCTGCACCTGTGGACCGTCCGCGACGGCCAGGTCGTACGGATGCGGCAGATCGCCGACAGCCACGTCCTCCAGGAAGCCCTCAAGGGCTGACCCTCCCCTCATCAGGAGCTCCCCATGGCGAAGATCCTCTTCGTGATCACCGCGTCCGACCACTGGACGCTGGCCGACGGAACCCGCCAGCCCGCCGGTTTCTGGGCCGAGGAGGCCCTCGGTCCCTACCAGGTCTTCAAGGAGGCCGGATACGAGATCGCGGCGGCGACCCCCGGCGGTGTGCCGCCGACCGCCGACGCCCTCAGCCTCACCGCCGAGTTCAACGGCGGTGAGGAAGGCGCCGAGCGCATGCGGACCGCGCTGCGGGAGGCCACCGAGCTGGCACACCCGATGCGCATCGAGGACGTGAACATCGACGACTACGTGGCCGTCTTCTACCCCGGCGGCTGGGGCCCGATGGAGGACCTGCCCGACGACGCCGCTTCCGGCAGGCTCCTCACCGACTGGCTCGCCTCCGGCAAGCCGGTCTCCCTGGTCTGCCACGGCCCCGCCGCCCTGCTGGCCACCATCGGCCCCGACGGCACGTCCCCGTTCACCGGCTACCGTCTGACCGGCCTGTCCAACACCGAGGAGAAGCAGAACGGTCTCGCGGACCGCGCCAAGTGGCTGCTCCAGGACCGTCTCGTGGGCGAACTCAAGGCCGACTACCGCGAGGCCGAGCCGTTCACCCCGCACGTCGTGGTCGACCGCACCCTCTACACCGGCCAGAACCCGTACTCGGCCGTCCCCCTCGCCCAGGAGCTGGTCAAGGCGCTGGGCTGACGATCCGAAACGCCTCCGCTGGTGGCCCGGTGCGCGATCGCGCACCGGGTCACCGGCCGTCGCCGCCCACTGGCCGATCAGCCAGGGGAGGAATCTGTCCCCCCTACACGGTGCTCCGTTTGTGACAGGCTGAGCGTTATGAACCGCAACCCTCATCTGAACGAGCTGGGTGAGTTCCTCAAGGCGCGTCGTGCTGAGCTCACCCCCTCCGATGTCGGTCTCCGCGGCGGTCAGCGACGGCGTGTGAAGGGGTTGCGCCGTGAGGAGGTGGCACTCCTCGCCGCGATCAGCACCGAGTACTACACGCGGATCGAGCAGGGCCGGCTCCAAGCGTCGGCTCCCCTGCTCGACGAGATCGCCCAGGTGCTGCGGCTGAACGACGACCAGCGGGCCTACCTCTTCGACCTCGCGGCGAAGGAGCGGGTGCGCACGTCCGCGTACCGCGAGCGCCAGCAGGTGGACCCGCAGCTGCAGCGCATGCTGGACGATCTCACCTCCTCACCGGCCTTTGTCATCGGCCGGTGCACCGACATCCTCGGCTGGAACCAGCTCGCCGCCGCCCTGTGGACCGACTTCGGGCGCTACCCCGAGCAGGAGCGTGTGTTCGTCCGGCTGCTGTTCACCGAACCCTGGATGCGTGAGCTGTACGTCGACTGGGAGGAGGTCACCCGGCTGGCCATCGCCCAGCTGCGCATGGAGAGCGCGCGCTACCCCGACGACCAGCCCCTCACCGCACTGGTCGAGGAACTCTCCGCCCGTGACGCGCAGTTCCGGCAGTGGTGGACCGAGCACGACGTCGCGATGCGGGGCCAGGGCGTCAAGAAGCTGCGTCATCCGGTGGTGGGCGAGCTGACGCTGGACTGGAACACGCTCACCTGCGGCACGGACCCCGACCAGCACATCATCGTGTGGAACGCCGAACCCGGCTCTCCGTCCCACGACGGGCTGCGGCTCCTCGCCTCCTGGGCCGCCGACCAGAAGCCGACGGCGTCCGACGCGACGACCTGAACGCTTTCGCTCATGTGGGGGGAAGAATGTGTCCCCCCTGTAGCCGTATCCCCGCCAAAATTCTTCCCCTTTTCCGGGCGTATGCGAGACGGAAAAGTCGAACACCTCGACGACCTATGTCAGACAACGAGGTGCTTCGCATGAAGGCTGTAGGTTTCACGGAATTCGGTGGGCCGGAGGTGCTTCAGGTTCTTGAGCTGCCTGCCCCGGATGCCGGTCCGGGAGAGGTGCGCATCCGGGTGCGCGCCGCGACCGTCAACGCAGTCGACGCCCTCCGGCGCAGGGGACCCGCCCGGTCTCCGGACGCCCGGCCGCCGTTCGTTCCCGGCATGGAGGCCGCCGGCGTGGTGGACCAGATCGGCGCGGGTACGGACACGGACCTGCGCGTCGGCGACCAGGTGATGGCGATCGTGCTCGCCGACGGTTCCCACGGCGCCTACGCCGAGCAGGTCGTGGTCCCGGCGGAGTCCGTGGTGCGCGCACCCGACGGCGCGAGCGACGTGCAGGCCGCGACTCTGCCGATGAACGGTCTGACCGCCCGCCTGGCGTTGGACACGCTCGGCCTGGCGGCCGGGCAGACCGTCGCCGTCACCGGTGCGGCGGGCGCGGTGGGCGGTTACGCGATCCAGCTGGCCAAGGCGGACGGGCTGCGGGTGGTGGCCGACGCGTCGGAGCAGGACGAGACCCTGGTCAAGGAACTCGGCGCCGACATCGTCCTCCGCCGCGGCGCCGAATACCCCGACCTAGTACGCACGGAGGTCCCGGAAGGCGTCGACGGACTCCTCGACGGAGCCTCGCTCGGCGCTCTCACCGCCCGGGCGGTGCGTGACGGCGGCCGAGTGGTCACGCTGCTGGGCTACGACGGTCCCGGTGAACGGGGCATCGTCTACCAGCCGATCGTCGTGTTCCGCTACGCCCGGGAGCGGGCCGAGCTCGACCGGCTGCGGCAGCAGGTGGAGGACGGCCGGATCACGCTCCGGGTCGCCAGGACGTTTCCGGCCGAACAGGCCGCCGAGGCACACCGGCTCCTCGCCGCGGGCGGTGTGCGTGGCCGCATGGTGCTGACCTTCTGATGCGGGGCACATGCGGGCGCTGAGGCGACCGCCCTCGACGCCACCGCGTGCGTGTGGCCGGACGACGTATGACGTCCGGCCACACACGTGTTACGCGGCGAACGCGTTCACACCCGTCAGTTCCGCCGACAGCTCCCACAGGCGTGCCGCCTGCTCCGGATCGGTCGCCCAGTCCTTGACACCGCGCATCTCGCCGTCGGCGGGAGCGGGCTCGGCTACGTCGCAGTCCTCGAGGTAGAGGCCGCCCAGGCCGGCGAGTTGGGGCGAGGTCGCCGCCCACACCTGCGTGGCCGCGCCCTGCTGCGGGTTCTTGAAGAAGTCCGGGTTGCGCAGGTTTCCGTCCTCGTCGAACCAGCCGAACTCCACCCTCTCCTCCTCCGGCACGTGCCGCAGGAGGGGCGTGATGATGACCCCGGGATGCACGGCGAAGGCCCGGACGCCGAACTCCTCGGCAAGCTTGTCCAGATGGACGGCGAACAGCGCGTTCGCGGTCTTGGCCTGCCCGTACGCCTGCCACTTGTCGTAGCCCCGCGTCCAGTGGATGTCGTCCCAGCGGATGCCGGACATGTGGTGGCCGCCGGAGGAGACGGAGACGACCCTCGCACGGCCCTGTTCGAGAGCCGGCCAGAGACGGTTGACGAGGGCGTAGTGGCCGAGGTGGTTGATCGCGAACTGGGCCTCCCAGCCGGGTCCGACCCGGGTCTCGGGGCAGGCCATGATTCCGGCGCTGTCGATGATGAGGTCGACGGGCCGGCCGGCGGCGAGGAACCGCTCCGCGAAGCCGCGTACGCTCTCCAGATCACCGAGGTCCAACTCGTCCACCTCGACGCCCGGTGTCCCGTTCAGTGCCTCTCGGGCGTCCGCCGGACGGCGCGCGGGGACGACGACGTGGGCACCGGCACGGGTGAGCGCGCGGGTGGTCTCCAGGCCGATGCCCGAGTAGCCGCCCGTGACGATCGCGAGCTTCCCGCTCAGGTCGATGCCTTTGAGGACGTCGGCGGCGGTGCTCGTGGCGTCGAAACCAGAGCCGATCCTGTGCTGTGCGGTATTCATGTGAAAGCGCTCCAAACGTGAACAGGAGAATGCGGGGCAGCGAGTTCGGGGTGGTGGGGGTGCTCAGCCGTTTCGCTGGTCGTGGAGCGGTCCGCGGCAGCCGAGCGCCCACATGAGGAGTGCGGCGCAACCGAGGACGGCGCCGGTCAGTGAGACCGCCGTCCAGCCGCCGGCGGACCACAGTGCGGAGGCGGCGGCCGAGCCGATCGCGCCGCCGACGAAGTTGCAGGTGACGAAGGCAGTGTTGAGGCGGCTGCGGGCCCCCGGTGCGATCGCGAACAACCGCGTCTGGTTGAGGATGTTCACGCCCTGCACGGCGATGTCGAGCAGCACTATGGCCACGATGATCAGCACGACGGAACGCTCACCGATGGCCGCGACGACGAAGGAGACCACGATCGCGGCCCAGCCCCATCCGGTCGCCGGAAGGGACCAGCCCCGGTCGTGGAGCCGGCCCGCGCGCTGGGCGGCCAGCGCCCCGACCAGGCCGATGAGGCCGAACAGGCCGATGACGGAGACCGAGTAGGAGAACGGCTCCGCGCTGAGCAGGAAGGTCAGGGCGGTCCAGAACATGGTGAAGACACCGAAGGCGGTGGCACCCAGCGCCAGGGTCCAGCGCACCGTACGCTCCTGCCGGATCACCTGCCAGACCGAGAGCAGCAGCCGCGGGTACGGCAGGTGCGCCTTCGGAGGGAGCTGGGGGATCGCACGGCGCAGCAGCAGCGCGAAGACGACCGCTGCCGCAGCGGCGACAACGTAGATGGCACGCCATCCGGCGGCGTCGGCGATGAGTCCGCTGATGGTGCGGGAGACGAGGATGCCGATGAGCAGCCCGGACACGACGGTCCCCACCACCTGCCCGCGATGGGTGTCGTCGGCGAGGTCACCGGCGAGCGGGGTCAGCAGCTGGCCGCTGACGGTGGTCAGGCCCAGGAGGGTGATCGCGACCAGGAACACGCCGATGGACGGAGCGAGCGCGCAGGCGATGAGGGCCACGGCCGCGCAGAGCATCAGCCCGGGAATGAACCGGCGCCGGTCGAGGACGTCGCCGAGTGGCACCAGCAACAGTGCCCCCGCCGCATAGCCGATCTGCGTGGCCGTCACCAGCCAGCCCGCGACGGCGTGGGAGGCGTGCAGGTCGTCGGCCATGAAGTCGAGCAACGGCTGAGCCCAGTAGAGGTTGGCTACCGCGGTGCCGCCGGCGATCGCGAACAGCAGGGCCAGGCCGCGGCTCATTCTGTTCGTACCCGCCACGGCTGGGGTGCTCGGCGTGGAGGTGTTGGAATTGTCCATGCAGGTGTCCAGGTAGGTGGTGCAGCTCGGCTGGGCTGATCGCTCGATGCAGGGCCCGGGGGGCGGACCGACTACCGGCCGAACAGGGGACCGCGTTCGTCTCCTCGCAGAAGCTCATGTCACTTCTGGGTGTCCGGCTCCGCCTTTCCGCGCCCGGCAATAGCCTCTCCCGCATGAGGAGAAGAAGGTAAGAGGAGGATTCCTTACCTGGGCGCGCCTTATCCAGGGGAGAGATTCTTCCCCCCTTTACGGCAATACGAATTCGATTCCGCGCAGCTACCGTCAGTGGACGACCTGCCCCGACGAGGAAGTCGGCAGCGGGCATTCCTGGAGATTGCCGACCGGCAGCGGAGGAAGCGTCGGTGGCGCAGGACGTGGACGAGCAGGGGCCGGACCTTCTCAGGCCGTGCAGGGGGTGTCACCCACGACGTCGGGTGTCCACATGCTGCCGATGGTGCTCGGGCTGCTGCTGACGCTCCACGGTGTCGGGCCCGATCGTCTCGCGCGTCGGGCGCTGGAAGGTCTTCCCGGTGCTCGGCACCGCCGATCACCGCCCTGGGACTGTTGCTGCTGCACCGGCTCGTGGACACCGCGCGCGACCCCCGCTCACGGGAGGCGAGGATGACCATCCGCGTTCTGCTGGCCGACGACCACGCCCTCGTCCGTAGCAGCTTCCGCATACTCATCGAGTCGGAACCGGACCTGGAGGTGGTCGGGGAGGCCGCCACGGGCCACGAGGCAGTCAGACTGGCCCGCAGCGCCCGTGCCGATGTCGTCCTGATGGACATCTGGATGCCCGGCATGGACGGCATCGCCGCAACCCGCGCCCTCACGGCGGACCAAGGCCTGACGGACGTACGAGTGCTGATGCTGACGACCTTCGAAGCCGACGAGTACGTCTTCCAGGCGCTGCGCGCGGGGGCCAGCGGGTTCCTCGGCAAGGGGGTCGGCCTGCCCGACCTCTTCCACGCCATCCGGCTGGTCGCCGACGGAGAGTGCCTGCTGTCACCCGGCGCGACCAAGGCGCTCATCAACCGCTACCTCGCCACGCCGGAGAGGCCGAGTACCGGAGCCGCGGAGCTGAGGAGCCTGACCACACGCGAGCGCCAAGTCCTCATGCTGGTGGCCGCGGGCCTCTCCAACGACGCCATAGCCGAGCAGCTCCGTATCTCGCCCTCGACCGCCAAGACCCACGCGAACCGCATCATGACCAAGCTCGGCGTCGGCAGTCGCGCCCAACTCGTCGTGATCGCCTACCAGACCGGCTACGTCCGTCCCGGCGCATGACCCGCCCCGCCCCCGCCCGTTCGGACAGTCTCGTCGGCCCGTCATGGCGTCGCGCCCTCGGCAGGGTCCTGCGGACCGGCGGACCAGGACGCGAGGAAGCGCAGTCCGTCGTCGGAGGGGCTCCCTGGCTCTGCGGTCCACATCACCAGGTGCTGGGACGGATCGCCCGCGCAGGTCAGGGTGGACCAGCCGAGCGTGAGGTCGCCTACGACCGGATGGCGCAGCCTCTTGGTGCCCATGCACAGGCCGGCCGCGTGGCGGCCCGCCCACCACTGCCGGAAGTCGGCGTCCGCCACCGACAGTTCGCCGACCAGTGCGGTCAGCCCGGGGTCGTCAGGGCTCTTGGCGGCCTCCAGTCGCAGCTGGGCGACACAACTGCGGGCGATCGTCGACCAGTCGGGGCAGGTCTCCCGGAGGCGGGGGTCGGTGAAGACCAGCCGGGCGTAGTTGCGCTTCTTCCGCGGGATTCGGCCGAAGTCGGTGAGAAGAGCGGCTGCCAGGGCGTTCCAGGCCAGGACGTCCATGCGTCGCCCCAGGACGAGCGCGGGGGTCGTGCTCAGCTCGTCCAGGAGACGTCTGAACCGTGGGTGGACTTTCTGCACCGGCCGACGGCGCGGAGCGCGCTCGTCCCGGGCGGCGAGCTCGAACAGACGGTCTCGCTCGTCGTCGTCGAGGTGCAGCACGCGCACGAGTGTGGCGAGCACCGATCCGGACACGGCGGCCCGCCCCTGTTCCAGCCGGGTGTAGCAACCGGTGCTGATCCCCGCGAGCCGAGCGACTTCCTCCCGTCGCAGACCGGCCACCCGCCGGGGTGACTTCGACTCAGGCAGACCGACGGTGCGCGGGCTGATACGTGCACGGCATTCCTTGAGGAAATCCCCCAGTTCCAAAGGTGCTCTGCTGTACATGGCATCCAGCGTCGCAGGAAGTGGCGGGAAAATGAGGGGGAGGAATCTCTCCCGGGTACGGAAACCCGGGTACGGAAAATCGATACCGCGGGGCCGCGTTCCCGCGTTCGCCGGATCAGGCCCGGATCGTGCCGGCACGCGAGGCGAGCCGACGCAATCCGTCGTAGGAAGAGGTGCCGGGTTCCGCGGTCCACACGACAAGCACCTGATCAGAGTTGATGCCGCAGGTCAACGCGTCCCCGTCGAGGACCAGCTCGCCTGCGACGGGATGCCGGAACCTCCTCGTGCCCAGGTTGCGCGGCGGCGCGTGATCGCCTGCCCACCACTGCCCGAAGTCCTTGTCCAGCACCGAGAGTTCGCCGACCAGAGCGGTCAGCCGCGCATCGTCCGGGTACCGGGCGGACAGAGTGCGCAGCTGTGACACCGCGTCGCGGGCGACCGTCCGCCAGTCCGCGTACAGCGACCGCATCCGCGGGTCGGTGAAGAGGACGCGCGCGTAGTTCCGCCTGCCCATGGGCAGCTGCGCGAAATCGGTGAGCAGGGCGGCGGCGGGCGGGTTCCAGGCCAGGACGTCCATACGGCGGCCGAGCACCACGCCAGGAGTCACGGTGAGGTCGTCCAGCAGTCGGCGCAACTGCGGTTGCACCTTCTGTGCGGCCCCACGGCGGGGGCGGCCCGTCTGCCGTCCGGTCAGTTCGAACAGGTGATCGCGCTGCTCGTCGTCCAGATGCAGGACCTGCGCGAGCGTTGTCAGGAGCGGCGCGGACGGCTGGATGCGGCCCTGTTCCAGCCGGGTGTAGTAATCGGTGCTGATGGCGGCGAGCAGGGCGACCTCCTCCCGCCGCAATCCGGCCACACGCCGTCGGCCCCCACTGTCGGGCAGGCCGACAGTGCGCGGACTCAATTTGGCCCGTTGCGCCTTGAGGAATTGTCCCAGCTCCTTCAGGTACGAGTCGCTGGCCATACCGACCAGTCTCACACTGCTCCGCCCTCGCGAGGGGGGTAAGGATTCTTCCCTGGTTAACTCTTTCCCAGCCTGGAATTCTCCCCTTTGCGGGCTCCCGCCAAGGCGGCAGGGTCAAGGACAAGGCCGTGGCAGGACCGGCCACCGACAGCACTCGCCGCAACCGAGGCGGCCGCCGCGTCCCGACTCGTGATCGTCCACCGAATGCACACGTGATGCGGCGTCCCGGGCGGCGGACCCGGGCGGCGGGCGACGACGGTCACGGGCCCTCATCACGCCGCCTGCCTTCGGTGAGCACGCCGAGCGGTCCCCGGCCGACAGCCGGGCGACCAGAACGAGTCGGACAAACGCTAGGAGCACCACCTGATGACGGAACGGAAGAAGTTCGCGCCGCCGGCGATCCAGGAGTTCGCCCCGAAGCTCGCCGAGGTCACCGACACGGTCCTGTTCGGTGACATCTGGGAGCGGCCGGGGCTGTCCCCGCGCGACCGCAGCCTGGTCACGGTCACCGCTCTCGCCGCCCTGTACCGCACCGACCAGCTCGGCTTCCACCTGGGCAAGGCGCTGGAGAACGGCGTCACCGAGGACGAGCTCGTCGAGGCCATCACCCATCTGGCCTTCTACGCCGGATGGCCCAACGCCATGTCGGCGATGACCCAGCTCAAGGAGATCGTGGACAAGGCCGGTCCGTCCGATTCCGGCTGAGGTCCTTCCCAGCCGTACCACCCTCGTCGGCTCGCCCCCACCCACAGCCCCCACCCAGCCGCCGCACGCCCGGCGGCAGCACCGCCCGGAGAGCAACAGACCATGGAACTGCCGCAGCGGCCCCCGACCACGAAGCTTCCCGCCGAGTGGTTCACCGGTGACGTCCATGCCGACGTGCTCCACCGCGGCGAGGAGCCCTCCCGGCTGAGAGCCAACATGGTCCGGTTCGCTCCCGGGGCCCGCACTCCCACGGCCTGGGCCAGACCCTCTACATCATCGAGGGCGTCGCGCTGGTGCAGTCCCGCGGCGGTCACACCATCGAGGCGCGCCCCGGCGACGTCATCCACACATCCCCGGGCGAGGAGCACTGGCACGGCGCCGCGCCCGACCGGTTCATGACCCATCTCGCCCTGTGGGAGACGGACGACACCACCTGGCCCGACCACGTCACGGACGCCGAGTACCACGGCCCGCGCGTCACAGGCCGCTCCCGCGCCTGATCCCACGACCGACCCAAGGAAGACCTGAGGCACCCTCATGCGAGCAACCATCATTCACGCGCCGGGCGACATCCGGGTGGAGAACGCCCCCGAGCCGAAGATCATGGCTCCGACGGACGCGGTCGTCCGCACCGTCGCCGCCTGCGTGTGCGGCTCCGATCTGTGGAGCTACCGGGGCGTCCTGCCGGTCGCCGGGCCGCAGCCGATCGGCCACGAGTACGTCGGTGTCGTCGAGGAGGTCGGCAGCGAGGTCTCGACCGTCAGGCCGGGGCAGTTCGTCATCGGTTCCTTCGTGGCCTCCGACAACACCTGCCCGATCTGCCAGGCCGGCTACCAGACCTCCTGCCAGCACGCGCAGTGGGTCAACGGCGCCCAGGCCGAGTACCTCCGCGTCCCCCTCGCCGACGGCACGCTGGTCGCCACCCCGCAGGAGCCGGACGAGGAGCTGATCCCGAGCCTGCTGACCCTGTCCGACGTCATGGGCACCGGCTGGTACGCCGCCAAGGCCGCCGAGGTGAATCCCGGTTCGACCGCCGTGGTCGTCGGCGACGGCGCGGTCGGCCTGTCCGGCGTCATCGCCGCGAAGGAGCTGGGTGCCGAGCGCATCATCGCCATGAGCCGGCACGAGTCCCGGCAGAAGCTGGCCCTGGAGTTCGGCGCCACCGACATCGTCACCGAACGCGGCGAGGAGGGCGTGGCCCGGATCAAGGAGCTGACCAACGGCGTCGGCGCCGACTCGGTCCTCGAATGCGTCGGCACGCAGGAGTCGATGCGCCAGGGCCTGCAGTCCGCGCGTCCGGGCGGCAACGTCGGCTTCGTCGGCTTCCCGCACGGTACGCAGATCGACGGCCAGGAGCTCTTCTTCTCCCACGTCGGCCTGCGCGGCGGCCCCGCTCCGGTGCGCGCCTACCTCCCCGACCTGATCGACCGCGTCTTCGACGGCCGTATCAACCCCGGCAAGGTCTTCGACCTCACCCTGCCCCTGGACCAGGCAGCCGAGGGCTACAAGGCCATGGACGAGCGCCGCGCCATCAAGACGCTGCTGCGTCCGTGACCGGAAGAAGAACTGACCCACAGCCTTGACTTCCTCCCCCGCCTAAAGGCGGGGGATTCCAGCGGTCACCCGCTGGGGTTCCTGCTTCACCGACGACCGCCCCGTCCGGGAGGACTCCCGTTGAGGTCTTACACCGTCTCCACAGGCTGCTGCCGCCAGCCCGGCGGCCAGGATGTTGCGTGCCGCGTTCACGTCGCGGTCATGCACCGTGCCGCAGTCGCACGTCCACTCGCGGACGTTCAGCGGCATCTTCGCGGCGATCGTGCCGCAGGCTCCGCACAGCTTCGAGCTGGGGAACCAGCGGTCGACCACCACGAGTTCGCGCCCGTACCAGGCGCACTTGTACTCCAACATGGAGCGGAGCTCCGTCCACGACGCATCCGAGATGGCGCGCGCCAGCTTGCCGTTCTTCAGCAGGTTGCGGACGGTGAGGTCCTCGATCACGACCACTTGGTTCTCGTGGACGATGCGCGAGGTCAGTTTGTGCAGGAAGTCGCGGCGCCGGTCGGCGATCCGCGCGTGGACCTTGGCGACGCGGCGCCGGGCCTTCTCCCGGTTCGCGGAGCCCTTCACCTTGCGGGCAAGCTGCCGTTGGGCCTTGGCGAGCCGGGCGCGGTCGCGGCGCTCGTGCTTCGGGTTGGCGACCTTCTCTCCGGTCGACAGGGTCACCAGCGATGTTGTGCCCGCGTCGATACCGATCGCGTCCGTCGTGGCGGGGACCGGGACGATCAGGTCGTCGCACAGCATGGAGACGAACCAGCGCCCGGCACTGTCGCGGGACACGGTCACCGTCGTCGGCACCGCACCCTGAGGGAGCGGACGCGACCAGCGGATGTCCAACGGCTCCGTCATCTTCGCGAGGGTGAGCTGTCCGTCCCGGAACTTGAAGCCGGAGCGGGTGTACTCGGCCGAAGCGCGGGACTTCTTCCGGCTCTTGTACCGGGGGTACTTGGCGCGCTTGGCGAAGAAGTTGCCGAACGCCGTCTGAAGATGGCGCAGGGCCTGCTGGAGCGGGACGGAGGACACCTCGGTCAGGAAGGCGAGTTCCTCGGTCTTCTTCCACTCCGTCAGCGCCGCCGAGGACTGCACGTAGGACACACGGCGCTGCTCGCCGTACCAAGCGCGGGTGCGTTCCTCCAGCGCCTTGTTGTAGACGAGGCGGACGCAGCCGAACGTGCGGGACAGCTCGGCTGCCTGCTCGTCCGTGGGGTAGAAGCGGTACTTGAAAGCCCGCTTGACCTGCCGCGTCATGCCTCACATTTTATCAGCTTCCGTGTGAGCGGCGGGTGTTGGCCGGTGGCCGCGAACGCCGGATCGCCCTGGCGGCGATCCGCCTTTCCTTGCCCCGCTACGCGGAAGCTTCGTTTCCTCCCCGGCCTGAAGGCCGGGGTATCCACGAAGGAGTGCCGCCGATGAGCGCAGCGCCCCGGGCGGAACCCGCCCGACCCGCCCCCCTGCCGCCACCCGGCTCTGCACAGGAGTAAGCCCCATGCCCGGTCTCGAACTCGTCGTCATCCTTGGCGTGACCGTGCTCGCGGGCAACGTCCTGGCGCGGCGGCTGGGCATCGCGCCGCCCGTCGTCCTGCTCGCCCTGGGTGTGCTCGCCGGTCTCGTCCCGGCCGTCAGCCAGACGCAACTGCCGCCGGAAGTGGTGCTGCTGATCTTCCTGCCCGTCCTGCTCTACTGGGAGAGCCTGACCACGTCGAGCCGGGAGATCCGCTCGAACCTGCGCGGCATCGTCCTGATGAGCACGCTCCTGGTCATCCTCACCGCGTGGGCCGTGGCGGCCGCGGGACACGCGCTCGGACTGCCCTGGGGTCCCGCTTGGGTGCTGGGCGCGGCGGTGGCTCCCACCGACGCCACGGCGGTCGGCGCCCTGGCCCGCGCGCTGCCGCGCCGCCAGGTCACGGTGCTGCGCGCGGAGAGCCTGATCAACGACGGTACCGCGCTGGTCATCTTCGGCCTGGCGGTCGGTCTGACCGTCGGTGAGGAGCACCTCACCGTCCCCCACGTCGGGGCGCTGTTCCTCCTCGCGTACGGCGGCGGGGCGGCGGTCGGCGTGGCGGTGGCGTGGGTCAACATGAACCTGCGGCGCCGTCTTCAGGACCCGCTGCTGGGCAACCTCGTGATGATCCTCGCGCCGTTCACGGCCTATCTGCTCGCCGAGATGATCCATGCCTCGGGCGTTCTCGCGGTCGTGGTGAGCGGGCTGATCATGGCCCAGGTGGCGCCCCGTCTCATCCGGGCCGAGCACCGCCGGCAGGCCCTGGCGTTCTGGCCGCTGGCCACGTTCATCATCAACGCCACGCTGTTCGTCCTGGTCGGAGTGGAACTCCAGTACGCCCTGCGGCACATGAGCCGACCGGACCTTGAGGACGCGCTGATCGCGATCGGTGTGGTCAGCGTGGTGCTGGTCGCCGTACGGTTCGCGTTCCTGTTCGGCTCCGCCTACCTGATCCGCGCGATCGACCGGCGACCGGAGCAGCGGCTTCGGCGTATGAGCCACCGGGCGCGCGTCGTCAGCGGGTTCGCGGGCTTCCGGGGCGCGGTGTCGCTGGCCGTGGCCCTGTCGGTGCCGGAGATCCTCGACTCCGGTGCGCCCTTCCCGGACCGCGACTTCATCGTCTTCGTCACCTCGGGCGTCATCGTGGTGACGCTCGTGGGGCAGGGACTGCTGCTGCCGGGCGTGGTGCGCTGGGCCCGGCTGCCGCGGGACACCTCCGTCGAGGAGGAGGAGATTCTGGCCGAGACCACGGCCACCGAGGAGGCTCTTGCGGCGCTGCCGCGACTCGCCGCCGACCTGGGCGCGTCCCCGCGGATCGCGGAATGGCTGCGCCAGGAGTACGAGGCCCAACTGGCCGTCGTACAGGCGCGGGGTGCGGGCGCCGACGGCGACCCCGCCCTGCTGCACAACCGCCACTACACCGAGCTGCGGCTCGCCCTCATCGCCCACAAGCGCGCGACCGTCGTCCGGCTGCGCGACGAGAAGCACATCGACGACACGGTGCTGCGCCGGCTTCAGACCGCCTTGGACTACGAAGAGGTGCGGCTGGCCGGGAACACGGAGGTGGAGTGAGCCGGCCAAGGGGAATGAGCTACCGGAATTCATTCGCAGTGCATCGGCCTTCAGGCCGGTGGTGAAGCGAATCTGATGGTGGCGACGCGGAGCGTCGCGGAATCAGGTCCGGCGGAGCGGGACACCGCAGTTCTTCGCCTGCGGTGCGGAGCATCACGAGGCGGCGTCCCGGCGGAGCCGGGCAGTGCTCATACCGGCCGGTTCTGCTGTTCGATGTACTGCTTGACCACGGTCAGCGGGGCGCCGCCGACGGTGCCGGCGAAGTAGGACCCGGACCAGAGTTTGTTGGCCCGCCAGTAGTGCCGTACCAGGTCGGGGAACTCCTGGCGCAGGCGGCGGGAGGAGACACCCTTGAGGGAGTTGACCAGCTTGGTCACGGCGACCTTGGGCGGGAAGTTCACCAGCAGATGGACGTGGTCGTTCTCGCCGTTGAACTCCACCAGCTCGCACTCGAAGTCCGTACACACCGACCGCATGATCTCCTCCATGCGCCTCAAGTGGGCATCGGTGAACACCTTGTGCCGGAACTTGGTCACGAAGACCAAGTGGACGTGCATCACGAAAACACAGTGCCTACCAGTTCTGATCTTCTGCATCTCGCCCATAATCCAAGTATGTATCGTGGCCGTCATGCAGCTCAGGTACGCCTTCAGGTTGTACCCGGACACCGGCCAGCAGAGGGCGTTGGCGAAGGCGTTCGGGTGCGCCCGCGTCGTCTTCAACGACGCGGTCCGCGCCCGTGAAGACGCCCGCAAGGCCCAGCAGCCGTTCCCGAAGATCGGCGAGCTGTCCACCCGCCTGATCACCCAGGCCAAGGGGACGGTGGAGCGCTCCTGGCTGGGCGAGGTCTCCGCGGTCGTCCTCCAGCAGTCTTTGCGCGACGCCGAGACTGCGTACCGCAACTTCTTCGCCTCCCTCAAGGGCACCCGCAAGGGCCCCAAGACCGGTCCGCCCCGTTTCAAGTCCCGCAAGGACGCGAGGCAGTCGATCCGGTTCACCGCCAACGCCCGCTGGAACATCACCGACAGCGGCCGTCTGAACCTGCCGAAGATCGGCGCGGTGAAGGTGAAGTGGTCCCGCACGCTGCCCTCCACCCCCACCTCCGTCACCGTCTTCAAGGATGCGGCCGGCAGGTTCTTCGCCTCCTTCGTCATCGACACCGACCCCGCCCCCGACGCGACACGGATGCCCGAAACCGACCGCACCATCGGCATCGATCTCGGCCTGACCCACTTCGCGGTCCTGTCCGACGGCACGAAAATCGACTCTCCGCGCTTCCTGCGCCGCGCGGAGAAGAAGCTGAAGAAGACCCAGCAGGAGCTGTCCCGCAAGCAGAAAGGAAGCAAGAACCGCGCCAAGGCCCGCCTGAAGGTCGCCCGCGCCCACACCAAGGTCGCCGACGCCCGCCGAGAGTTCCATCACCAGCTCTCCACGAAGCTGATCTCCGAGAACCAAGGGATCGCCGTGGAGGACCTGTCGGTAGCGGGACTGGCCCGCACGAAGCTGGCCAAGTCCGTGCATGACGCCGGATGGTCATCGTTCATCAGCATGCTGGAGTACAAGGCAGAACGGTACGGCCGCACCCTGGTCAAGATCGGCCGGTTCGAACCGACCTCCCAGACCTGCTCCACCTGCGGCGCCGTGGACGGACCCAAACCCCTGAACATCCGGGAATGGACCTGTACCGCCTGCGGCACCGTCCACCACCGGGACACCAACGCCGCGATCAACGTGAAGACGGCCGCCGGACTGGCGGTATCGGCCTGCGGAGCGCCGGTAAGACCGGGAGCAATCCCGGCACAGCGCGAAGAAACAGGAAGCCACGGATTCCCGACCGAACCCCGTGCCGCGGAGCGGCACAGCAACGATCGAGAAGGCCAGAATCCTCGGGCTTCAGCCCGAGGTGCAAGTGAAAACGAGCACCACATGTCGCTCGTAGACAAGTAGGGACCCTCACTCCCCGCCTACGGGCGCAGGAGCACCTTGCCGCGCGCATGGCCGGACTCGATCAGCTCGTGCGCCCTGGCGGCGTCAGCGAGCGGGAAGTTGCGGTCGACACGCACGCGCAACCGGCCGTCGGCGGCGCGGCCGGCGTACTCGGCGAGCTGCGGCCCGAACCGTCGGCCGCCGATGGAGAAGGTGATGCCCATCTCGAATGCCCGTGCGTCGTTGGTGGTGACGATGCGGTCCGTGGTGCCGCCGCGCAGTTCCACGGAGACGTCCAGCGCGTCGATGCCGGCGACGTCGTAGACGGCGTCGACGCCCTGTGGGGCGACCGCGCGGACCCGGTCGGCGAGGCCGTCACCGTACGCCACGGGGATCGCGCCGAGTGAGCGCAGGAAGTCGTGGTTGGCCTCGGACGCCGTACCGATCACGGTGACTCCGCGGGCCACGGCGATCTGGACGCCGACGGAGCCGACCACACCCGCGGCTCCATGGATCAGCAGGGTCTCCCCCGGGCCCACCGCGAGTTCGCCCAGCACACGGTCGGAGGTCTCGACGGCCACCGGCAGCGCGGCGGCCGTCTCCCAGTCCAGGCCGGCCGGCCTGGGCGCGAAGTCGGAGGCCAGGGCGTACTCGGCGTAGGAGCCGGTATCGGTCCAGACCATCACCTCGTCGCCGATCGACACACCGGTGACCCCTGCCCCCACCTCGTCGACGATGCCGGCACCCTCAAGGCCGGGGACGGCGGGGAGGGACTCGGGGCCCATCTGCGGGGCCCAGCCCCGGCGGATCTTGAAGTCGATGGGGTTGACGGCCGCGGCCACGATCTTCACGCGCACCTGCCCGGGTCCGGCGTGCGGCTCCGCCGCCTCCGTCAGCCGCAGAACCTCCGGACCGCCGTACTCCGCGTAGGAGATGGCCTTCATGCCTGTCACTTCCCGTCATACGAATGGCTCGAGCCGCCGTGGGAGCGGCCGGTCGTGAACTACGCCTCCAGCTTCCAGCGCGGCGACCCGGCCACTGCTGTCCTTTCGGGCAGTTCCCACTGACCGAAAGGACGATCCGGCGGAAGAGTCCCGCTGCCTACGCTGACGGACATGGACCAGATGTCGGCAGTCGAGCTGATCCAGGCACCGCTGTCCGAGTGCCTGGCACGTCTGTCCTCCGCCCTCGCGAAGACGATTCCGCACCGGGGGATCGCCCAGCTGGCCGGCAACTGCTCGTACACGCCGTTCAAGATCATCGGCGAGGTGGGCAGGGCGCGCTGCTGGTCCTCGTAGGCACCGACGACACCCCGTTATTGGACGAGCATGTGACGTCCGCCCAGGCGCTGTGGGACCTCGTGACCGCGTACCGGGAGGGTCCGCGCAGCGAGCCGCTGCCCGGTTCACTGGCCGCGTCGCGGGCGGCGGCGGCCGCCCGTGCCGTGGCCATCGCCGAACTCCGCGACGCACACGGGGTCGCGTTGACGACCCTGCTCGGCGTCCTGCGCGACCGCACCCTGGACGACGCGAACGCCCGTACACGCGCCGTCGACCTCACCGTCCCCGCCCTCACCGAACTGCGCTCCACCCGACGGCATATCGGTCAACCGCACTCAAGGAATCGGCACTGACCAGCTGCGACAGCGGGTTGGTCATGTCCCGCGGGGGACACCGTCGGCGAATTCGACGGTGTCCCCCGCGGGACGCGATCGGCGGGTTGCGACTGGAGTACCAGGACGAAGAGCGTCCACGGACACCCGGCAGACCCTCCCCCGACCGGGACAGACCTCGGTCATCCGCAGACACCGCAGCTGGGCGGCGAGGGCGGGAGCGTGACCCCGCCTGCGGAAGCCTGCGTCGATGACAGGAACATGGCCCCGAGTGCGGAACTCACCACCAGGGCTGTCACTCCGACCTTGCGGAGCCGCCTGAAGACGGTGCTCACATTTTCTCCTCAAGTGCTCGATGTTGGCTTTACGGACTGGACCGACGTCTTCGCCGTTGGTGTGGCCGCACGACCAAAGCCCGTTTCCAGTACCTCCAGCCTCGCCCGTGGAAGCTCGGCTTCCACTGTCCTTTCGGATGGTTCCAACTGACCGAAAGGACGATCCGGCGGGAAAGGCATCCTGCCTACGCTTACGGGCATGGACCTGATGTCAGCGGCAGAGCTGATCCAGGCGCCGATGTCCGAGCACCTGGCGCGTCTGTCTTCCATCCTGGCGGAGGTGATTCCGCACCGGGAGATCGCCCAGCTGGCCGGCAACTGCTCGTACACCCCCTTCAAGAGCATCGGCGCTACCCCCGGCCGGCCCGGTGATGTCATCACCGCCACCGAGGTGGCCGCCCTGCTGCCGCTGGTGCCGGCCAAGGGAGGCTGGCAGGGGCGGGCCCGGCTGGCCGGCGTCGACGTGCCCGTGCTGGCTCTGGCCAGCGACATCACGGGGCAGGGCGCGCTGCTGGTCCTCGTACGCACCGACGACACCCAGGTACCGGGCGAGCACGTGATGTCCGCCCAGGCGCTGTGGGACCTCGTGACCGCGTACCGGGAGGGTCTGCGCAGCGAGCCGCTGCCCGGTTCGCTGGCCGCGTCGCGGGCGGCGGCGGCCGCCCGTGCCGTGGCGATCGCCGAACTCCGCGACGCACACGGGGCCGCGTTGACGACGCTGCTCGGCGTCCTGCGCGACCGCACCCTGGACGACGCGAACGCCCGTACGCGCGCCGTCCACCTCGCCGTCTCCGCCCTCACCGAACTGCGTTCCCGGGTCGAACTCGACCGCGTACTGATGGAGGAGCGGGCCGGGGACGCCTTCGCGCGGCTGGCGGGGTCACTGCGCCGGATCCTGCGCGCCCGCGGCGTACGGCTGGAGCTGGGACCGCCCCACACGGAGGACGGCACCGACCGGCTGCTGCCCGCCGACGTCACCCACACGGCACTTGCCGTGGTCCGGGCCACCGTGCACGCGTTACTGGACGACCAGACACACGGTCCCGACGACGACCGAGAACACCGCGTCCACATCGGCTGGAAGACCGGTGCGGACGAACTGCGCGCCATCGTGCGGGACAACGGGCCCGGCACTCTCTCCCGCGGCGCTCTCGACGCCCGCCGCGTCACCGAGCGACTGGCACCGCTCGGAGGGCGCCTCGACGTGGACGCCGTGCCGGGGTGGGGCACGACGGTGACCCTCGACATCCCTCTCGCGTCGTCCAGCACGCCCCGTCAGGACCCTCTGACCGCGCTCGGCGTGCGGGAGTTGGAGGTGCTCGGGCATCTGGCCCGGGGCCGCCGCAACCGCGATATCGCCCAGGCCCTGCACATCAGCGAGTCGACGGTGAAGTTCCACGTCGCCAAGATCATCGGCAAGCTCGGCGTCAGCTCCCGCGGGGAGGCGTCCGCACTCGCCCATCAGTGGGGCGCCGCATAACCAAACGCACACGATGAAGACGTCACTGCGACCCCCTCACCGAACCGTCATTCATGTCCACGGCGGTTTCGCGTTTCCTCGATTCCACGCACCCACTTCCCCACCTCATGGAGGAATCATGCTCGACTTCGGCAGCCTCGACGAGTCCACCCAGTTCCTCGACCAGCAGGAGGAGAACACCGGCCCCGTCACCATCATCAACACGTTCGTCGCCCCGGAAGGCAAGGAGGACGAGGTGCTGGCCGCCTGGACGGACGACGCGGCGTACATGAAGAAGGCCGGGGGTCTTCTCTCGGCGCAGCTGTATCGCGGTATCGGCGGCAGCCGGCTCTTCACCAACGTCGCGGTCTGGCAGTCCACCGAGCACCTCCGTGCCGCGTTCCGCACGCCGGAGTTCGCCACGCACCTGGAGCACTACCCCGCCGGTACCGTCGCCTTCCCGCACCTGTACCAGAAGTTCGCGGTCGAGGGCGTCTGCGAAGGCGAACAGTGACCGCCCTCAGCAATCCACCCATCAACCTCCCACAACGTCACAAGGACTGAACAGGTGTCATCGATCAACCGCCGGCTCCGGTGAGCGACCCTGGCGCTCACCGCCGCACTGGTCGGCGTCGGCGTGGCCGGAGCCGCACCCGCCCTGGCGAGCACGGCCCCAGGGAGATCGTGCCGGTGGGAAACCGGACCGGAACGCTGTTCACCGACCTCGTGGCCGCACAGCGAACCCTGCGTCCGGGTGAGACCCTCACGGAGCGGTACCGGGTCACAGTGATCGCTCCGGGCGCCGCAGGGACGGTGCAACCGCGCGTAGCGCTGTACGGCTGACCTCGAACTCACGCTACAAACGCAGAAGGGGCGGACGTCCATCACCGGACGCCCGCCCCTTCTGCCGTGCGGCGATGGCCTACGGCGTGATCGGGGGCCATGGTTGCTGTGCCGTTCGAGGCGAACCCTCTCACCGGTGTTCACCGGGAATCTGCCGACCGAGTGATGGTCGCGGCGAAAGCAGGCGACAGCCGCTCCCCGATGGGGGATCGGTCAGTGCGAGTGCGTCTCTGAGCCGACGGTGGGTCAGGCAGTTCTGCAGGCACCCGGGTAGTTGTCGGTCCAGCCATCCACGGCGCAGACGTTCAGCTCGTGTTTCACGCCTTTGATCAGCACACCCGAGTACCTGCTCCTCGGGCCGGGCCCGTTGTAACTGATGCTTGAGAAGACGCCGGCCCCGACCTGGGACCCTGACAGGCCCGGTCTGTGTAGGAGCGGACGGTGAGGGTTGCGCCCTCCGCGACTTTCAAGCCCATGTCGAGGTTGGCAGTGCCGTTTACGGCCCTGCAGTTCGAACCGACCCCGTCCAGGGTGACTTTGACACTGTTGGTGCCGGAGGGCAGGCCGACGCCGCCCTGTACGAGGAGCGGGACGGGCTGCCCGTTGGGCTGCCAAAGAGCCGCATCTGCGGTGCCACCGGTGGCCGTGAACATGGCGAGGCCGACGCCGAAGGCGACGAGCACGCCAGGGGCCGTCGGAAAGTGCGCTCCCGGAGGAGCGTGTTGCTGACACAGAGGTTCTGAGTTTTTTCGACGCAGCGGCCCGACGGCTGGGGCGGCGGTGAAAGGTCCGCCCGCAACCGCACGGCAAGGATGATGACCACACCGACCCAAGGGGAACCGGGCTGCTCTCTCGGAGAGTTGTACCTAGTTGAGAGAGTAGGAGGTCAGGGTGACCGGAGACTGGGCACTGGTGCTCGCCACAGCCGCTGCCGACGAGGTACTGCCGAGCCTGTCGGTGGCGCTTCGCGACAAGATCCCCCACCGCTGGGCCGCCGCACTGGTCGCCGGACAGACCAGCGTGACATCCGACGACGACGACAGGCCGAGTGCCGCCGAACTGGCCGCGCTGGCCGACACGGCGGTCCCCGGCCGCCCCTGGCACCGGCCGGTCACTATCGGCGGCACCACCCGCCCGGCCTTGGTGGCCGCCACCGCGGGACCGTGGGCACCCGGCAGCCTCCTCGTCCTGGCCGACGCCACCGACCCCGTGGACACCGAGCACGCCTACCCGGCGGTGCAGTGCGGGTGGGAACTCGCGGCGGCCCTGCTGTCGCGTTCCAGCCCGTCACCGACCACGGCGGCGGAGCGCTTCTTCGCCGGGGAGCACGCCAAGCAGCTCCTCATCGCCCGCAACACCCACGCCGTCACGCTCCAGGCCCTCCTCGCCACCCTTCGCTCCCGGCGCCTGGACGACGCCCAGGCACGTCAGGCGGCCACGGACATCGCCTCCACCGCCCTGACCGCTCTGCGCACCGCCTCCGCCTCCCAGGAGTGCACCGCGGAACGCGCCTTCACGCTGCTCACCGAGCAACTGAGGCCGCTGGTGCTCCACACCGACGTGCACCTGGAGACAGTGCCCCCGGTGACCGCCGACCGGCTGCTTCCGGCTCCGGTGGGCGAGGCCGCGACCGCCGTGGCCCGCGGCTGCGTGCTGGCGATGCTGGAGCACACCCGCCCCCGCCGGATCCGCGTGGCCTGGCAGGTGACCGACGACCAGCTGGTGGTGGAGGTCCGTGACGACGGCGACTGTGCCTCGTTCCCGCGGCATCAGGGCGAATACCGGATGCGCGAGCGCCTGGCACCGCTCGGCGGCGACTTCACCCTGGAAACCGTGTCCGGCTGGGGCACCACGCTCACCGCTCGCCTTCCACTCGCTCTGCCGCCCAGCACCGACCTCGAGCCGCTGCGCGAACTCAGCCCACGGGAACGGGAGGTGATGGCGGAACTCGCCCGTGGCCGGACCAATCCGCAGATCGCCGAGCACCTGCATGTCACCGAACACACCGTCAAGTTCCACGTTCGCCAGATCCTGTCCAAGCTGGGCGTACGCACGCGGGGAGAAGCCGCGGCCCTGGGCCGCGCGGCCCGCTTCTGAGGGAGCGTCCGTGACATCGCCCCGACGCACAGATCCACGACGGCCATCCCTATGACCAACCCTCCCCTGCCGGAACGCGTCATCCGCAGGGACCGGTGCCGGGCGGCCCGCAGGCTCCAGGGCCGGGGAGCCCGAGGGCTGGGAGCGGGGGTGATCAGATCGCGCAGCAGCTTTCGCGGCGGATGATCCGGCCGACGTGTGCCAGTGCTCGCTGTCATCGGCCGTCCGCTGGGCGGTGAGCCGGTGAGGGCCGACCACGTCCTCCTGGCGGTGCACAACGCCGTCGCGCATCACCCAGGAGACGCGCGTCAGGTCGGTGAAGTCGTGGAAGGGGTTCCCGTCGATCACCGTGAGGTCGGCCAGCTTGCCGGGTTCCGCCGTACCCAGATCGTCGTCGACGCCGAACATCCGGGCGGGCACGGCGGTGGCGGTACGCAGGGCCTGGGCAGGGGAGAGACCGGCGTACTGGTGGAGGGCACGCAGGCCGAGGTGGACCTGGAGGCCGATGGGGGCGAGGGAGGGCGTCGGTCCCCATGGCGAGCGCGCCGCCGTCGGCGACGATCCGCCTGTAGGTAGCCATCTCCTGTTGCAGTTGACGCACTTGCTCCTGCCGCAGGACAGGACCCAGCCCTCGGCGTTCCTCGCGGTCAGGCCCAGCAGCCGTTGACCGTCGCGGCGAGGCCGTCCAGGGCGTCCTTGATGTCGTTCGGGTTGGCGCTGGAGCCGTTCTCGATGAAGGAGAAGACCTTCCAGTGTCCGTCCTGTGCCCGCGTGAGGCCGGAAAGAGCGATGGCGCCGGTGAGCGTGCCGGTCTTGGCCTTGACCTTTCCGACGGCGCAACGGGAGTCGGGGGTGTCGAACCGCCCCCACTCCGGCCCCAGGGTGGAACCCGCCTCGCCCGCGACGGGCAGGCCGTCCGCGATGTACTTCAGGGTCTGGCTGTAGCGGGGGTCGGTGGTCAGGTCGAGGATTTCCGCCAGTGTCCGGGCCGGGATCCTGGTGGAGCGGGACAGCCCGCTGCCGTCGTATGTCTGGAAGTTGTCCAGCGACAGGCCGTACGTGTGGCTGAGCACCGCCCGTACGACCGCCGTTCCGTCCTCGAACGTGGCCGGGCGTCCGGCGCCGAGCGCGGTCATCCGCAGCAGTGTCTCGGCGATGTTGTTGTCGCTCACCTTGAGCATGTGCTTCACGATCGTGGACAGCTTCCCGGACCGGTGCTCGGACACGGCGACGTCCCCGGCCCCTGCCACGCCGTGGGTGACGTCACCGGTGACGGTGACGCCCCTGTCCGCGAGGAGCTTGGCGAAGACCTGTCCAGCGTCCAGCGAGGTGTCCGTGACGGCGTGTCCGTCCACCACCAGGGGCCGCACCGGCGCGACCTCAGCCGGGTAGTAGCCGGTGTTCCAGCCGGGGGCGAGGGTGGGCTCGGGGAAGAGACTGTCGTCGACGCGGACCTTCACGGAGGTCAGACCGGCGTGCTTCAGGCCCGCGACGGCGGTCTTGGCCAGCTCGTCGAGATCGTCGGAGGTCAGCGTGCGGTCACCCTCGCCGACGAGGGTGAGCGTGCCGTCGCCGTAGACGACCTTGGTGGTGAACCTGTGATCGGGGCCGAGAACGGTCAACGCGGCGGTGGCGGTGGCGAGTTTGGTGTTGGACGCGGGCATCAGCGCGGTGGTGGCTTCGTGGCCCCAGATCGTCTTCTCCGACTTGGCATCCAGGACCACACCGCTGAGGTCACTGCCGAGGCGCGGGTCCTGGACCCGTGAGTTGAGGTTGTCTGCGATCTTCTGCTCGGCGGGGTCGAGTTGGCCGGCGGTGCCCTTCGAGACGGCCTTGTCTGCGGCGAAGGCAGACGGACCGGCAAGGATCGCCCCGGCAATGGGGGCAGTCGCCGCCAGCGCGAGCGCTCGGCGGGCCGGGGCACTCATGGCCTTGGGCTTGCGATGACGGCCGCCGACAGCGGCGGCACGGGAGGCATTGTGCATGTGGGGGGCCTTGGTCTGGTACACGCGAGAAGCGTGGGGTTGGGTATGTCGAGGGCGAAGGCAAAAGGAGTAGAGGAGTGACGAAGGTTGTGGCTGAGCACATGGGAAGGGAATGACCGCTCGGCCGACCGAACTCGGCCACCTGCCGGCCGGCGTCATTGAGGGGGCGGCGGCAACCGGGACGTGTGCCCTTTCCTCGAATGCCGCGGATCCGCGCCGAGTTCTCCGCCGGCAGGCCGCTGGACCAGAGGCTCAGCTTCTGCCGGCGCGGCGGCCGGCAGTCGGGAACAGGTCCCAGCCGCGATGGCCCAGTTGGTCCGCCTCACCTTCGAGCAGCACGCGGGAGTCTCGGAGCGCCCGGATATTGGCTGCCAACGTCTCGTCCGTGTTGCACGGCGCGCCGCTGTCGGAGCCGTAGACCACGTGGTCACGCGGGACCATGGCGAGAGCCGACGCGAGAGGGGCGTCGTCTCCCGCGTTGGCGGTGTCCAGGTACAGCCTGCCCAGATGCTCGCGGATCTCCTCCCGGGTGATGTTCTGCGCGTTGGGCACCCAAGGCTCCGCTCCCAACTGTCCGAGCCGTCCGGACAGTGCGGGTAGGGCTCCCCCCGCGTGGGCGAGGATCAACGTCAGGTCGGGGTAGCGGCGGAGCACCCCGGCGTAAAGCATGTCGACGACGCTCCGGGCGGTCTCGAACGCCACGTCCATCATGACGGCGGGAAGGCCGAGTTGGGGCGGCGCGATGGTGTTCGGGTGGGCGAAGACCACCGCACGGCGGCGGTTCAGCTCGGCCCACACCGGTTCCAGCCGCTCGTCGCCGAGGAACACCCCGTTGTACCGGGCGCTCACCGCGTATCCGTCGGCGTGCAGATCCGATCGGGCCCGTTCGATCTCGGTCAGTGCCGCCTCGGGGTCGTCGGTGGGGAGCGCCGCCAACAGCCCGAACCGGGTCGGATGGTCCGCGACGATCTTCGCTCCGTAGTCGTTGGAATCGCGCAACGCCTGCAGTGAGGGGACGTGGGTGTTGCTGAGCAGTTGCATGGCGGTACCGGTCCGGTCCATGTGGTCCAAGGCGGACTCCGGACTCCAGTCGTACGGCTGCTGCGCCAGAAACCGTTGCGCGCGCAGGCCTTCCCACTGCTTGAGCCGCTGCTCTTCGGTGACCGGCGGGGCGAAATGCGCGTGCACATCCACCCACCCCTTGACCAACGTCATGCCTTCATTCCTTTCGGCGAGCGCTGATGCGAGCGAATTTCCCCCGTTTCCCATGCCCCAGTCGTGGTTCGCTCTCCACGCGGCCAGGCGACGGCACGAGCACGAATTCCTCAGTCGTGCACGCACCTGGAAGGGTTCGCGTGATCGATGTGGAAAACAGAACTGCAGGAGATGGGCACGGTGCCGGCATGGGCCGACGTCTGCGAGAAGACGACGGCCGAGCCGCACAGCACTGCGACCATCACGGTGGTTGCGACACTGCGTAGAACTGAACTCACGACTGCTCCATCGAGCCGAGAATCGACGTCGTGCCTGTTTCGTTTCCCGTCAGACACACGTACGCCACCACCGAGAAGGCGGTACGGACAACGCCTTCATTCTTGGACGGGACGGCTCCACACCCGGCTGTCCTTTCTGGCGGTTCCGCCTGCCCGAAAGAGCAGTCTGACCGGCCGCATCACACGCGCCCCGGGCCGGGTCTGACGCATTGAACCGCGGACAGCGACGATCAGTGGCGGTGGCGGTGGCGGTGGCGGTGGCGGTGGCGGTGGCGGTGGCGGCACCATAGGTCACCGCGGCGATCCCGTGCACCGCGATCGCCACCGAACCCGGACCGGGCGGGATCCCGGCGACGGGAAGGTCGAGGGACCCACCGGAGCATCTGGCGAGGGCCGGGAAGCGATCCGTCTGAGGGCTCCGCCGCCCCCGCTGGCAGCAGCCCGCTTCAAGGCGCCTCGGGTACGACGGGATCCTCGGACACCGATCCGCAGCGACCTACGGCTCACACATCTGCCCCCCATCTCTCAGCAAGGGGCGGTGACCACTGGTGGCGGTCCCGTTGATGGTCCGCTAGGTCAGCATCGGTGCACTCCGCCGTGCCACCCGGCTGCCGCCGCTACCGACGAGCAGGAGACGGTCCGGCCACCCTCCAGGGAGTACGAGGCGACCTGTCATGTCGGCCGCCTGCCGGACATGGCCAAGTGGGTCTGCAGGCCGGCACAGGGAGCAGAACGGTCCAACCGCCCTCGCCCTCCGCCCCTCGGCTTCCACCCACCTTGCACCACGAGTCAGAGAAACAGCAGGTCAGGGGCGCTCCAACGCGCCGCCCCGATCTCCTGTCCCTATACGGAGGCCCCTCGCTGACGCACATCCGCTACGCTGTCCCTGGTCAGTCGTTGGTACGTCGCGTTGTCCGCTCAGGTAGCGCTGCGGCACCCTTCGAACCACGTCTGACCAGCGGGCTTGTACGCCTCGTCGAAGATCCACACCCTGGATTTTCAACAAGGTTTTCTACAAGCCCCCGCCTTCGTAGCTCAGGGGATAGAGCACCGCTCTCCTAAAGCGGGTGTCGCAGGTTCGAATCCTGCCGGGGGCACAACGCATTACCGCTCTGACCTGGGGTTTCTCCCCCAGGGAGGGCTTCTACTCGGCCTCGGGCTCCTCGTCCGAGGCCGTTTGCGTGAGCGGTGTGCGCCAGCAGTACGCCTCCGGGGCATCGGCGAGGTCAGCGGGCGATGAACGGCTCGGTCAGGTGTGGGGTCGCGAGGTAGAGGGTGCCGCCGGCCCGGCTGTGGAGCACCTGTTCCCTTGAGGCCCTTGCCTGCTCAGGGTCCATCTCGTGAGCGTAGGCGAGTTCGGGGTGGAGCAGCTGGATCGCGTGCACGAGCAGGTCACCGGTGACGGCAACCAGTTCGCGGCCGGACGCGACGAGCACGCTCTGGTGCCCGGGCGTGTGACCGGGCGTGGCGAGCACGCGCTCGCCGCTGCGCAGCGGGGTGTCGCCGTCGAGCAGCCGTAGCTGATCGGTCTTCCGGAGCGGGTCGACCACAGAGGAACGCAGCTGCGGGTTGACCTCCTCGATCGCGTCGAGTTCGGCCTGCTGCAACAGGTACTCGGCGTTCGGGAAGAACGGCCGCGTCTGCTCACCGCCGACGACGGCCCAGCCCACGTGGTCGGTGTGGAGGTGCGTGAGCACCACGGTGTCCACGTCGGATGGTTCGATACCCGCATCGACCAGCGAAGCCGGGAGCACCCCGGGCACGGGCGCCCACGAAGCCGCCGGGCTGTCGGCCGGGCCGATCCCCGCGTCGACCAGCGTCACACCCTCGTCGCTGCGGATCGCGAACGCGCGGAACTGGAGCCGCCAGCGCCCGTCGGCGTCAACCGCGCCGGGGTCGAGCTCGTCGGCCGCCGCCCACTGCTCGGTGGTGGCGCCGGGGAACGCCTCCGACCTGGGGGAGAAGAAGGGGCCGGCGCCGTCGGCGAGCGCGATGACGGTGTACGGGCCGACCTGGATGGAAGGGGGCATCCCACAGATGGTGCCACCGGTGGGCGGCCCATGAGCAGGTGGGTGCTCCGGAGTTCGCTCCAGGTCGTGTGCGCCTCGCAGAACTGGCATGCCTCGACCTCGTGCATGCTCGGGCGTCGGCCGCTTCCGTCTCAGCACGGTTCCGTTCAGTCGCGGACAGGGGCCGGCTTGCCCTCCCTTTGTCGCGATGGACCGTGCGGCTGTCCGGGTGCGGCCCGCAGCAGTTCAGCCTGCTGACCTTTGCGGCCTCGCTCCGTGGCCCGATCTCCGCTGAAGGATCCCGAGGACTTCCTCGTCGGCCGTTCCGTCGTCTTCTCCACCGAGGCCCTGCGCGGCCGGGGCGACAACCTGCACGGCCGTTTCAGTCCCGTGCCGCCCCGGCCCGGGACAGGTCCCAGTACGCGGCGTAGCGGCCGGCGCGTCGCAGCAACTCCTCGTGGCTGCCCTGTTCGACCACCCGCCCGGCGTCCAGGAACGCGACGCGGTCGGCCCGGCGCACGGTCCCCATGCGGTGCGCCACCATCACCACGGTCCGGCCCGCCATCAGCTCCTCGATGCCGGCGTGCACGGCCGCCTCGTTCACCGGGTCCAGGGCCGAAGTGACCTCGTCGAGCAGCACGATCGGCGCGTCCTTCAGCAGCGCGCGGGCGATGGAGACGCGCTGCCGCTCGCCGCCCGACAGCAGCGCCCCGCCCTCACCGACGTCCGCCGACCAGCCGCCGGGCAGCCGCTCGAGCACCTCGTCGAGACGGGCCGCGGCGGCCGCGGCCCGTACCTCGGCGTCGGTGGCGTCCGGGCGGCCGAGGCGCACGTTCTCCTCGATCGTGCCGTCGAACAGGTAGACGTCCTGGAAGACGATGGCGATCCGCGCCATCAGCGCCGCGCTGTCCATCTCCCGTACGTCCACGCCGCCGATCCGCACCGCGCCCGCGTCGACGTCGTAGAAGCGGGCCAGCAGGTGCAGCAAGGTCGTCTTGCCCGCGCCCGACGGCCCGACGACGGCCAGCCGCCGGCCCTCGGGTACGGACAGCGTCACACCGTCGGCGACCGTGCGGTCGCCGTGCCGGAAGGTGACCGCGTCGAACTCGATGTCGTGGCAGGACGGTTCCCGCGGCGCGCGCGGCTCCGGCAGCGGCTTGGTGGTGAGGACGTCGTCGAGGCGGGTGAGTTCGGCGCGGGCGGCGCGGATGCCACCGCTCATCTCGGCGAGGGACAGCAGCGGGTCGGCGCAGCGGGCGGCGAGCACCAGGACCGCGAGCACCTCGGCCGCGCCGATGTCCCCGCCGAGGGCGAGGTACGCACCGAGTGCGAGCAGCGCGGTGAACACCGCCTGCACGGTGACCGCAAGGCCCAGCACACCTGGCAGCGCCGAAAGGGTGGAGCGACGCGAGGCGCGGCTCAGTTCCTTCAGGGAGTCGTCCAGCAAACCGAAGCGCTCGCCGGTGCGGCCGCCGGCGCGCAGCACCGGCTGGGCCTGGAGGTACTCGATGACGCGGCCGGTGGCCTCGCGCTCGCGTTCCACGCGCTCCGTGTCGGTAGCCGTCGTCGCGCGGGCCGTGCGCTGCTGGACCGCGGCTACCAACGGCACAGCGGCCAGGCCGGCAAGTCCCAGCTGCCAGTTGAAGGCGAGCATCACGGCGACGATCGTCAGCGGCGTCACACAGGCGGAGATGAACGGCGCCAGCAGGTGCGCGATCACGCTCATCGCCTGCAACACGCCCTGGCCGGCGAGGACGGACACCTCGCCGGTGCGGCCGGGTTGATACCAGCCGATGGGCAACCGGGCGAGGTGTTCGCCGAGGCGCTCGTACATGCCGTGCAGCATCGTCGTGCCCACGCGGAAACCGGAGCGGTCGCTGACGTACCGCAGCACCGCATAGACCGCGACCGCCGCGCCGAAGGCGGCCAGCCAGGGCCGGGCGTCCTCAGGTGTACTGCCGAAGAGCGCGCGCAGCACGGGCACCAGCAGGGCGTACGACAGTCCCTCGGCGAGCGCGGCCGCCGTCATCAGGGCGACGGTGCGGCGCACCGGCCCGGCGTACTCGTGGCCGAGCACACGCAGCAGTGTGCTGATCATCGGGCCTCTTCCCCTTCCACGACACCGGCTTCCACGGCACCGGCTTCCACGGCACCGGCGTGGATCTTCCAGAATTCGGCGAATGCGCCGTTCCGCGCGAGGAGTTCCGCGGTCGTGCCCCGCTCCACGATCTCGCCGTCGCGCAGCATCACGACGGTGTCGGCGTCGGCGATCGTCTCCAGGCGGTGGGCGATGACCAGCGTCGTCCGCTTCTCCCGGGTCTGCGCCAGCGCCTCGCGCACCGCCCGCTCGGTCTGCGGGTCGGCGAAGGCGGTGGCCTCGTCGAGGACCAGGACGGGGGCGTCCGCGAGCAGGGCGCGGGCGATCGAGATGCGCTGCGCCTCGCCGCCCGAGAGGCGGGCGTCCTCGCCGATCACCGAGTCGTAGCCGCGGGGCAGTTCGAGAACGCGGTCGTGGATGCTCGCCCGGCGGGCGGCGCGGACAACGGCGTCGCGGTCGGCGTGCGGGACGGCGAGGGCGATGTTGTCCGCGACCGAGGCGCGCAGCAGCCGGACGTCCTGGAAGACGAAGGACACCCGCCGGTACAGCTCCTGGCTGCCCACCTCACGCAGGTCGACGCCGCCGAGGAGCACGGAGCCGTGCGTCGGGTCGTAGAACCGCGGCAGCAACTGCACCAGCGTGGACTTGCCGCTGCCGGACGGCCCGACCACGGCCGTGATCGTCCCCGGCTCCAGCACCAGGTCGACACCGCGCAGCACCTCGCGCCCGGCCGCGGCACCCTCGTACCCGAAGTATCCGAAGCGGACGTCCCGCAGCTCCACCCGGTGTCCCTCGGGCGCCACCGGCCGTACGGGCTCGGGCAGCGACGGCTCGGCGAGTACGTCCCGGATGCGGCCGACGGCGCGTCGCGCGGCCTGCAGGTCGTCGAAGCCGTGCCCGAGCGCGGCCACGGGCGCGGTCAGCCCGAGGCCGAGAAGCATGAAAGGCAGCAGGTCCGCCGGGGCGAGCCCGCCTCCGGTGATCCGGTACGCGCCGCCGACCAGCACCGCCAGCAGCACGAACGGCGGCGACAGCGCCACCTGCATCCCGGCGGCGACCCCGGAAAGACCGCGCACCATCCGGTAGAAGCTCCGGGTGAAGTCGCCCACCGCGGTACGGAACTTGCCGTGCGCCCGCTCCGACCCGCCGAACGCCTTCACCACCGCGATGCCCTGCACGAACTCGACCACCGACGCCGAGATCCGCCCCATCGCGGCGTCGAACTCCTTCTGCTCGCGCAGCCGCGCAGGGGTCATCATCAGCGGCACCAGCGCGACCGCCAGCAGCACGGGGATCAGCGTGATCAGCGTCAGCCGCCAGTCCACGGTGAGGAGGTACCCGAGCGAGACCAGCGGCACCACGAAGGCGGAGATCAGCTCGCCCGGCGTGTGCGCGATGAGCGGGTGCACGGCGCTGACGTCCTCACCCACCAGCTTCGCCAGCTCCCCGCCCCGCCGCCGCGCCAGCCGGCCGATCGGCACCCGCCCCAGCCGCGCGGCGAGTTGCCGGCGCAGCGACAGTTGCACCCGGGTGTCGAGGAGGTGTCCGACGCCGGACGAGGCGGCCGCGAACAGCAGCCGTACGAGCAGCCCTGCCGCGCCCGCGAGCACGACGCCTCGCACGTGCCCTTCGTCGGCCGGCCCCGGCGCCAGCAGCGTACGGCCGAGCTCGACGACCGCGAGGAGCGGCGCCAGGCCGGCGACAGCGCCGATGACCTGCAGGACGACGACGACGGCGAAGCCGCCCGCGTACGGGCGCAACAGACGGGCCACGCCCGGTGGTGGTGGCGCGGTGGTTCCGGTGGAAGTCATGCGCTCACCTTCGCCGCGTCTGCGGCCCGCTGGATTGGAGAAATGTTCCGTCCGGGCGGGCCCGTAGCATGGAGGCATGTCAACTGCCGTGCGCCAGCGTGTCGTTGCCCCCGTGTGGCAGGTCACGCGCCCGGCCCGGCCCGGGCGCGTACCCGGCGTCGTCCTGGCGGGGCTGCGCGACCGCGGCCCGGCTCCGGTCGACCACCGGCTCGACCCGCATCCCGTGCTGACGCTGGCGCTGGCCTGCGGCGAGGCGGCGCTCGGCATCGACGAGGCGACGGGGCGGCAGCACCGCGGCAGCATTGTCACCGGGCTCGGGTTCGGCGTCGGCGGTGCGGCGCGGGTGCGGGCCGCGAACGTCGAGTGGATGCAGGTGCGCCTGTCCCCCGCCATCGCGCGCGCCGTGCTGGGCGTGGGCCCCGCCGATCTGGAGAACTCCGTGGTGGCCCTGGACGACCTGTGGGGAGAGCGGCGGGCAACCCGGCTGCGCGAGCAGCTGGCCCAGGCCGCCTCGTGGGAGGAACGATTCGCACTCGTCGAAGCGTTCCTCGCCCGACTGACCGCCGCGGGGCCCGCCATCGAGCCGGAGCTGGCCTGGGCCTGGGACCGTATCGTCGCCGAGCACGGCCAGGTGCGGGTCGAGGAGCTGGCCGACGAGCTGGGCTGGAGCCGCAAGCGCCTGTGGTCCCGCTTCCACGCGCAGCTCGGCCTGCCGCCCAAGCGCGCCGTGAAGCTCGTCCGCTTCGACTGGGCCGCCACCCGCCTGGCCGGGGGCCAGGAGGCGGCCAGGGTCGCGGCCGACTGCGGCTACGCCGACCAGTCGCATCTGCACCGGGACGTCGTGGCGTTCACCGGTGTGACCCCCGCGACCGTGGCCGGGCAGTCGCTCATCACGACGGCCGACATGGCGTGGGTGGACCATGTGCCACGCCTCTCTGCACGATGGGGCAATGCGCCGGCCTCCCGTTTCGACGTGCCGCACCGGCCACCGCCGCCAACCGGCTGAGAAGCCCGAGGCGAACGAGTTCCCGGGCGGAGTGCGGATGTACGGTCCCGTCACCGGCGCCGGCAGCCCGCTCGCGCCGCCGATGCGGGCGACTCCGGCTGACGGCGGCTTCGTGGGACGGTGCGATCCGGGCATGACCATCTCACTCCGGATGCGCTACCACGGGCCGGTGCCCCTGGAGACCCCCTTGCGGGCGAGCGCTCGAGTCACGGGACCCCACACCTTTGATCATGAATTGCGTTCCACTCCTGAAGCGGGTGTCGCAGGTTCGAATCCTGCCGGGGGCACCACGCATTACCACTCGGGGGTAGCCGACGTGCTGCGCGGGTGCGGGCGGTCACGTCCGACTACCTTGTGACCACCGGCCGTCGCGCTCTTCGCCGGGGATGTGACCTTCATCGCGGTAGTGGAGTCTCAGCACGTTCACCGTTGCGCCATCCGCTGACGACGGTGGCAGCGGCATATCTCCCGTCGACGGACGTCATAGGGCTGTGGGCAGAAGTGCACGGCAGTAAACGCCGCACCTGTGGAGAGCAATATCTGTATCCGTGGCATGAGAAATAGGTGCGGGGCATGGCGAGTATTCCTCGACGGTCGGCCGGAGTGGAATTATCGACCGTGCAGGGCCGATCGCACCGTGCTACTGTCGATCTCAGTTGCAGGTGTGGTTGCCAGAAGGTTCATTTCCGACGGGGTAATCATCACGGCGACACGGAATTCGCACAGGGCGCATTCCTGACACCGTCTCCGAAGGAGAAATGACATGGCTACTGGCACCGTGAAGTGGTTCAACGCGGAAAAGGGCTTCGGCTTCATCGAGCAGGACGGTGGCGGCGCCGACGTCTTCGCCCACTACTCGAACATCGCCACCCAGGGCTTCCGCGAGCTGCTGGAAGGCCAGAAGGTGTCGTTCGACATCGCGCAGGGCCAGAAGGGCCCGACGGCCGAGAACATCGTTCCCGCCTGACACCGGCGCCGACGCATACTTCGCAGCTGGGGCCCGCACCTCTGGGGTGCGGGCCCCAGCTCGCTGCATTTCAGGGCACGAGACGGGAAGGCTCCACCGCATGACCGACCGGTGACACGTACCCCGTCGGTCCGACTCGCCCCGACATCGTTTTCGGCTCGTTTCGAGATTCTCTGCGCCGCTCATCTGCTGCGGGAATTCCTTGCTACGCGCCTCGTCAAGGAAGGTTCCGCATGAAGCGTGCCCACACATCCCGCGCATACGACCGCTTCGGAGGGGGCGCCGGCGCCAACCGCTCCGGTGGTACCCGCCGTTCCAAGGGCTACGGAAATCGACAGACCGGACGGGCCGTGCAGGGCGAGTTCGCGCCGCCGAAGACGATCACGCCCGCGCTGCCGGCCGTCGGGGCGTTCGCCGATCTCGCCATGCCCGCACGGCTGTTGGCCACGCTCGGCCGCGAAGGCGTGACCGTACCGTTCCCGATCCAGGCGGCGACCCTGCCGAACTCCCTGGCCGGTCGTGACGTACTCGGCCGTGGCCGCACCGGTTCGGGCAAGACCCTCGCCTTCGGCCTCGCCGTACTGGCCCGTACAGCGGAGCGGCGTGCCGAGCCACGGCAGCCGCTCGCCCTCGTCCTCGTCCCCACCCGCGAGCTCGCCCAGCAGGTCACCGACGCGCTCACCCCGTACGCCCGGTCCGTGAGCCTGCGGCTGGCCACCGTCGTCGGCGGGATGTCGATCGGCAGGCAGGCCGGTGCGCTACGCGCCGGGGCCGAGGTGGTCGTCGCGACGCCCGGGCGGCTCAAAGACCTCATCGACCGGGGCGCCTGCCGACTGGACGCCGTCGACATCACGGTCCTCGACGAGGCCGACCAAATGGCCGACATGGGCTTCATGCCCCAGGTCACCGCCTTGCTCGACCAGGTGCGTCCCGACGGGCAGCGGATGCTCTTCTCGGCCACCCTGGACCGCAACGTCGACCTGCTGGTCCGCCGCTACCTGACGGACCCGGTCGTCCACTCCGTCGACCCGTCGGCGGGCGCCGTCACCACGATGGAGCACCACGTCCTCCATGTGCACGACGCGGACAAGCATCGGACGACCACCGAGATCGCGGCGCGAGACGGTCGAGTGATCATGTTCCTCGACACCAAGCACGCGGTGGACCTGCTGACCAAGCACCTGCTGAGCAGCGGTGTCCGCGCCGCGGCCCTGCACGGTGGCAAGTCCCAGCCGCAGCGCACGCGGACCCTGGCCCAGTTCAAGAGCGGGCATGTGACGGTCCTGGTGGCGACGAACGTCGCGGCGCGCGGGATCCACGTCGACAACCTCGACCTGGTCGTCAACGTGGATCCGCCCAGTGACCACAAGGACTACCTCCACCGCGGCGGTCGCACGGCCCGCGCCGGCGAATCCGGCAGCGTCGTCACCCTGGTGACCCCTGATCAGCGTCGTGGTATGAGCCGGCTGATGGCCTCGGCGGGCATCACCCCCCGGATCGCCCAGGTACGTTCGGGCGAGGCGGAGCTGAGTCGCATCACAGGTGCCCGGGCCCCTTCCGGTGTCCCGGTCGTCATCACCGCACCGGCCGTGGAACGTCCCCGCCCCGCGTCTTCTTCGTCCCAGGGCCGTCGCGGTCGCCGGGGCCGCGCGGGCCAGGGCCGGCCCGTGGGAGAAGCGGCACGCCGCGGGGCGCAGCGGCGTACCGGCTTCGGCTCGGCCGCCTAGAGCCGCCGTGATCACCAGCCCATCCCTTTCCGGTAGGAGGCACCTATGACGCCGGCTCAGGCGCAGCACCAGGTAGCAGATCCCTCCCCCAGGGCGGTGGTCGACGACAGGGACGTGTCCGGACCTCGGGTCCGTGACGACATGACGGTCGAAGTCGCTCTGTCCCTCATGGCCGGTGCCCGTGTCGATCACCTCGTCCTCTGCGACGGGGACGACCAGAGCGTGGGCCTGATCACCCTGGCCCGGCTCGCCGTACTCCGCGACAGCCCCACCTACACGGACCGGGTCCGTCTGCGGGACGTGCTCGCCGGACCGTTTCACAGAGAAGGGCGTCACGGCCGAGCCAGTCGCGGGTGACTCCGTGACCATCGGCCGCCGCCGCTACCCGGTCAAGCAAGTAGGCCAGGTCATCACCGGACAGGACCGCCGCGACTTCACCAGCGGCGAAGTCGTCCGGGCCATGGCCCGCCTCGGCCTCACCTGCCACCTCAAGACCGCGCCGGTGGGTGTCCGCACTACGCTCCAGACCGCCTCGGCACTGCTCGGGGGCACCGCGTCCCCGGAGGTGTGAGGACAGGCGGAGAATCACCACCAGAGACCCGGTGAGGGCCCTGCCGACGCGCGTCGGCAGGGCCCTCACCGTCGTATCGCCGCCTCGCCGCCTCGCCGTCCGCGCGAAGGCTCCTGAACAAACGCGAAGGCTCCTGGGCCCGTATCGGCCACCGCGGGCAGGTTCTCGCCGCCCACGACGACTTGTTCCACCTGTTATCGCAGGCCACAGGATGCCTGCGACCCCTGCTCACCAAAATCTGCTCTTGTCGGAGTAGACATTGGTTCTCAACGCGGTTAATCTTTTTTCCGTTGACACAGTCAAGCGAGACCCGGCAGACACGAACTGGCGGGTAGCAGTACCTGAAGTTCGCAGGTCAGTGCGGCTCTGAAGCTCCGAAGCCAAGGTGTTCGCAGAACGGTGACGGAGCTGAGAGCCGCACTGGGCAGCCAGCAGATCGAGGGGCTGCCCACAGCATCACTGATGCAGTACCGCAGTACCCGTTCCACCAAGTGGTTGGTTCAGAGGAAGGGCGGAGGAGCAGACGCCGTCAGGATCGCCCGGCCCGGGAAGCTCTCGGTCCGGGTGCCCCAAGTCCCCGGAATGGATGGTGGTCCCCGGTCACGCAGCCACGATCCCCGTACCCCTGCCCTTGCCGGGCCGGGTAGCGGAAACAGAAGGTCGGCAGAGCATCAGGGCCGACAGATGGTGTTTCATTTCCTTCGGGGCCTTGGTGCCGTACGGCACCAGGGCCCCTCGACGCGTTGCACAACGAGGTGACATGGCAGCAGATATTCCACTCAGCGATCGTCTGGACGACGACGACTACCCCGCATACACCATGGGCCGGGCCGCCGAAATGCTCGGCACCACCCCGGCCTTCCTCCGAGCCATCGGTGAGGCTCGGCTGATCACTCCGCTGCGCTCGGAAGGCGGACATCGCCGGTACTCCCGCTACCAACTGCGGATCGCCGCTCGCGCCCGCGAGCTCGTCGACAGGGGAACCCCGATCGAGGCTGCCTGCCGCATCATCATCCTTGAGGACCAGCTTGAGGAAGCTCAGCGCATCAACGCCGAGTACCGCCGTGCCGCGGCCGAAGCGTCCCACAGCCCCGATCCCGGTTCGAGCTGATCACGTCGGCGCGGGCGCGTCGTCCGTCCCGACGGGGAGGGGAAAGGCACCGTTCTCCGCGGGCGTGGACATACATGTTTCTGCATCGCGCCTCTTGGCTACGTCAGCGACCTCGCCTACAGCCGTCGGCAGAATCCATCGACGTTGCAGTTCTGCTTGCATTCACGCCCGTCCGACACCGACCGCCGCCCGCCTGACAGCCCACTCCGGGCTTCGTGCGTGAGCCATGCTCTGTTCGGCCTCGGACTCCGCCTCCGGGGCGGCTTGCGTGAACGGCTTCATCAGGGCGTCCGACGCGGTTGGTGACGTGCAGCTCGGTCAGGATGCGCCTGACGTGGGCCTTGACGGTGCTTCCTGCCGAGCTGGAGTGACGAACTCCTGTGTGGCCGACGGCCGTCTACGATCGGCCGCCATGGACTGGCTGGAGCGGACCGCGAAGTTGAGGCAGTGGACCCGGAGCGGAACCCGCGCTCCGCACAAGCCACTGCTGTTCCTGTACGCCCTCGGCCGGTTCCAGGAGGATGAGGAGGGCGGCCTGCGCTACAGCGCGGTCGAGCTGGACCTGCAGCGGCTGCTGACCGAGTACGGCCCGCCGAACAAGACGACGCCCGCCTACCCCTTCCACCACCTGGTCAGCGACGGCGTATGGGAAGTGCGCACTGATCGTGGGCCCGGCAGCCCCGGAAGCGGGGTGCGGGATCTACGGGAGACGGGTGCCACCGGGCGGCTCGCGCCGGACTTGAGAGCAGCGCTGCGGCGCGAGCCGCAACTGCTCGGCAGGCTCACCCGGTTGCTGCTCGACCTGCACTTCCCGCCTTCGCTCCACGCCGAGTTGTGCGAAGCCGTCGGCCTGGATCTGGAGCCGGCGGAGAGCGAGCAGCTGTCGCCGGCGCGCAGGCAACGGGACCGGCGCATGCGGGAGCTGGTGCTGACCGCCTACGAGTACCGGTGCGGCCATGGTCAAAGGCAGGGGACGACGGTGGATTCAGGCCAGCATCCTCACCACGGTCGCTGCCGCCTACCGAAAACTGGCGGATCTCGATCGATCGCTCCTGGCCGGCCGGCAGGCACTCGTCCTGGCCCGCGAGGCGAGATTCGTCCGCACCGAGGCGGACAGCATCCTGGGGCTGTGCCTCACCTACCAGCAGCTGGGTCGGCACCACGAGGCCCGCAGCCATGCCGAGCAGGCACTGGGCATGGCACGCGATCACTCGTTCCGCGTGGTGGAGGGCCAGGCGCTGACAGCCATGTGTGAACTGGCGGGATCCGAAGCGGCGTACGACACAGCCGTCGCACTCGGCGAGGAAGCCCTGGCCGTCCACCGCCAGACCGGCCATCGCCTCGGTGAAGCCCACACCCTCATGACCCTCGGCCGCGCCCTGCACAAGACCAAGGACGCTGCCGCCGGACCCGCGAGGGACCAGGCGTTGGCCGTCTTCTCGGACGTCGGCGTGCCGGTGCGGGAGTACGGGGATCTCGACTGGTGACGCTTCCATGGCGTGACCGGAGACCTTCAAGAAGCGTCCCCGTCGGTCCTTCACCGCGACGGCCGGTACTCAGCCCACGTCTTGGGTGTCTCCGAGACCTTCACTGCGGTCAACTCGGGATAGCGATCGATCCAGCGGTCGAAGATCCATGCAGCCAAGTTCTCCGCTGACGGAGAGATACCCCCCCCCATCGCCTCATTCAAATGACGATGGTCGAGGGTCTCGTCCACCCACTTCTTGAAGGCGTCGAGCTCGCGGTAGTCACGAACGAACCCCACGTCGGTGAGGTCCTCACGCCGGGCGGACAGCTCCAGCACAACGACGTAGTTGTGGCCGTGCATGCGTGCACAGGGGTGCCAGCTCGGCAGCCGGTCGAGCACGTGGCTGGCTGAGAAGTGGAACTCCTTGGTGATCGTCAGCATGACGGCTCCAGTCTGCCAGCCGGTGTCAAGGCACCTCGCCGGCCGTCCGCCCTGGTCACTGGTCGACCCCTGCACCCTCACGGATGGCCTCGTTGAGGGGGACCCGCGTGAGGAAGCGGTCACGCAGCGAATCGTCGGTGACCAGGTCCGCCTTGCGGGCAACCTCGCGACGGGCCCGGTCAAGGAGCGCGTGCGCTTCCTCCCGTGCGCCCCCAGCTGCCAGCACCGCGGCGGAGTGGTACAGCACCTCCTCCGTACGCAGAGCGGGCATGTCCCCGACCTCCTCCAGGATGCGAACGGCCTGGCGGGCCTGCTCCTGGGCCGCGACTGCCTCGCCTTGTCGAAGCAGGATGCGGCTACGGAGGGAATGGGCGGCGATCTCGCTGCGGATCATGCCGCTGCGCCGGGTCTCGACGCAGGTGGCGACCGCCAGCCGGTCGGCCTGGTCGAGGAGTTCCCCGGGTCCGCCGGCGGCGATCAGCAGGATCTCGGCGTACAGGTTGCGGACGATGGGAACGAGGTTGGCCAGCCAGGTCCGCTCTGTCTCCGCCCATGCGTCGGCGATCAGTTCCAGGGCCTGGTCACGCCCTTCCGGCCGCTGGACGAGGAGGTGGGCGAGCAGCGCCTTGTTGTAGGCGTGCCAGCCGCTGTCACCTCCGCGGTCGGTCTCGAAGTCGAGTGCCTCCTGAAGGACCTCCTCGGCGTCCTCGTACCCGCCGAGGCCCGTGTGCACCTGTGCCAGGTAGTTGAGCGCGATCGGCAACTCGGCCTTGAGCGGTTCGTCGCGCAGCCGCTGGACGCAGCGGCTCAGCCTGGTCAGTGCCTCGCTGAGCTGCCCGCTGTCGTAGAGGGTGATGCCGAGCTGCATCTCGCCGAGGTTGCGCGCGTGCTGGAGCACCGGATCGCCGGTGGCACCGAGGCGTGGATCGGAGGCGTACAGACGCTCGGCATCCCGCAGCTGAGCCAGGCCGTCGGCCAACCGTCGCTTGGACACCTGCCGCCCGTATTCGACCCGGGCCACGAAGAGCGGGACAGGATCGCCGTGCTGCTCGGCCAGTTCCACAGCCGAGCGAAGCTTCGCCAGGGACGGCACCAGGCCCTGGGTCGCCAGCAGGGTCTTGCCGCGCAGGAGCGTCGTACGGATCGCCAGTTCCGGGGTGCCACAGCGTCTGGCCGCTTCTTCGGCCTCGGCGGCCAGAGCGTCGATGTCCGGGCCGCCGACCGGCCGGTGCTGGCCCCGCCAGCGCACCTCGGTCAGGGACAGCAGCAGTTCCACGGCTTGGATGAGCCACTGGTCGCGGCTCTCCTCATGCTCCGGCAGGTCGCGGACCGCCTTGATCACTTCTTCGCAGTGCCGCTCCGCCTCGGCGAAGGACAACCCCTCCATCGCGGCGTCTCGGGCCAGCCCGTAATGTGCCTCGGCCGATGCGAGGAGGCACTCGGATCCGCCGTTGCGGAGGTGGCGGGCGATCTCCAGTCGGCGTTCCAGCGGCATCCCGTCCAGCGGACCGGACGTGAGCGCCGCCGCGATACGGGCATGCCGGGACCGCATCTGCTGAGGGGTCTGCCGACCGTACGCCACACTCCACAGGGCACCGTGCTCGAACCGGTAGCAGTCGGACGCCTCTCCCCGAGCCCACCCGGCAAGCTGTGCCGGCAGGATCAGCCGGTGCCGATCGGCGATGAGCCGCAGCCGCTCCATCACGTCGTCGTGCGGCTCTCCCTTGACATCGGCGACCGTGCGGGACAGGAACGTCTCGCCCTGGGTCGCTCCGATCATGAGCAGTTCACGTTCCTGCTCGGTGAGCAGCCGCAGGCGGTCCTCCACCACCCGCTTCAGGCTGTCGGGCAGATCGACGCCGGGGCCCATGTCGGGACGCCAGTCCTCCAGGCAGAGAGTGACGAACACGGCATGGCCGGCGGTCAGCCGACTCAGCTGCTCCGACAGGGCGGAGGGAGCCTCAGGGTGCCGGGAGCGCACCAACTCGGCGACCGCATCCCGCGGCAGGCCGCCCAACGCCCGTCGACGCAGGAGATCCTCCTTCGCCCAGTCGTGCAGCAGCTCCTCGACCATGGCTCCCGGGCCGTCGGCGTACGCCCCGTCCGTCGTGTGGCTGAGCACCAGACCGAGCGGTTCGCCGGGCAACCGCCGCAGCAACCGGTCAAGGATCAGCAAGCTGCTCGGATCGCCGTACTGGATGTCGTCGATGAGCACGACCGCGGGCGGCCCCTGCCGAACGAGCTCCAGCAAGGCGTCCGCGATCTGCGCGGCAGCTCCCTGCTGGAAGGGCAGCAGACTGTCGAACGGCATCGATCCCGAGGCGAGCGAAGCCTCCGCGACCTCCTTGCCCAGGGTGAACAGCGCCCCCAGTCCCGGCACCATTGCGGACAGCACCTCCGGCGCGGAGCGAACAACGCCCTGCCGGGTGTAACCCAGGAATCTGCGGAAGACGCCAGGTTGCCTGGCCTCCTGCTCCTCGGCCAACCGCAGAAGCACATCGATGACGGCACCGTAGTGAAGCTGCGATCCGATCGAGGGACGGCACCGCACGGATACGACGCGACGGCTGCCCGTTGATCGAGAACTCGTTTGAGTAGCGGCGACCTCCGCCTCGAACGCCCGCAGCAGCGCCGACTTCCCCATGCCCGAGGGACCGTCGATCACAAGTGCCCGGCCGCCGCGCCCTTCGGTTACGTCCGCCATCAGCGAGCGCAGCTCGTCCATGTGCTCCACGCGGTCGACAAACTCGGTCCGCACCACAGCCCCCCGTCTCGGTCATCCGTCACAGAACTTCCGTACCCACAGCGCCACTTGCCGCCCACGGTAGATCATGTGACACGCGTACCCGTCCGTGTCTGGAACGAGGCTGGGGTTCGAACGAGTGAATCCAGCCGTTCGGCGCGGGCGGTCGGTGTGAGGGCGGGAAGGGCACTTACGCATATCGGACAAGCGCTGGCAGGGAGCACCCCGATGCCGAAGTTCCTCATCCAGGCCACCTACACGCCCGAGGGCACCAAGGGGCTGCTCAAGGAGGGCGCGAGTGGGCGTCGCGCCGCCGTCGACCAGGTCGTCACCGGTCTCGGTGGGACGGTCGAGGCCATGTACTTCGCCTTCGGCGAGGACGACCTCGTGCTCATCGTCGACTTCCCCGACCCGGTCTCGATGGCCGCCGTCAGCCTCACCGTCAAGGCCAGCGGCGCCCTCCACACCCGGGCCACCCCGCTCCTCACCCTCGACGAGATCGACGAGGCCACCCGCCGACAGGTCACCTTCCGCGCGCCCGGCGCGTGAACGACAGGGTGGGTGGCGGCGCTCAGCTACCCGAGCAGTTGCCCCAGGCCGCGACCAGGGCCTCGGGAATCTGGGGGATCTCGCCGCAGCCGAGGGGGCCGCGGGGGAAGCTGTCGCCGGCGAGGTAGGTCCAGCCGCCCCCGGAAGTGGTGCGGAAGTACTTGGTGACGCTGCCCTCGTCCTGCATGGCCACCAGTTCGTCGTGCGTGGCCCCCGGGGTGGGTTCGAAGCGGGTGGCGGCGTAGCGGACGCCGTCGCACTGGCCGTAGAAGAACTGTTGCGGGACCGGCCGGATGTGGGTGAAACGGGGGAAGCCGCGACGGTACGCCTCCGTCACGGCGGCCTTCACTTCGTTGCTGACGGTGAGGTTTTGGCAGCCGGGGGTGGGCGATGTGGTCCTGGGCGGGGTCGCGGAGGGGTGCGACGGAGGGGGTGTGGTGGGGGCCGATTTCGTGGGGGCGGCGGGGGCCGAGGTCGAGGGCGTGGTGGTGGCAGGGGTGTTCGAAGGGGTGTCTGCCAACGCGGAGGCGTGCGCGGAGGGGAGAGACGCGGACGGGGCGGCCGAGCCGGAGTGGGCTCCTGACGCGTCTTGGCACCCCGCCAACGCCAGCATCCCGCCCAACACCGCCGCCGGCACCGACGTACCTCTGAGACCGGGCATCGCGCATCCTCTCCCTCGACCGACAGGCCGCTGCCACGACCACAGCCACAACCACAGCCACAGCCGCCACCGACTCGTTCCTAGACACCCGGGACAGCTCTGTGGTTGCAGGGAGAGAGAGACCGGTATGGCGTGCGGACTAGTCGTCTCGCCTGGGACTGAACTTCAGGATGACCCTCTCGTCGTCCGGCCGGTCGAAGTCGACATGGATGTCGCCCGTCTCGACCGTTCCGGTGCCGCCCACCCAGCCCCTCAGCGGCGAGGGTTGGTCGTCGGTCGCCGAGAACTCGACTTTCTCGTCCGTGACGCGGTCCACCGTGAAGGTTTCGGAGATGAACTTGGGGGCGAACCGGATCACGTCCCCATCTCTCACCTCCACTTCACACGTGCGGTCCAGGCACGCCTCGAAGTTCCGCCCGTCCCGCGCCTCCTTGCGTGTCGGAGTCGGCGTGGGGGTCGGAGACGGTGTGGCGGGCGAGGACTGCGACGTCGAGGGCTTGGCCTTGCCCTTGTCCGTCGGCGGAGTCACGGCGCTCCCCGAGGCGTCGCTGTCACCGCCACCGCAGGCTGTGACCATGAGCGCGAGGACCGGTCCGAGCACCCACAGTGCCCGGGACCTCGCGAGAGCCGTCCGACCTCCAGCGGCCTGCGCTTCGTCCATGCGTGTCTTCCTTCTCGGTAGCGATTCAACCGATTCCGGCAGCGATCCGGCCGACGGTTCGCTGATGACGGCATCCTGGTGCAGGGCGCCCGGGACCGGTCCCGGTCAAACCGACGGGCGACGACGAGCGACGGGCCCAGAGCAGAGCGGAGGTGACACGCTGCCCCTCCCCCACGTCAAGCAGTCATACGCACTTCGACCGCACCCCGAGCTCTCCGCATCCCCCACCCCACCCACCCCGTCACCGCCACTGACGCCCCCGCCATCGCCGTCATCCCCACACCCGGCGACGTCACCTGAGCCAGCGCCCCCGCCACCGCCGCACTCACCCCCTGCATCGTGAGCATCCCCGCGGAGTGCAACCCCAGGGCGTGGCAGCTGAGTTCCTCCGGAACCAGGGCCATCAGGCGCTCCTGCTGGACCAGGCTCGCCCCGAAGCCGACGGAGGCCACGGCGACGAGGGCGGCGGCGAGCGGGACCGCCGGGTGGGCGAAGAACAGCAGGTACGGCGCGGCCAGCAGCAACAGCAGCGGTACGCCGAGGCGGGCGCGCACAGCGCGCGGCACCAGGCGGCCGACCAGCACATCCCCCACCAGCATCCCCAGCGCCGCACAGGCGAACAGCAGCCCCGCGGCCCCGGGGGCGTACGACACGAACAGCGACTCGCAGCCGACGACCAGGCCGTTCGGCACCCACAGGGCGAGGTAGAGGCGTCGGCGCGGGCCGGAGGACCACAGCAGCGCGTTGGTGCGCCAGGTCGCCGCCACGGACGGGCGGGTGGACGTACGCGGTGGGCGGGGCGTGAGGCCCAGGCGGGTCAGGGCGGCCGCCGACAGGAACAGCAGCGCCGACAGCAGCAACGTCACGCGCGCCGACCCGATCGCCACCAGCAGGGCGCCGCCCGCCGCGTATCCGGCGATCTGCATGACGCCGCTCATCATGTTGAACACCGAACGGCCCAGCAGATAGCCGTCCTTGGAGAGGATCTCCGTCAGCAGCCCCCAGCGCACACCCCCGCCCAGCGACGCGATCAGCCCCTGCGCCAGTACGACGACAAGGACGGACCAGATCGGCAGACCGGGCAGCGCCAGGAGTGCCGTACCGACCGCGAAGGCCAGCGAGACCGCGGCCAGCGCGCTCCTCGGCGGCAGGCCGTCCGTCCACGACAGGAACAGCGTCGCGCCCAGCACCTGCGCCAGCGACGGGCCGAACATGCTCACCGCCGACAGCAGCGGCGAGCGGGTCGCCTCGTACACCAGCGTGCCCAGGGCCAGACCGCCGATCGTCTGGCCCGCGATGTGGGCCGAGGAGGCGAGGAAGAGAGGGGTGAACTCCGGGGTTCGGAACAGGTGTCGGTAGCTTCGCATGCGCGAAAGTCTCCGGGCGCCCGATGCAGGCGGGTTAATGTTTCGCGCACACGCGAAAGGACCCGGAGGGCTGCGCACATGGGGTGGTGGCAGGTCAACGCCGACACCCTCGCCCGCAGCCGCTTCGTCCTCTCCCCCTACGCCGAGGCCTTCGCGAGCCTCAAACTCCTGCACGCCGGTGTCGGCGCGCATCCCGGCGAGCAGGACTGGCTGCGCGCCCATCTGCCGGCGTACCGGGCCCGGCTCGCGGCCGAGCCGGACACCGCGCTGCTCGTCCGTGCCGGGCTCGGGCGCGACTGGATCGCCGACTTCCTGACGCCGACCCCACGGGACGGGGAGAGCTTCGAGGACGCGGTCGCGCGCGTGCGCGCCACGCCCCCGGAGGCCGTCCGCGCGCATCTGCGGATGTCCCTCGGCGGCCCGCTGCCCGCCGCGCTGGACCGGGACGACCTCGCCGAGCGGGCCGCGCGGCTGGTCGAGTACGTCTGGCAGGAGGGCGTACGACCGTACTGGGGCCGTCGGCGGCGCGTGCTGGAGGCTGATGTGGTCGCCCGGACCGCGCAGGCCGGCCGGGGTGGGTGGGCGGCCGTACTGGACGCGTTGCGGCCGGGGCGGACGCGGTGGCTCGGGGAGAGCCGGTTGCAGGTCAATCTGCACGAGTACCCGCCGCGGGAGATCTCGGGCGCGGAGCTGCTCTTCGTGCCGGTCACCCCGCAGACCGGGTGGGTGTCGTGGGAGGAGCCGGGGCGGGAGCGGTACGCCGTCGTGTACCCGTGCGTGGGCGCGCTCGCCGACGAACACCGCAGGCCACCCGTGCCCGCCGCCCTCGGCGCGCTGCTCGGGCGGGCGCGGGCCGAGGTGCTGGTGCTGCTGGCGTCACCGATGAGCACGACCCAGGTCGTCGCCGTGACCGGGCAGGGGCTCGGGTCGGTCGGGCGGCATCTGCGCGTGCTGCTGGACGCGGGGCTGGTGGAGCGGCGGCGGGCCGGGCGCTCGGTGCTGTACTCACGGACGGCGGCGGGCGAGGTTCTCGTGAGGTCGGCTGAGCAGCCGGCCCCTCCTGAACGCGCTCCCGACACCCCCCGGCGTTAGCATCCGCCCCATGACGACCAACGACACGCACGCATCCGTCCTCGACGTCGACATCGACGCGCTCCAGGGTGGCTCCGCCGACCTCAAGCAGTACGCCGGGCAGGCCGTGCTCATTGTGAACGTGGCCTCCAAGTGCGGGCTGACCCCGCAGTACGCCGGACTGGAGCGGCTGCACGAGCGGTACGCGGACCGTGGGTTCACCGTGCTCGGCGTGCCCTGCAACCAGTTCCTCGGGCAGGAGCCCGGCAGCGCCGAGGAGATCGCCGAGTTCTGTTCGGCGACGTACGGCGTGACCTTCCCGATGACCGAGAAGGTGGAGGTGAACGGGGAGGTTCGGCATCCGCTGTACGAGCGGCTGGTCGGCTTCGCTGACGGTGAGGGGCACAGCGGGGACATCCGCTGGAACTTCGAGAAGTTCCTGATCGGGCGGGACGGCACCATCGTGGCCCGGTTCTCGCCGCAGACCGAGCCGGAGGCGGCGGAGGTCGTGGCGGCCGTCGAGGCGCAGCTGGCCGGTTGACCCTGCCCCTGGGGCAGACGTCAGCCTCCTGTCACCGGGCGACAGGCGCCCGGTGACGGAGGATGACGTGGTGGACATTCGGGACGACGAACTGCTCACCATCGGCGCGTTCGCCGCGCGGGCCCGGCTGTCGGCCAAGGCCCTGCGGCTGTACGGCCGGCTGGGGCTGCTGCCTCCGGCGCACGTCGACGAGGCCAGCGGCTACCGCTACTACCGAGCGGACCAGGTGGAACGGGCCCGGCTCGTGGCCCTGCTGCGGCAACTGGACATGCCGCTCGCGCGGATCGCCGAGGTGGTCGACGCGGACGGGGCCGAGGCCGCGGACCGGATCGACGCGTACTGGGCGGGCGTCGAGGCGCGGATGGCGGGGCAGCGGACGCTCGTCGAGTACCTCCGTGGACGGTTGTCGGGGAGGAGCTCCGAGATGTACGGAAAGTTCGTGGTGGAGACGGTGGAGGTGCCCGGGCGGGTGCTGATCACCGAGACGCGGCATGTGCTGGCGGGCGAGCTGCCGGCGTGGATCGGCGCATCGCTGGGCCGACTGGAGGAGGCGGCGCAGGAGTGCGGCGGCGTCACGGCGGCGCCGTTCGTCGTGTACCACGCCGAAGTGTCGATGGAGAGCGACGGACCGGCCGAGTCCTGCGTGCCGGTGGCGGACGAGGCGGCTGCCCGGGCGTGGGTCGAGAGGCACGGCCGTACGTGGGAGACGAAGGTCCGCGTGGAGCCTGCCCAGCGGCTCGCCTACACCCGGATCACCAAGGCGCAGGTGGCGCATCCGCAGATCCTGGCCGCCTTCGAGGCGGTGGAGGCGTGGATCCCGCAGCAGGGGCTGCGCCAGGCGGGCCCGGGCCGGGAGGTGTACTTCGCGGACTGGGATGCGGCCGGGGCCGAGGATCCGGTGTGCGATGTGGCCTTCCCGGTGACGTGAACCGCTGAGCGGGGCATGGCCGAGCCCTCTCGGCTAGGACGGCGAACTGGTCGAGAGGGCTCTTGGGGTGCTGCTGTGTAGTTGTGGTCGGCGTCAGGGAGGTCCTCTCCTTACGCCTTGACCGAGGCCACGAAGACGCTCCACGCGGTCGCGGGGAACGCGAGGACGGGGCCCTCGGTCACCTTGGAGTCCCGGACGGAGATTGCGGACAGGACAGGGGACTTGATCTCGACGCACGCGCCGTTGCCCTGGGAGTACGAGGACTTGACCCACGTGTCCGTCGCGCCCTGCTTGATTGCCATTTTCGCTCCGGTAAGCAGTTGCTGAGTTGCTGTGATTGCGCCAACGTTCTTGCTCGATGGCGTGATCGACGCTACTCGCCAACATCGCCGCACGGAGCGACTATTCACTCGACCGGCTGGCATATTCCAACAAGGGCTTCCGTACGGGCCGGGTGACGGTGTATCTTTCCGCGCCCCCCGCCCCGGAGGCCTCAGCGGGCGTAACTCTTCGCCACATCCGAGAGGTATACCCGGGTTTGGTCGACATTCAGCGCCTGTGCCCGCAAGTGCTCGTACATGACGCTGTACTTCTGGACGTCCTGCGGCTTCTCCAGGTACAGGTCGCTGGTGACGCCCTCGATGTAGACCACGCTGGAGTCGGCGGCGTCCGGGAACTCCAGGATCGCGTACTGGCCGCTCACGCCGGGGTGCGCGCCCATCTGGAAGGGGATCAACTGCACGGTGACGTGCGGCAGCTGGGACATCTCCAGCAGGTGCTCCAGCTGGTCGATCATCACCTGTTTGTTGCCGACCTCGCGGCGTACGGCCGCCTCGTCGAGCACCGCCCACAGCCGAAGTGGGTTCTCCTCGGCGGCAATACGTTCCTGCCGACGCAGGCGCACCTGTACGCGCTTGTCGATGTCGGTCGGCGTTGCCTCGGGCAACGCGCCCTGGATCAGCGCCTCGGCGTACTGGCGGGTCTGCAACAGGCCGGGGACGACCTGCGGGTCGTACACCCGAAGGCTGGCCGCGTCCGTCTCCAGGCCGATGTAGACGCTGTACGGGATGTCGCCGAAGGAGTGCCACCAGCCCTGCTGGCGCGAGTCCTTGGCCATTTGCATCAGCGAGTCGACGATCCGGTGGTCCTCCACCTCGTAGACACCGCACAGGTCACGGACGTCGCGCTGACTGATGCTGCGCCGGCCGTTCTCCAGACGGCTGATCTTCGACTGGGACACCAGCAGCCGCTCCGCCACCTCCTCGGCCGTCATGCCCTTGAGCTCGCGGAGCCTGCGCAGCTCCTGGCCCAGCCGGCGCCGCCTGACGGTGGGATTGACATTGGACGCCACGGGACGTGCACCTCCGGCTGCGTGCCTCGAAACTTGCAACTATGCGTATCTGCTGTTGAGCAGACTGCCACCAAGGGGCTACTTACCGCTGGGAAACAGCGGATATGCGGCGGGTACGCGTCAGGACGCAAGTTCGCACGAGGAGTCCGCACGAGGAGTCCGCACGAGGAGATCGCACGACGGATACGCGAACGGGCGCGGGCATGCGGCCGCGCGGGGCGGTGGGGCCGTGCGTCGTCCGAACGACGGCTCCCGCCACCCCGCGCGGACCGTTGCGGCTCCCGAACCGGGTCTTGGGGACTCAGGCGCGGCGTGTGGCGCTGACGGTGCGTGGTGCGGCCCTGCTGGTCGTGCCGGTGGTGCTGGGTGGTGCCGTTGTGGTGATGGTGCGCTGCCGTGGGACCGCGGCTCAGTGGGCCACGGCGCGCGCCATCGAGCCACGGTGCGGCTGCACCGGGACGGCCCTGGCCGGCTCCGCGGACCTGGCTCCGGCGGCGGCCTGGCGGCCGGCCGGGGCCGGGCTGCGGCGCGGCTGGGCCGCGACGCCGTTCTGGACGTCCATCACGGCGTGCGCCACGAGGCCGCCCATCGGGTCGTGCCGGATCAGGTCCCGCAGCCGGGAACGGGACGAGCGCCCTTCGTTGCCCGGATACAGGTGCTTGCCGAGGCCGACCGCGTGGGCCAGGGCGGCGAGCGCCGCGGTCCGCGGGTCCGGCGGGACGCCGGTGCGGATCGCGGAATCCAGCCGGGCCCTGATCTCCCGGCTGATGGCGTTGTCCGTCGCCTGGTAACGAGTCGTCGGCAACACCCCGCACATCTGGCCGGCCACGGCGTGCACCATGCCGCACCGCTCCAGATGCGAGAGGTAGGTCTGACGGAGCCCCAGTCGTGGCCCGCCGATCCAGTGGACCGCCCGTACCGGAGCGCCGCGCCTGCGCAGCAACTCCAACGCGCAATCCAATGTCGGATCTCCTGTCGGCCGTGGTACCACCACGGCGATACGATCCCCGTCTGGGGCTATCCGTCCGGCCAGTGCCAGCTCCACTAGCTGTGCTCCGGCCAGACCGAGGTCGAGCGACTGCGGCTGTGCAGTGGTACCCGTGGCCGGGTCCAGTGCCAGCAGCAGAAGCTCCTCCGGAAGTGTTCTGCGGCTCCTGCCCATCCATGCCTCCCCGCGTGGATGAATGACAGGGTGACCCCTCTCACATTGGTCTGTCGAGGGTGCGTGACCTGTTTGTAAGGGAACCAGTAGGTATGTCGTTCTCGTCTTCAGCGTGGGCCAGGTCCTCACACAGGACACTGGTACATGGTTCGGACAGCGCTTCGGGCAGTGCTGTGGGGGCGGTCGTCCGGGCATCGGTTCATGGTTCGGTACGCGCACGGAGGCGTGCGGCGCATGGAGGAGGCATCGGTGGCGGGCGAGTCCCCCGACAGTTCGAAGCAGCGCGAGTCGTCGGCAGAACCGACGTCGGGGAGCGCGGGTCCGGTTCCCGAAGCCCGGAACGGCGCAGCCACCGCCCGTGACCCACGGCTCGCCGTGGCGCGGGAGTCCGGGGACGGGCGCTCGGTGGACACGGCGACGCGGGTGTTCTCGGTGAAGGGGCCTTCCGAGGAGGAGCCGGAGGGGGCTGCTGGGGAGGCGGCTTCCGAGGCGCCTGCGGGCCGTGAGGAGCGCGACGGGGCCGAGGACGGCGCCGGGGCCGACGCGGCGGGCGACGAGCGGCTGCGGGCGGCTGTGGCGGCTTGGGTGACGTCCGCCGACGGGAAGGCCGGCGGGAAGGCCGACGAGGGCGCGGAGGGCTCCGCCGAGGAGGGCGCCGACGCGGCGGGCGTCGACGCGAAGGGCGCCACCGAAGAGGACGCCGACGAGGAGGGCGCCGACGCCGGCGAAACGCCCGTCGGCGAGGAGGACTCCGCCGACGTGGACACTCCCGCCCGGCAGGGCGAGTCCAACGAGGAGGGTCCCAACAGCGGGTCCACCGAGCACGAGAGCGAGTCCGCCGGGGAGCCGGACGCCCAGGGCAAGGGGGCCGGCGGCACCGACGCGCCCGGCGACAGGGCTGCGGCTGCCGCCGATGCGAAGTCCACCAGCGACGCCACCGAGGACAAGAACGCCCCCGCCGACCAGCCGGACGCCCAGGACGGTCCCGAAGCCGTCCAGGTGGGCCAGGACCGCAAGGACGGCCGCACCGGCGCGGAAGCCGAGGCCGACACCGCCGACGAATCCGACGCGGGCGGCGAGAACGACGCCGCAGCCGGGAAGGCCGACGGCAGCACCGACACCGCAGCCGACGACACCCAGGACGGCGAGGGCGGCACCGACGAGACTCCGAGCGACGCCAAGAACGACACCGAGCGCGACGCCCGAGTCGACGCCGAGGACGCCCCCAAGCGCGACGCCCAGGACGACACCGAGAACGACCCCAAGAGCGACGCCCGAGTCGGCGCCGAGCGCAACGCCCAGGACGACACCGAGCGCGACGCCCAAGTCCTCGCCCAGGACGACACCGAGCGCGACGCCCAAGTCCACGCCCAGGACGACACCGAGCGCGACGCCCAGGACGACGCCAAGAGCAACGCCCGAGTCCACGCCCAGGACGACACCGAGCGCGACGCCCAAGGCCACGCCCAGAGCGACGCCCGAGTCGGCGCCGAGCGCGACGCCCAGGACGACACCGAGCGCGACGCCCAGGACGACGCCCGAGTCGACGCCCAGGACGAGCCCAAGAACGACGCCAAGAGCGAGCCCCAGGACGCCCCCAAGAGCGACCCCGACGCGCAGTCCGGTGTCGGTGGTGACGCCCCCGAGGCCGACGCACCCCCCGTAGACCAGCCCACGGCCGTCTTCAGGGCCGTGAAGTCGGTGAAGCCGGCCGTCGATCAGCCGACCACCATGCTGAAGCTGGGGGACGCCAAGAAGCCCGCTCCGGCGCCGGAGTCGGACGCCGAGCGCACCAGCAAGTTCGTCGCGCTCAAGCCGCTGGACGACCCGTCGACGCGCAAGCCCCCACGGGCCGCCGAGGCGACGACCGCGCTGCCGAAGGTCCCGGCGGACAAGCCGAAGGCGCCGCCCGCCGATGCCACCACCGCGCTCCCGAAGGTCCCCGCCGACCAGACCGCCTCCGTGCCGCAGGTCGGCCCGGAGCGGACGACTCAGCAGCCCCTGCCGCCGAAGCCGCCGCTGGATCTGCTGGCCGAGCTGACCAACACCCCGCCGCCCCCGGAGACCCCGCTGCGGACCGCGGTGCGGCGGGTCAAGATCTGGACGCCGCTGGTCATCCTGCTGGCGATCGTGTTTGCGATCGTGCAGGCCGTACGCCCGCTGCCGACGCCCGCCCTGGAGCTCACCGCCGAGGAGTCGTACACCTTCGAGGGCGACAAGGCCTCCCTGCCGTGGCCGAGCGAGGGTCAGGGCGCCATGGACGTCACCGGCATCGGCACGATGGGGAGCTTCGGTGAGCAGAAGCCCGTCGCCATCGGCTCGGTCGCCAAGGCCATGACGGCGTACATCATCCTCAAGGAGCACCCGCTGAAGCCCGGCGAGGAGGGCCCGCAGATCGAGGTCGACGCGACCGCCGAGAAGGAGGGCGGCTACGACCAGCAGGGCAACGAGTCCACGCTGAACACCGTCAAGGCGGGCGACAAACTCACCGAGCGGCAGGCCATTTCGGCCATCATGATCCCGTCGGCCAACAACATCGCACGTCTTGTGGCGCGTTGGGACGCCGGTTCCGAGGAGGCGTTCGTCAAGAAGATGAACGACACCGCCAAGGAACTCGGCATGACCAACACCACGTACACCGACCCCTCCGGTCTGGAGGGGACCACGGTCTCCACCGCCGAGGACCAGGTGAAGCTCGGCAACGAGCTGGTGCGGATCCCGGCGCTGGTGGAGATCACCAAGCTGCCCAAATGGACGGACCCGTCCGGCCAGGAGTGGCGCAACTGGAACACCCTCGTGCCGTACAACGGCGCCATCGGCATCAAGACCGGCACCACCACCACGGCCGGCGGCAACCTGCTCTTCGCCGCCACCAAGGAGGTCGGCGGCGAGACGGTCACCGTGGTCGGCGCGATCCTCGGCCAGCACACGGCGCCGATCATCGACACGGTGAACGCCGTCAGCGAGACCGCGATGCTCGGCGCCCAGGAGGCCCTGACCTCGGCGAAGATCATGAAGAAGGGCGATGTCGTCGGGTACGTCGACGACCGGCTCGGCGGCCGGACGCCGGTCGTCGTCACGCAGGACGTCACCGCGGTCGGCTGGGCCGGCCACAAGGTGAAGCTGTCCTTCGCCTCCGACGCCGTACCGCACACCGCGAAGGCCGGCACCAAGGTCGGCACGCTCACCGTGGGCGACGGCAGCGGGGGCGCGGTCGAGGTGCCGGTGGCCCTGCAGTCGGACCTCGACGAACCCGGCTTCACGGACAAGCTGACCCGCGTCGGCTGACCCGGCGCACCGCACCACCCCAGCGCACCCCGTCGACGGAGCCCTCCCCGGGCGCCCGTCGGCGGGGTGCGTGCTAGCGTCACGAAACGGGACAGGACACCCGCGTACGGGACGGGCGCGGGAACGCCTCGCCACGTGGCCGAAAACAGCCGGGAAACGGGGTGTGCGGCCGAGAACAGCAGACGGGACACGGGGAGCGCCTACAGGTGGCCACTGCGGAGCCGACACGCACCGACGACACCGGTCCGGGCCCGGGGGCCGGCCCGCGAATACGCGTGCCCGCCGGGCCGCCCCACGGAACGCCCGGGGTGACGGTACGTGAGCGGCTGAAGCGGCTCGCCCGCCATCCCGTTTTCCTCACCACCGCCGTCGCCGGAGTCCTCCACCTCATCTGGTTCTTCACCTTCGCGAACAGTGGCGGGGACCTGGCGGCGCAGGACGCCTGGGCCGAGTTCGTCGGCCGGCACCCCGACTCGGCGTACAACCTCGCCTGGTACGGCGGCATGCACCCGGTGTCGTACAGCGTGGTGTCGCCGTATCTGATGTCGCTGCTCGGTGTGCGGACGACGATGATGATCGCGGGGACGCTCTCCGCGGGACTGCTGACGCTGATCCTGATGCGCAGCCGGGCGGTGCGGCAGCCGCTGTGGCCGGGGTTCGCCGGGGTGTTCGGGCTGCTGTGCAACGCGGCGTCGGGGCGGGTGACGTTCGGGCTCGGCACGCTGTTCGCGCTGGCCGCGGTCGCGGTGGTGTTCTGCTGGCCGTACCGCTGGCGTTACCGGCGCTGGGCGAAGGCCCTGTGTGCCGCTCCCCTCGCCGCGCTCGCCACCATGTCCTCCCCGGTCGCCGGGTTGTTCGTGGGTCTGGTGGCGGTCGCGCTGTTCCTGCAGAAGCGGCGGCCGGGCGCGTGGGCGCTGGGGCTCGCGCCCACCGCCGTGGTGGCGGTGTCGGCGTGGGCGTTCCCGTTCTCCGGCACCCAGCCGATGTCCTTCGGTTCGGCGGCCCTCCCCCTGGCCTACTCGGCCCTCGTCTTCCTCCTGGTCCCGCACGACTGGAAGACCGTGCGCATCACCTCCGCCGTGTACGGCCTGTCCGTGCTGCTGGTGTGGCTGATCAGCTCGCAGATCGGGTCGAACATCACGCGGCTGTCGATGCTGTTCGCGGGGGTGGCGCTGATGGCCGCGCTGCCGTTCGCGGCGCCGCGCTCGCTCAAGTGGTACGCGATCGTGGTGGCCTTCGTCGGGTTCGTCGCCTGGATCGGCTACAAGTCGGTCGACGACGTCGTCCATACGACGCCGAGGGCGTCCTGGGCGCGTGAGCTGGCCCCGCTGGTCAACGAACTGCAGGAGGTCGGCGCCGGGAAGGGCCGTGTCGAGGTGGTCCCGGCCCGCTCCCACCGCGAGGCCTCGGCGCTCGCCCCGTACGTGAACCTCGCCCGTGGCTGGAACCGCCAGGCCGACATGGAGCGCAACCCGCTCTTCTACGACGACACCCTCAACTCGGCCAACTACCACGAGTGGCTCAAGCGCTGGGCGGTGCACTACGTCGTGCTGCCCAAGGACGAGCCGGACGGGGACGGCGGCGAGCGGGAGCGGCAGCTGGTGCAGCGCGGGCTGCCGTATCTGACGCAGATCTGGGGGGACGCGAACTGGCAGCTGTTCCGGGTGACCGACCCGGCCCCGCTCGCCGATCCGCCGGCCGTCGTGGAGCGGGCGGAGCAGGGTGAGATGACCCTCCGGGTGAAGCAGCCGGGCCGGGTGCTGATCCGTGTGCCGTACTCGCCGTGGCTGAAACTGGTCGACGCCGAGGGCAAGGGCGTCGAGGCGCCGCAGGAGACGGAGGCCTCCAAGGACCGTCCCGAGGGCACGCCGAAGACGTACCACAACCTCAACGGCTGCCTGATGGAGACCGAGGAGGACGCGGAGGGCGACAAGTGGACGGTCCTGCTGGCGCCGCGCGCGGGAACGTACCGGCTGGCGTCGCCCTACGAGTGGCCTCGGGGGACGCCGTGCCCGGAGGAGCTCAAGTGATCAGCGGAGCCGGCGAAGTCGAACGGAATCGCCCTCCCCATCTGACGTGATGTCAGCTACACCGGACGCATGACAGACGACGCGGCACACACCGATGAAACCCGCAGCCACCTGTACGCCGAACTGGCCGCCGTCGGCCCCTACGGAGCCGACCTCGGGCACGCCCTGATCACCATGGTCGAGCCGCACCCCGGCCGGGAGCGCCAGTACAATCGCTGGTACGAAGACGACCACTACATCGCCGGCGCGATGGCCATGCCCTGGATGTACGCAGGACGCCGCTGGGTGGCCCCACGCGACCTGCAACTCCTGCGCTACCCGGAGAAGTCCACCGTCGCGCAGCCGGTCACGGCGGGATGCTACCTGTCCGTCTACTGGATCACCGCGGGCCGCTACGCCGACCACATGCGGTGGACCGTCGGCATCAACAAGCGCCTCAACCGCGACCACCGCGTCTTCCAGGACCGTACCCACATCTTCACCGCCTTCCAGGACCACACCGCGACCGTCTACCGCGACGGCGACCACGGCCCCCGTGACATCCACGCCCTCGATCACCCCTACGCCGGGCTCGTCGTCCAGGTGATCGACGCCGGCTCCCCCGGCCGGCGCGAGGAACTGCTCGCCTGGCTGCGCGACGACCACCTTCCGAAACGGCTGGCGGGCTCCCCCGCTGCCATCGTGACCGTCTTCGCGCCGACGCCCCTGCCCCTGGACCGGATGACCTACGTCAAGCAGGTCGAGGGGGTCGGGACCCGACTGACGCTGCTGTGGTTCCTCCAGCACGACCCCCGCGACGCCTGGCGGAACCACTTCACGGACCTGGACACGGCGGTCGCCGCCTCGGGACTCGGCGACGTCATATTCGTCGCACCCTTCATCCCCACCGTCCCCGGGACGGACCGCTACGTGGACGACCTGCGGTAAACCCTCGCTGTGGGTGTCCATGCCGTTCCCCTTTCCCCACCTCGCCCCTACCCTGACGATCCGTCAGAACCAGTCCGGAGGCGGGAGTCCGCGATGTCACTGCTGGAGGGGAAGACCGTCGTCGTGTCGGGGGTCGGGGCCGGGCTGGGGCACCAGGTCGCGGCGTCTGTCGTACGGGACGGCGGGAAGGCCGTACTGGGGGCGCGTACAGAGGAGCGGCTGGCGAAGAGCGCGGCCGCGGTCGATCCGGACGGGGCGCACACGGCGTACCGGGCGACGGACATCACCGACGAGGGGCAGTGCGCGGCGCTGGCCGGGCTGGCGCGGGAGCGGTTCGGCGGGATCGACGCGGTGGTCCACGTCGCCGCCTGGGACAGCTACTTCGGCGGGCTGGAGGACGCCGACTTCGACACCTGGCGGTCGGTGATCGACGTGAACCTGCTGGGGTCGCTGCGGATGACGCGGGCGTGTCTGCCGGGCTTGAAGGAGGGCGGCGGCGGGTCGGTGGTGTTCATCGGGACGCAGTCGGCGGTGGCGGCTCCGTCGCAGGTGCGGCAGGCGGCGTACGCGGCGTCGAAGGGGGCGCTGACCAGCGCGATGTACTCGCTGGCACGGGAGTTGGGGCCGTACCGGATCCGGGTGAACACCGTGCTGCCGGGGTGGATGTGGGGGCCGCCGGTGCAGGCGTACGTACGGTTCACCGCGCACACCGAGGGGGTGCCGGAGGAGGAGGTGCGGGGGCGGCTGACCGACCGGATGGCGTTGCCGGAGCTGGCCACGGACGGGGATGTGGCGGACGCGGTGGTGTTCCTGGCGTCGGACCGGGCGCGGGCCATCACGGGGCAGTCGCTGCTGGTCAATGCGGGGGAGTTGATGCGCTGAGCCCACCTGCCTACGTTCATGTAGATGAACGCAGGTCATCGTGCCGAACTTTTTTGCCTGCTCTTGACCTTCCTCTTGCTTGTCGTGCCCGCGTCGCCGCACTCACGATGAGCGGGCCGTTCACAAGGCGGACCCCGGAAGGTTGGCACATGAACAGTCTCGACTGGGCCGTGCTCATCGGCTACTTCGGCGTGATGGTCGCGATCGGCGTGTGGTCGCACAAGCGCGTCGACAACGTCAGCGACTTCTTCACCGCCGGCGGCAAGATGCCGTGGTGGCTGTCCGGCATCTCGCACCACATGTCGGGCTACAGCGCGGTGATGTTCACCGGGTACGCCGGGATCGCCTACACCTACGGGGTCACCTCCTTCGTCACCTGGTCCTTCCCCATCGCGCTGGGCATCGCCATCGGGTCGAAGCTGTTCGCGCCGCGGATCAACCGGCTGCGCTCCCGGCTCCATGTGGCCTCCCCGCTGGAGTACCTGAAGAACCGTTACGACCTGAAGACGCAGCAGGCGCTGGCCTGGTCCGGGATGCTGCTGAAGATCGTGGACGTGGGCGCCAAGTGGGCCGCCATCGCGACGCTGCTGTCGGTCTTCACGGGCGTCAGCCTGAACCAGGGCATCCTCATCACCGGCGTCGTCACCGGCATCTACTGCACGATCGGCGGTCTGTGGGCGGACGCGCTGACCGAACTCGGCCAGTTCATCATCCAGTTGCTCGCCGGGCTGGCGATGTTCTTCGCGGTGCTCGTCGAACTCGGCGACTACGGCGGCATCTTCGGCGTCTGGGACCGACCCGAGCTGGACGGCCACGAGAAGCCGCTGGTGGGGCCGTACGGCACGGTGTTCCTGCTGGCGTTCCTGTTCATCAAGCTGTTCGAGTACAACGGCGGCATGCTCAACCAGGCCCAGCGCTACATGGCGACCCCGAACGCCAAGGAGGCCGAGCGGTCGGCGCGGCTGTCGGCGATCCTGTGGCTGGTCTGGCCGCTGGTGCTGTTCTTCCCCATGTGGATGTCGCCGCTGCTGGTGGACTCACAGAAGCCGGACGGCTCCGACTCCTACGCCCTGATGACCGAACAGCTCCTGCCGCACGGCCTGCTGGGCCTGGTGATCGTCGGGTTCTTCTCGCACACCATGGCCATGTGCTCCTCGGACGCGAACGCGATCGCCGCCGTGTTCACCCGGGACGTGGCGCCGGTGCTGTCGGCGAAGGCGCGTTCCTGGTCGGAGCGGTCCGGGCTGATCTCCGCGCGGCTGACGACCGTCGTGTTCCTCGCGCTGTCCATGGCGGTGGCGACGCAGGTGAACTCGCCGACGTTCAAGGACATCATCACCGTGGTCATCAAGTGGGTGGCCGGGCTGATGGGACCGATCGCCATCCCGATGATGCTGGGCCTGCTGCGGCCGTTCCGCCGCTCGGGGCCGACGGCGGCGCTCACCAGCTGGGCGGCTGGACTGCTCGCCTTCTGGCTGGTCAACTACCCCATCAACTGGAGCGTCGAGGGCGGTGTGCCGCTCCAGTACCAGGTGTCGATCCCGCTGGCGGTGTCGCTGATCCTGTACGTCCTCATCGGCTATGTGAAGCCGGAGGACACGCCGGAGCGGCTGGCGATCATCGAGCGGCTCAACACCGACGGGGACGGGGCGGCGGCGGCCGTACCGGCTCCGGCGGACGGGGCGACGGACGGTGTCGTGGGGGCGGCGCCGAGCAAGGAATAGCCCCGGAACGGATGGGCGGCCGATCCCGTGTGGGGCGGCCGCCCTTCGGGCTGAACAGGTCCGTTCGGGCTGAACAGGTCCGTTCGGGCTGAACAGGTCCGTTCGGGCTGAACAGGTCCGTTCGGGCTGAGCGGGGCTCAGCCGGCGGGCTGCTGGCCGATCCGGTCGACGATGCCGATCTCCAGCAGGGCCGTCTCGTCCGTGCCGAGGTAGTCCAGGGTCGTCCTGTCGAAGACCCAGGTGTCACGGTCGTCGCTGTCCTGGAAGGTGAGTCCGATGCCGTGCCGCCCGGCGGCGTCGGTCGCCTCCGGGACCACCGAGACGCCGGGGATCTTCGCCGCCGCGCGGTAGAGGGCCGCGCTGACGTCGGGGATGAGGACGGCCCGGTCCAGCAGGGTGTCGATCGCCTCCATCGCCGCCTCCTCGTGGGTCGGGCCCTGCCCCTCGGTGTCGGCCCAGATCTTCTCGTACATCTTCTGCGGGTCCGTGGGCAGGGCTTCCAGCCTCCGGTAGTCGGAGGGCCCGGAGCCCGGGTACATCGTCATGTCCTGAGTGGACTTGCCGTCGCGGAACGGCCCGCCGCCGGCCGGCGGGTCGAGGACCACTGTTCTGGCCAGCCCAGTGCGCCCGCCCTTGATCGCCTGCCAGTCCGTGCGCTCGTACTCCCAATCCTTGCCGTCCTCCCACAAGTCGGTGCCCTGGACGCGGGTGTAGACGAACTGGTCGTCGCGGACGGGCACGGTCTCCTTGGCGCCGGCGGCCGTGGCGATGCGGTCGAGCAGGGCGACGGCCTCCTGGTCGGGCTCGGCGGGTGCGCCTGTCCCGGCGGTGCCGAGGGAGATGGCGACGACGACGGCCGCGGTGGCCAGGGGGACGGCGACCAGCGCCACGCGGCGCAGCGGGCGCGGGCGGGGCGGGGGGATGGGCCGCGGGTCGGCTTCCTTGGTGAACTCGCGCATCAGATGGTCCTTCAGCAGGGTCTGACGGTCGCTCGGCAGGACCGGTTCACCCGGGCTCGGCAGCAGCCGGGCCAGTTCTTCACGCTCTGCGGGGTTCATCGGCACTTCTCCTGGTTCGACCGGGCCGCTCGCTGCGGCCACCCGGTTCCTGTCCGGCGGCGGGAGTGCGTCCCGGGGTTGGTCCCGAGCGGTTCCTCAACTCCGCCTCGGCCAGCCGTCGCAGCCGCTGCCGGGCGCGGGCGAGGCGGGACCGTACGGTGCTGACGGGGACGCCGAGGGCGTCGGCGGCGGCCGCGTAGCTCAGCCCCGACCAGACGCACAGCGCGAACACCTCGCGCTCGGCGCGGCGCAGTTGGCCAAGCGCGGTGCGGGCGGCCGCCAGCCGTTCGGCGTCTTCCATACGGCCGACCAGCTCGTCGGCGAAGTCCGGCACCGTCTCGTGGTCCGCGCGGCGGCCCGGGAGCCGGGCGAGGGCGGCGCTGTGGCGGCGGGCGGCGCGGCGGGTGTTGCGCAGGACGTTGGTGACGATGCCGTACAGCCAGGGCCGCAGTCCGTCACCGTCCTCGGCGGGGTCCGGGGGCTCGGGTCTGAGCCGCTCCCGCAGCCGCCAGGCCTCCAGGAACGTCAGCGAGACGACGTCCTCCGCGACGCCACGGTCGCCGGTCAGCCGGGCGGCGTGACCGTAGAGGGCTTGCGCGTGCGCGGCGAACAGCTCGGCGAAGGCATCGGGGTCGCCGGCGCGGATCCGGGCGCGTAGGGAAAGGTCCACAGTCCGCTCTGTCCGTTCGACGGGCGGGGTCTCTGTGAAGTCGGTCACAGAGGATGGGGCAGGGGGCTCACACCCGGGGATACCGGGCCAGCCACGCCGAGGAGGCGGCGGCCGGGCTGTGCAGGGCCGGGCCCTGGGTCATCTCCATGGCGAAGTCGTCGGCCAGCTCGAGGATCGTGGGGCGGCCCTCCAGCTCGGCGAGCCAGGCCGGTGGCAGGGCGGTCTCACCGTGCAGGGCGCCGAGGAGGCCGCCGGTGAGGGCGGCGGTGGCGGCGGAGGGCCCGTCGTGGTTGACGGCGAGGCGCAGGCCGTGCCGTACGTCCTCGCCGACCAGGGCGCAGTAGACGGCGGCGGAGACGACGCGGTCGGCGGTGCCGTCGCCGGCCAGGTCGGCGACCCGGTCCGGCGTCGGGATGCCCTGCCGTACCGCGCCGAGGGCGTGCTGCAGGGCGTCGGACACCGGCTGGTGCCCGGGCCGCGGGGCGAGCAGCGCGAGGGCCCGCTGCACGGCCCCGTCGAGGCTCTCCCCGCGGGCCAGCGTGTGCACGATCACGGCGTACGCGCCCGCCGCGAGGTGGGCGGCGGGGTGGCCGTGGGTCTGGGCGGCGCACTCCACGGCGAGCTGGACGACCAGTTGCGGCTCCCAGCCGACGAGCAGCCCGAAGGGCGCGGAACGGGCGGCGGCCTCGGGGCCCGTCTCGCCCGGATTCTTCGGCGCCTCCAGGGTGCCCATGATCTCGTCGCCGAGCCCGGCCAGCAGGGCGCGGGCGGGATCCCGGCGGGCGTAGAGCCACTCCTCCCGGGCCAGCCACCCGTCGTCCTTGCGCCGCTCGTCGGGCCCCCAGTCGCGCTGGGTCGCGGCCCACCGCAGATACGCCCGGTGCAGATCGGTCGGCGGGTGCCAGGCGCCGGTGTCGCGGCGGACCTGGGCGCGGATCAGCCCGTCGACGGAGAAGAGGGTGAGCTGGGTGAGGTGGGTGACGGCACCGCGTCTGCCGTACGCCGGGGCGAGGTCGACGACGCCCTCCGGGCCGTGCGCCGCCCGGATGCCGTCCATGTCCAGCCCGTCGACGGGCGCGCCCAGCGCGTCCCCGACGGCGGCACCGAGCAACGTTCCGCGCACCCGGCTACGGAAGTCCTGCTGCTCGGCACGCCCCCAGACGGCGCCCACTGTCGCATCCACCAGACCTCCCCAGGGCACCGTCCGTACGTACGACAGCTCAGCACTGTATTCGACGGGGAACGGTCGATTGACTTCGGAATATATTCCGAAGTACCGTCGGTCCATGTCCACTCCGACGGTTGCCTTCTCCGAGCTCTCGAAGAATTCGAAGCGCGTCGCCGAAACGCTCGACCGGGCTCAGCGCGTGCACATCACGCGTCGGGACGGCGAGGATCTCTATCTCACGACGGCTCGCCATGACCAGCAGCGCGAGGAGACAGCGGATATCACGGCCCGCCTCCTCGCGGCCCTCGTCCGCAGTGATGCCGGCGAGCGGGCGATACTGCACGCCCTCCCCTCCGTCTTTCCGTGGGTCCGCCATCTGTCGGTGGAGGAGCTGAAGCAGTTCGTGGCCGAGCTCATCGACGCCACGCACGACGCGGCCCAGCTGGACGTCCACGCCAACCTGCACCGAGTTGTCGTCGAATGGCGCGCGACAGCCCGTGTCCTCGCCAACCCCCAGCTCACCGCACAGCTCACCCGTCGACTGCCGGACGAAGACCACGGCGAGGTGACCGCACCGTGAGCCCGAAACGCGGCGACGACGTCGCCCCACCGCCGGTAGGCGAGGAATGGCGCGTGCGATTCGCGACGAATGAGGCGGCGAAGGGATGGGGGGAGTTGGGCGCCGAGGCGCCCGGGAACACTCGACGCTGCTTCGAGGCACTGCGCAGCGCCCCCCTGTCCCGAGCAGATCCTGACCGTCAGCACCGACTGCGCGGTCGGTTGGCGATGGGAAGCCTCGGCGGTCAGGAGTACCCCCAGTGGGAGTACGAAGTGACGGCAGGCGGTCGCGTGCGTTACCTCGTCGACGAGGCGCGCCGCACGGTCCATCTCGTGTACGCGTCCACCCGCCACCCCAAGGACACCGAGTAGCTCTGTCGGCACGGTGGAAGATGACAGGCATGTCCACAACCACCTCAGGCACCACCAGACGCACCCTCCCCGTCGCCGCCACCGTCCTCACCGGAACCGTGGCCCTCTACATCGCCCTCGTCGCCTTCGGGAACATCACCGACTTCGGCACCAACCAGGACTTCGTCCGGCACGTCCTGGCGATGGACACCACGTTCAAGGACGACGACCTGATGTGGCGGGCCGTCACGGACACCGCGCTGCAGGACGCGGCGTATGTCGCGATCATCGTGTGGGAGACGGTCGCCGCGCTCGTCCTGATCGCCGGTACGTGGTTCTGGGCGCGCGGACCCTACGCGCTGGCGCGGCGGATATCGACGTACGGGCTGCTGATGGTGATGCTGCTGTTCGGCGCCGGGTTCATCGGGATCGGGGGTGAGTGGTTCGCGATGTGGCAGTCGGAGGACTGGAACGGGCTGGACGCGGCGACCCGGGTGTTCCTGGTCAGCGGCGTCGTGCTGCTGGTGAACCAGTTGCCCACCGGGCAGGCCGAGTCCACTACTTGACGACCGTCACCGTCGTCCCCGCCGTGCCGAACGCCCACAACGCGGACCCGTCGGCCGTCTTCATGCGGACACCGCCGGTCTGTGTACCGGACGCGGCCGGCGGGGGCGAGGAGCCGTCCACGGCGGCGGAGAAGGCGATGCTGACGCCGGACTTGGCGGCGAAGTAGACGACGTGCTCGATCTGCACGCCGTCGGAGCCGGTGGTGGACTCGGTGCGGGTGCCGACCGTGTACCTGCCGGGGTCGGGGTCGACCGTGCCGGGCCACACCGTGAACGTACGGCGGGGGCTGTCGCTCGCGTCGACCAGCCACACCCTCCGCTCGCCCAGCGAGTAGACGATCCGCCGCCCGGTCCCCGAGCCGTCGGGTACGACCGCCGGCGCCGGCGTGCTCGGCGTGGGCTTGGCGCTCGCGGACGCCGAGGGGCTGGGCCTGGTCGCCGTGGCCGTGGGGCGCGGCCCCTGCTCGGCCTGCACGGCCAGCACGGCGACCGCCGCGATCGCCCCCACGGTCAGGCCGGACACCCAGGCCCACGACGGAAGCAGTCGGGCAGGCACGGCACGCATCTCCTCAGTCTCCGACCCCCGACATCGAGGGTCGGATCATCGTACTGTGCGCGCCTGAACGCCCTTCCCTCAGTCCAGTACCGGCAGCAGCTCCGGCAGGTGCCCGTCCGACGCCGCTGCCGCCTTCTGCCGCTCCTGCGGGACCTCGCCGTAGAGCGTGGTGCGGGGGCGGGACGGGCGGCCCGCCGCCTCCGCCACCGCCACCAGGTCGCGGACCGACTTGTACGAGCCGTATGACGAGCCCGCCATGCGGGAGATCGTCTCCTCCATCAGCGTGCCGCCCAGGTCGTTCGCGCCGGAGCGGAGCATTTCCGCCGCGCCTTCCGCGCCCAACTTGACCCAGCTCGTCTGGATGTTGGGGATCCACGGGTGCAGCAGCAGGCGGGCCATGGCCGTCACCGCCCTGTTGTCCCTCGTGGAGGGGCCGGGGCGGGCGATGCCCGCCAGGTACACCGGGGCATTGGTGTGGATGAACGGGAGCGTCACGAACTCGGTGAAGCCGCCGGTCCGCTGCTGGATGCCGGCCAGCGTGCGCAGGTGACCGAGCCAGTGGCGGGGCTGGTCCACGTGGCCGTACATCATCGTGGACGAGGAGCGGATGCCCAACTCGTGGGCGGTCGTGACGACCTCGATCCAGGTGGCCGTGGGCAGTTTGCCCTTCGTCAGGATCCAGCGGACCTCGTCGTCAAGGATCTCCGCCGCCGTACCGGGGATGGAGTCCAGACCCGCCTCCTTCGCCGCCGTCAGCCACTCGCGGATCGACATGCCGGTGCGGGTCGCGCCGTTGACGACCTCCATCGGCGAGAAGGCGTGCACATGCATGCCGGGGACCCGGTCCTTCACCGCCTTCGCGATGTCGAAGTACGCCGTCCCGGGCAGGTCGGGGTGGATGCCGCCCTGCATGCAGACCTCCACCGCGCCCACGTCCCACGCCTGTTGGGCGCGGTCCGCCACCTGGTCCAGCGACAGCGTGTACGCGTCGGCGTCCGTGCGGCGCTGCGCGAAGGCGCAGAAGCGGCAGCCGGTGTAACAGACGTTGGTGAAGTTGATGTTGCGGGTGACGATGTACGTCACGTCGTCGCCGACCACCGACTTGCGGACGTCGTCGGCCACGGAACACAGCGCGTCCAGCGCCGGGCCGTCCGCGTGCAGCAGCGCCAGCGCCTCCTCGTCCGTCAGGCGCGTCGGGTCGTCGGCCGCCGTCGCCAACGCCGCGCGCACGTCCGTGTCGATGCGCTCCGGGGCCATGCCGGGGGCAGCGGCCTCGCGCAGGGCGCCCCAGTCGCCGTAGACCTCGTCGAAGTCGTCGCGGCGGTCCGACGTACGGCCCTCGGTGTCGATCGTGGCGTGCAGGTCCGTACGGCCGGACGACACGAACGCCTCGTCCGGTTCCTGCCAGGGCAGGCCCTGGGGCAGCGCCTCGGAACGCGCCAGGCCCGTCTCCGGGTCGGCGAGGGCCGCCACGTGCGGGCGCAGGCGCGGGTCCAGCCAGGGTTCGCCGCGGCGGACGAACTCCGGGTACACGCAGAGACGTTCCCGCAGTTCGAAACCGGCGGCCGCGGACTTCGCCGCCAGTTCCTCGATCTGCGGCCAGGGGCGTTCCGGGTTCACGTGGTCGATGGTCAGCGGGGAGACGCCGCCCCAGTCGTCGATGCCGGCGCCGATCAGCCGCTCGTACTCCGCGTCGACCAGGTTCGGCGGGGCCTGCAGACAGGCCGTCGGGCCCATGATGTGCCGGGCCACCGCCACCGTCGCGACCAACTCGTCCAGTTCGGCGTCCGGCATGCCGCGCATCGCCGTGTCCGGCTTGGCGCGGAAGTTCTGGATGATCAGTTCCTGGATGCCGTGGTACGCCCGGGAGACGCGGCGCAGCGCGAAGAGGGACTCGGCGCGCTCCTCGTAGGTCTCGCCGATGCCGATGAGGAGCCCGGAGGTGAAGGGGACCGAGGACCGGCCCGCGTCCTCCAGCACCCGCAGCCGTACGGCGGGTTCCTTGTCCGGGGAGCCGTAGTGCGGGCCGCCCGGCTCCGACCAGAGGCGCTCGGCCGTCGTCTCCAGCATCATGCCCATGCTCGGCGCGACGGGCTTCAGGCGCTGGAAGTCCGTCCACGTCATGACGCCGGGGTTGAGGTGGGGCAGCAGGCCCGTCTCCTCCAGGATGCGGATGGAGATGGCGCGGACGTAGGCGATGGTGTCGTCGTAGCCGTGCGCGTCGAGCCACTCGCGCGCCTCGGGCCAGCGGTCCTCGGGCTTGTCGCCGAGGGTGATGAGGGCTTCCTTGCAGCCGAGGGCCGCGCCCTTGCGGGCGATGTCGAGGACCTCGTCCGGGGACATGAACATGCCGTGCCCGGCGCGGCGCAGCTTGCCGGGGACGGTGACGAAGGTGCAGTAATGGCACTTGTCCCGGCACAGCCGGGTCAGGGGGATGAAGACGCTCTTCGAGTACGTGATGACGCCGGGGCGACCGGCCGCCTCCAGGCCCGCGTCCCGCACTCGGGCGGCGGACGCGGCGAGGTCGTCGAGGGCCTCGCCGCGGGCCTGGAGCAGTACGGCCGCCTCGGTGACGTCGAGGGCGACGCCGTCACGGGCGCGTTTGAGGGCGCGACGCAGGGAGTTCTCGGTGGGGCCGGTTCCGGAGGTCGCGGAAGTCGTCATCCTTCGAGGATACGGTTGGGCTTCGCGGGGTTCTGGGGGCCGGGGTTGGTCCTGGGGGCTACGGTGCATTGCCGAGTGCGGGCTCGATGTGGCTGGTCGCGCAGTTCCCCGCGCCCCTGGGTTGGCTGCCCGTCCGCTCGATTACAAGTACTCGGCATACCCGTCCAACACCCGCAGGACCTCTGCCTCCCCAGCCGGCGGCAGTTGCACGACAACCTCCTCGATGCCCAGCTCCGCGTAGTGCGCGAGCTTGCCCGGGGTGGGGTGGACGGCGTACGGGACGACCTGGAGTGCGGACGGGTCGCGGCCGGCGTCGGTCCAGGCGGCCCGCAGCACCGGGAGCGACTCGGACAGGCCCCGCCCGCCGATCGGCAGCCAGCCGTCGGCGTACTCGCTGATGTGCGAGAACAGCTTCGGGCCCGCCGCGCCGCCGATGAGCGTGCGGGGCCCCACGACCGGGCCGCGCGGCTTCTGCACGGGCTTGGGGTACGCGAAGCTCGCCCGCACGCTGCCGAACTCGCCCTCGTACCCGGTCGGTTCCTCCGACCACAACGCGCGCATCAACGCCATCCGGTCCCGGACCAGTTCCCGTCGCGTCCGCCACTGCACTGCGTGGTCGGCGGCCTCCTCCACGTTCCAGCCGAAGCCGAGGCCGAGGGTGAAGCGGCCGCCGGAGAGGTGGTCGAGGGTCGCGATCTGCTTGGCCAGGTCGATCGGGTCGTGCTGGGCGACCAGCGTGATGCCGGTGCCGAGCCCGAGGCGTTCGGTGACCGCGGCGGCCTGGCCGAGGGCGACGAAGGGGTCGAGGGTGCGGCCGTACTCGGGGGGCAGGTCGCCGCCCGCCGGGTACGGGGTGGTCCGCTCGGTGGGGATGTGGGTGTGCTCGGGCAGGTACAGCCCGGCGAAGCCCCGCTGCTCCAGCTCACGGGCGAGCCGGGTCGGGGTGATGGTCTCGTCCGTGAGGAAGATGGTGACGGCGATGCGCATGCCCCATCTCTACCGGGGGATCGCCCATCTGTCCATACCGACCGGTCGGGATAAGGCCCTGACCCAAGGTGCCCAAGGCGCCCAAGGTGTCTTCTCGAGGTGTTCCGGAGTTCACGCCGTGCGCCCATCCTGGTCGGCATGTGTGACGACGAGGCAGGGATCGGAAGACGCACGCTGTTCGTGACGGGTGCCGCCACCGCGCTTACGCTCACGGGTGTGAGCTTCGCGTCGGCCGCCGGCCAGCAGCAGACGAAGACCGTACGGGGCACACTCCCGCCCGGTTCACCCGACTTCGTGTACGTACCGGTGGACATCCCCTCCGGCGTACGGGAGCTCAAGGTCGCCTACACCTACGACCGCCCGTCCGTCCCCTCCGGCACCGCGGGCAACGCCCTCGACATCGGCATCTTCGACGAGCGCGGCACCGAGCTGGGCGGCCGGGGCTTCAGGGGCTGGTCGGGCGGGGCGCGCACGGAGTTCTTCGTCCGCGCCGACGAGGCGACCCCCGGCTACATCCCGGGTCCGGTGCGGCGGGGCACCTGGCACATCGCGCTGGGCCCGTACACGGTGGCGCCGCAGGGGCTGGCGTACGAGATCACGATCACGCTGACGTACGGCGAACCCGGTGCCGCCGCCCGGCCGGTGTACCCGCCGGACCGGGCGAAGGGCCGGGGCCGGGACTGGTACCGGGGCGACTGCCATCTGCACTCCTGGTACTCCGACGGCCGCCGCACTCCCGCCGAGATCGGGGCGCTGGCGCGGGCGGCAGGACTGGACTTCATCAACAGCTCGGAGCACAACACGCACTCCGCGCACGCCCACTGGGCGGACGTGGCGGGCGACGACCTGCTGGTGATGCTGGGCGAGGAGGTCACCACCCGCAACGGTCACGTGGTCGCGCTCGGCACCGACCCCGGCACCTTCGTCGACTGGCGCTACCGGGCCCGCGACAACCGCTACGGCCGGTTCGCCCGCCAGATCCGCGAGGCCGGCGGCCTGGTCGTGCCGGCCCACCCGCACGCCACCTGCATCGGCTGCAACTGGAAGTTCGGCTTCGACGAGGCGGACGCCATCGAGGTGTGGAACGGCCCCTGGACGCCCGACGACGAGATGGCGCTGGCCGACTGGGACAGCATGCTGGTCGCGTCCGTGCGCGAGGAGGGGCGGGGCTGGGTCCCGGCGATGGGCAGCAGCGACGCCCACCGGGACCCGGACGTCGTCGGCCGCCCGCAGACCGTCGTCCTCGCCGACGACCTGACCCGGGAGGCCGTCCAGGAGGGCATCCGCGCCGGGCGGTCGTACGTCGCCGAGTCTCAGAACGTGTCGCTGTCCTTCACGGCGTCCGGCGGCCGCGGTGAACACGCCGGTATCGGCGAGCGGTTGAGGGTCGACCGGGAGACGCCGGTGACCGTGCGGCTGGAGGTGAGCGGGGCCCCGCGCTGTGTCGTGCGGTTCGTCACCGACCAGGGTGTGCTGCATACGAGCGCGCCGTTGCCGGTGGCCGGTTCGGGGGTGGTGGAGTGGCGTACGACGCCGTCGTACGCGGCGTACGTACGGGCCGAGTTGCGGCACGAGGCGGCGCTGGGGCCGTTGCCGGGGGCGTTGGCCGCGTTCACGAACCCGATCTTCCTGGGGCGGGCGTGAGTCCGCTCAGCGCCGGGTCCGCTGCCGCAACTCCATGATCGACGCCACCGCGCGCAGCCAGCGGGCGGACGTGTCGTCGGTGTCCGGGCCCGGGGCCAGGGACGCGGCCGACTCCAGCCAGTCGCGGACGAGCGCCGCAGCCTCGGGGCGGGGCAGCGGCTCCGGGAGCTGCGCCGCCTGCCGCACGCCGCCCGCGCGGACCGTGTCCGCCAGGAACGCCACCGAGCGCGGCTCGGTGCCCAGCCGGTCGAGGAGGACCGCCGCGCCCACCGCGCCGTCGCCGAACAGGGACGTGCGCAGCGGGCCGGGGGCGGCGGTGAGGCCGTAGCGGAGGAGGGCGCCGATGTCGAGACCGGCCAGTTCGTCCTCGGTGTGGTGCATCGCGGGTCTCACTCCACCGTGACCCGGTACGTGACCCGCTCCGGCTCGGTCGGTGCGGCGCCGCCCGTCGGGGTCGGAGCGGGGGTGCCGTCGCCCTTGTCGCAGGTGCTGGTGAACGTGCAGTGCATCAGCACGATCTCGGTGCTGCCCTTGCCGGTCGCCTCGAAGGTGAAGGTCAGTTCGCTGTCGGCGCCGGGCATCTCCTCACCCCCGGACCCGGTCTCCCGGCCCTGCGCCCGCACGACCGCGCTGTCCGGCTTGGGATCCACGAGGTACCAGTGGGAGCGCGTCGAGGCGTTCTCGTTCACCGTGAGGGTGAAGCGTTCGCCGACCGCCGCCTCGATGGTGGTGTCCTGCGTGGGGTGGCTGGTGGGCTGTTCGTCGCCCGATCCGCACCCCGCCGTCAGTACCAGCAGCGCTGCGGCGCCGAACGCGGCGGCCACCCTACTGGGGGACGTAGACCTGGTACGCGTTGTTGAGTTCACTGTTTGAAGCCTTGCCCATGTTGCCGTTGATGAAGTCGTCCTCGCTGACCCATGTGGTCGTGCCCCAGGGGTTGTAGATCTGGAGCCGGTCGCCCTCCTGGCCGATGATCATCATCGCGTGGGCGCCCTCGTCGCCGGAGACGTCGACCGGGACCGGCTTGCCCTCGGCGACCGCCTTCTCGACATCGTCGAGGATCGCCCTGCGGTCGTTGGCGCTGTCGAGGTCGTGGCGCCGGTAGTCGTCGCCGGTGGCGCTGCCGAGGGTGGAGTCGGCGATGCGTTCCTGGCCCTCCTGGCCCATGCCGGTCCAGTTGTCGCCGCCTTCGCCCTCGGTGTGCAGCCGGTGCTGTTCGGCGACCAGGCGCTGCCGGAACGCCTCCGGGTCGTCCTCCTGACCGCTGGGGCCGCCGGTGAGGTCGAGGGCGTAGATCGGGTCCAGCATGGCGCGGGCGTTGACGGTGGAGGAGGCCACGCAGGTGCCCTCGGAGCCGTCGCCGCCCTGGACCCACAGCTGGTTGTGGAACAGGACGGAGTCCTTGTTGTTGTTCGAGCCGTCCTGGGCGAGGCCCTCGTCGTCCATGCTGTCCTCGGCCGTGACCACCGGCGTCAGGTGCCGGCGCAGCCACTCGGGGTCCTTGCCCGCGATCTTGCCCTGGAACTCCGCGATCTCCCCGACGCTGTGGCCCGCGGCCAGGGCCTTCATCAGGTAGGCCCGTTCCTGCGGGCTGCCCGACTGCGCCAGCATGCGTTCCATGGCCGCCTCGTCGGCGCGGTTCAGCCGGTCCATGCGCTGCCCGGCGCGGGCCAGGTCGTCGGCGGTGAGGATCTCGTTCAGCTCGGTGGGGGTGCCCGCGGCGCCGGTGTCGGCGAGCATCAGCTTGTCGACGGCGGTCAGTTCGCCGGTGTCCATCTTCCCGGCGCGGGCCTCGGCCGCCCACTTGTTCAGGTCGCGGACGGCGGCGCGGACGGCGTCCTCGGCGGCGACGGCGGCCTTGTGCATCAGGTCGACGCCGTCGGAGGCGTAGAAGCGCGCGGTGAGCCGGTCGAACTCCTCGTCGTCGTCCTCGTGCAGGTCGTCGAAGAAGCCGTCCCGGCCGCCGAGCGTGCTCTTGGCCTGCCGCATCTTCCCGCGGCCCTCGGTGTCCTGCCGCTGCGCGTCCGCGAGCGCGTCGGCGAGCCTGAGCAGCACCGTGGCGCCGCCGTGGAAGGCCTCGCCCATCTGGAGGACGGCACGGTTGGCCGCGGACACCACCTCGGAGGCCAGCACGCTGGTGTCGCCGACCCACACCTCGGGCAGTCCCTTGCGGGCCACCCGCTCCACGCGGTCGTGCACCGCGCCGACGTCGTCGACCCGGTCGCGGTAGCGCCTGCTCAGCGACTCCAGCGTCCCCGGGTCGCCCTGGGGCGGGTCCACGGAGAGCGCGCTGTCGATCAGGTCCAGCAGCTCGTTCTTGCTGTCGGCCTTGGGGATCGACTCGCACAGTCCGGCCAGCCAGGCGCGCCGGCCCGCCGGGGAGTCCGCGGGTCGCAGAAAACCCGTCATCGCCTTGTTCCGCCCGTCCTGTTGTCCTGCCCTGTCCTCGCCCGGTGCTCAGTAGCTCGACAGGACCGAGGGGCGCTCGGCGTACACCGGCATGGTGCTCACCCGGCTCTCGCTGACGGCGATGCCGTCCACTCCGGTCGCGACCAGTCCGTCACTGCCGGTGTAGGCGCCCTTGGCGAGGTGCACCTTGTCGGCGAGTTCGTGCAGCGCCGACTCCAGGGTGCGGGCCTCCGCGGCCCAGGCGGCGATGAACGCGTTGACGGCCGTCGCGGCGTCGGTGCCGCCCAGCACGTCCGAGACGTAGCACGTGGTGGGCGCGACGGCCACCCGGACCTTGCCCATGTCGTCGCCGGCGCCGTCGAGTTCCTTGGCCTGGCCGGACATGCCGGACTTCTTTATCTGGTAGCCGTCCGTAGAGGCCAACGACTCTTCCCCCGTCGATCTTGCGTCGATACCGACCGCGGGAGGCTAACACGCCGCCGACAGCCCTCCATTGGCGGACCACACACCTCGCACACTGCTCGCACACGCGCCTAAAGGGCCAGGTCGGCGACGACGGCCGCGTGGTCGGAGGGCCAGACGCCGTCCACCGGGCCGTCGCCCGCCCGCCGGACCGCCCGGACATGGCCGAGGCCGTCCGGGCCGGGCGGGCCGACATGGATGTAGTCGATGCGGGCCCCGGGCAGGCGGCCGGCGGCGACGTACGGGTTCGCCGGGTCCCAGGTGTGGGACGGGGCGCCCGGCTCGGCGTACTCCCAGGCGTCGAGAAGGACCTGGCGGGGGACCGCCGGGGCGGTGCGGTAGCCGCCGAAGAGGCGGATCTCGTCGGAGTCGGGCCAGGCGTTGAAGTCGCCCGTGACGATCGCCGGGAACGCCGTGCCGCCCCGGTGTTCGGCGACGAACTCGGCCAGCGCGGTGACCTGACGGCAGCGGGTGGCCGACGCGTGCAGCTGCGAGGTGAGGTGGGTGGTGAAGAAGGGCACCGTGTACGAAGGTGTTGCCAGGCGGGTGTAGAGGGCGAGGCGGCCGTCGTTGACGTCCGTGGGCGCCGGGAGCGGGAGGACGGCCTGTTCGGTGATGGGCCAACGACTGAGGACGGCGTTGCCGATGCCGACGGTGGGATCGCCTATGCGGTGCTGCCAGCGCTCGGGAACGTGCGAGGGGGCCCAGGTCCAGTGCAGGTCCAGTTCGCCGGCCAGCCACTCGGCGAGGTTCTCCCCGCCGGCGTCCCACACCTCCTGCAGACCCACCACATCGGGGCGCAACTCGCGCAGCGCGCCGAGGATCGCCTTCTGCCGCTCCGCCCAGGGCCCGAACCGCCACCACAGGTTCCAGGTCACGACCCGCATGCCCACCGTCCTCGTCACGCCGCGTCCGAGGGCATTGAATCAACAACCACCCCGTTACGACACAGGAGACGCCACGCCCATGAGCCGCGACAACGACCTCAGATTCCGCATCACCACGACCGTCCAGCGCCGCCTCCTCAACCCCGTCGTGCGCCGGATGCCCCTCCAGACCCTCCTGGAGACCACGGGCCGTGTCTCCGGCCTCCCCCGCCGCACCCCGGTCGGCGGCCGCCGCGTCGGCGACTCCTTCTGGCTGGTCTCGGAGTTCGGCGACCGCTCCCAGTACGTCCGCAACATCCACGCCGACCCGAAGGTGCGGGTACGGCTCGGAGGCCGCTGGTACGAGGGGACGGCTCACCTCCTGCCGGACGACGACCCGGTCGCCCGCCTGCGCAGCCTGCCCCGCATGAACAGCACGGCGGTGCGGGCGATCGGGATGAATCTGCTGACGGTGCGGGTGGATCTGGCGGACGGTGACGCCCGCGCCTGACGGCCGTTCGGGGGAAGCCGGTGCGTGGCACACCGGGCCCCGGTCAACGGGTTCGTACCTTCACGTCATATGAAGGATGTCTCCGGTGCCGGTGCGCCCACGCCCACCCGTCGCAGCACGCTCGCCGGGCTCGCCGGTGCCGCCGGTGCCGTACTGGCCGCCGGGTGCACCGCGACGGGCGCGAGCGCACCCGCGCCAAGCCCCGCGGGGACAGGCGCCACCCCGGCGGGCGACCCCACGCCCGGGGTGATGACGCTGTTCAAGAACCCGGACTTCAACTTCAGCGTGCTGTTGGCGCTCGGCAGTGCCGGCTCCGGCGCCGGTGAGGTGGGCGAGGTGCTCACCGCCGTCAACGCGATCAACAAGGCCGGCCTGTCCGCGCAGTCGTACGTGCAGACCTTCCGAAAGCTCGGCGACCGGCTGATGGCGGCGCCCGAGGGCAGCAGGCCCGACGACCAGACCACGCGGTGGCGTGCGCTGCGGGCCGCGCAGTACTACGGACAGGCCCTGTTCTTCGTCCTGGGCTCCGACGACCCGGGCAGCGAGGAGCAGCTGTACAAGGCCGGACGCGGCGCCTGGGACAAGTTCTGCGACCTGTGCGAACCGGCGCCGGTGAAGACCAACGTCCCGTACGGGAAGACGCCGCTGCCCGTGTGGTTCTTCCGGCCCGACGAGTCCGAGCGGCGCCGCCCCACCGTGATCCTCACCAACGGCAGCGACGGGCAGAACGTCGACATGTGGACCTACGGCGTCCCGGCCGCCCTGGACCGCGGCTGGAACGCCCTCGTGTACGACGGGCCGGGCCAGGGGCAGCTGCTCTTCGTCGACCAGGTGGTCTTCACACCGACCTGGGAGAAGGTCGTCGGCCCGCTCGTCGACTGGCTCGTCGCCCGGCCGGACGTGGACACCGACAGGATCGCCCTCACCGGGCTGAGCATGGCGGGCGATCTGGCGCCCCGGGCAGCGGCCTTCGAGGACCGGCTCGCCGCCGTGGTGGCGATGCCCGGCTGTCTGACGCCCTGGCTGGGCTTCCCTGCGGAGATCCGGGAGATCCTCACCCCGAACAAGGCGGAGACCAACAACATCTGGAACAAGGAGGTCGTTCCCGAGTTGTCCCCCGCCGACGCCGCGACGCTGAAGAAGCGCTTCGAGCCGTTCTCCGTGCCGGCGATGCTCGACGCGCGCAAGGGCAGGATGTTCACCGACTTCTACACGCCCGCCAGGCGCATCCAGGCGCTGGACATCACGAACGTCGTGCGCCGTATCAAGATGCCCGCGCTGGTCCTCGACTACGAGGACGAACAGTTCTACCCCGGTCAGGCACGCCAGATGTTCGACAGGCTGACCTCCCCCAAGGACTACGTGAAGCTCACCGCGGCCACCGGCGCGCAGCTGCACTGCTCCCCCATGGCCCCGCAACAGCACTGCGAGGTCGTCTTCGACTGGCTGGACGAGACACTGTCCGGTCGCTGACCCGACCGGCCACCGCCGCTGTGGCCGGACACCTCACCCCGGCCACACGATCGCCTGCACCTCGCTGTACGCGTGCAGGGCGTAGGAGCCGACGTCCCTGCCCACGCCGCTCTTCTTGAAGCCGCCGAACGGGGCCTCCATGTTGCGGCCGACGGTGTTGATGCCGACGCCGCCGGCCCGTAGGCGGCGGGCGACGCGGAAGGCGCGGGCCACGTCGGCGGACCAGACGTAGTCGATGAGGCCGTAGTCGCTGTCATTGGCCAGCGCCACTCCCTCGTCCTCCTCGTCGAAGGGGATGACGACGACCACCGGTCCGAAGATCTCCTCGCGGGCCACGCGCATGTCGTTCGTGCAGTCGGCGAGGAGGGTCGGCGCGACGTAGAAGCCGCGGTCCAGGGGCGGCCGTTCACCGCCAGTCACGACGACCGCGCCCTCCTTGCGGCCGAGTTCGACGTACGACTCCACACGGTCCCGGTGTTCCGCCGAGATCACCGGCCCGACGACGGTGTCCCGCTCCCGCGGATCACCGACCTTCAACCGGCTTGCATAAGCGGCGAGTTGCTCAACCAGCCGGTCGTACACGCCCCGCTGCGCCAGCACCCGGGTCGGTGCCGTGCAGATCTGGCCGCTGTAGAAGGAGAACGTCGTGCCGATGCCGGCGACCGCCGAGGTGAGGTCGGCGTCGTCGAAGACGAGGGCCGCGCCCTTGCCGCCCAGCTCCATCAGCCGGCGTTTCATGGCCCGCCCGCACACCTCGGCGATGCGCTGCCCGACGGCCGTGGAGCCGGTGAAGCTGACCATGTCGACGTCGTTCGACGCCACGGCCGCCTCGCCGACCTCCACCGCCCGGCCGGAGACGACGTTCACCACACCCCTCGGCGCACCGGCCTCCTCCAGCGCCTCCGCCATCCGGTACACCGACAGCGGGTCCTGCGGGGCCGGTTTCACCACCACCGTGTTGCCCATCGCCAGGGCCGGGGCGACCTTGCCGACGGTGTTCGCCCAGGGGTTGTTGTACGAGGTGACGCAGGTGACGACCCCGACCGGCTGCCGCACGGCCAGCGCGCCCATCACACCGGCCTTCCCCATCGGTCCGGCCTCGTTGATCTGCGGCGCGATCGGCCACTCGGCGGGCTCGACGCGCGCGTACCGGCGAAAGCGCGCGGCGGCCACCCCGACCTGCATGCGCCGCGCCGTGACCGTCGTCGCCCCGGTCTCGGCCCGGGCCAGCTCCGCGTACGGCTCCAGCCGGCCCGCGACGAGGTCCGCCGCGCGGGCGAGGACCGCCGCCCGTTCCTGAGGTGCCGTGCGCGACCACGCCCCGAAGGCCGCGCGCGCCGCCGCGCACGCCGCGTGCGTCTGATCCCGCGAGGCCTCCGGCGCCCAGCCGACGGTCTGCTCGGTCGCCGGGTCGGTCACCTCGTAGTGGCCGCCGTCCGGCTCGACCCATTCCCCGTCGATGAACAGCCGCCGGTTCACCGGGTGCTCACCGTCCGGGTGTCCCGGCCCGAGCGAAGCACCCGCCCCGGCACCGCCCCGCTCACCACGTCGTCCCGGATCGCCTCGACGCCGTTGACCCAGACCGCCCGTACGCCGATCGCCCTGGAGTCGAGCCGAGGGCTGTCTCCGGGCAGGTCGTGCACCAGGGTGGCCGTACCGGCGTCGATGCGTTCCGGGTCGAAGAGGACGAGGTCCGCATGGAAGCCCTCCTCGATCCTGCCCCGCTCCCGGAGCCCGAACAGCCGGGCCGGATCGTCGGTCAGCATCCTCACCGCCCGCTCCAGCCCCACCAGCTTGCGGCCACGCAGACAGTCCCCGAGGAAGCGGGTGGTGTACGGCGCCCCGCACATGCGGTCCAGATGCGCGCCCGCGTCCGAGCCGCCGAGCAGGACGTCCTCGTGCTGCCAGGTCTCGGCGCGCAGCGCCCAGGACGCGGGGTCGTTGTCGGTGGGCATGGGCCACAGGACCGTACGCAGATCGTCGGCCGCGCAGATGTCGACGAGGCAGGCGAACGGGTCCTGGCCGCGCTCCTCCGCGATCTCCCGTACGACCCTCCCGGCCAGCCCCGCGTTCTGCGGGCTGTAGGTGTCGCCGATGACGTACCGCCCGAAGTCCGTCAGCCGCCGGAACACGCCCGCTTCCTTGGACGCCGCGCGCCGGAGCATCCCGTCCCGTACGGCGGGATCCTTCAGCCTGCGGATCCGCTCGGGCACGGGCAGGGACAGGATCTCGCCCCAGCCCGGGATGAGGTTGAGCGCGCAGAAGGTGCCCAGGGACATGTTCATGGGCGTGAGGATCGGCATCGTCAGCGCCACGACCCGGCCGCCCGCCTTCCGGGCCCGCTCACTGGCCAGCAGCTGCCTCGGCACGCGCTGCGGGACCGCCGCGTCGATCGTCAGGACGTTCCAGTTCAGCGGGCGCCCGGCCGCCGCGCTCAGCTCCACGAACAGCTCGATCTCGGCGTCGCTGAACTGGTCCAGGCACCCGGCGACGATCGCCTCGATCTGCGTCCCCTCGTGCTCACCGACCGCCCGCGACAGCGCCAGCAGCTCGGCGGGCCCGGCGTGCCGCGAGGCGACGGGCTGTCCGTCGCCGTCGGAGTGGGTGGACGACTGGGTGGTGGACAGCCCCCAGGCACCGGCGTCCATGGCCTCGCGCAGCAGCCGCACCATGGCGTCGAGCTGCCCGGCCGACGGCTGCCCGCCCACCGCGTCCGCCCCCATCACATACCGCCGCAGCGCACAGTGCCCCACCATGAACCCGGCGTTGACGGCGATCCGCCCCTCCAACGCGTCCAGATACTCCCCGAAGCCGTGCCAGCTCCAGGGCGCCCCCTCCTCCAACGCGACCAGCGACATTCCCTCGACCCTGGACATCATCCGACGCGTGTAGTCGGCGTCCTCGGGCCGGTCGGGATGAAGCGGCGCGAGCGTGAACCCACAGTTCCCACCGACGACGGTCGTGACGCCGTGGTTGAGGGAGGGGGTCGCGTACGGATCCCAGAAGAGCTGGGCGTCGTAGTGGGTGTGGGGGTCGACGAATCCGGGGGCGAGGACGAGGCCGGAGGCGTCCTCGGTCGTGCGGGCCGCTTCGCTGATCTTCCCGACGGCAGCGACACGACCGCCCTGTATCCCGACGTCCGCGGTGAATGCGGGCGCTCCGGTCCCATCGACGACGGACGCGCCTTTGATGACGTGATCGAGCATGGGGTTCACCTCCTTGAGGTGCGGTGGACTTGCCTACCTGGGGGCGCGGGGAACTGCGCGAGCAACCACGACGAACCCGCACCCCGCAACGGCGATCACACGGCGGCCCGGAACCGGGACGTCCGATGCACAGGATCCGTATCGATCTTCGGGATCACGTGCTCCCCAATCAGCCGAATCGTGCGCAACGTCTCCTCCTTCGGCACCCCCACCGGCAACCCGAAGCTCAACTGATCGGCCCCCGCCTGCTCCCACCGCTTGCACTGCCGCAGCACCTCATCCGGATCCCCACAGATGAGCAGCTCCTCCTCGATGAGCACCTCGACGAACTCCGCCGTGTACTCCGGCAACGTCTCCGGCCACACCGGAAACCCCTCGGGCCGCGGAAACGTGTCGTGGTACCGGAACACCAGCGACGGCAGGTAGTGCAGCCCACCCTCGACAGCGACCCGTATCGCCTCCTCATGCGTCGGCGCGCAGATCGCGGTGGTCGTCACCATCACGTTGTCGTTGACGAAGTCCCCCACCGGCTCCGCGTCCACGATCGCCGTCTTGTACTGCTCCAGCACCCACTCCATGTCGGACACCTTCTGCACGCTGAAGCCCAGCACCCCGAGCCCCTTCTTCGCCGCCATGGCGTACGACGGCGGCGACCCGGCCGCGTACCACATCGCGGGGTGCGACGTCCCGTACGGCTTCGGCAGCACCTTCCTCGGCGGCAGCGACCAGTGCTTGCCCTGGAAGCCGGCGTACTCGTCCTGGAGCCACATCTTGGGGAACTCGGCGATGGTCTCCTCCCAGATCTCCTTGGTGTAGTTCATGTCTGTCACACCAGGGATGAACCCGAGGATCTCGTGCGACCCGGCCCCCCGCCCGCTGCCGAACTCGAAGCGCCCCTCGCTGAGGTGATCCAGCATGGCCACCTTCTCGGCGACCTTCACGGGGTGGTTGACCTGGGCGAGGGGATTGAAGATCCCCGAGCCCAGATGAATGCGCTCCGTCGCATGCGCGAGGTAGCCCAGGAACACGTCGTTGGCGGAGAGGTGCGAGTACTCCTCCAGGAAGTGGTGCTCGGACGCCCAGGCGTACTTGAAGCCGGACCGGTCCGCCTCGATGACGTACTCGGTCTCCTCCATCAGCGCCTTGTGCTCGGCGAGCGGGTCGGTCTCGGCGCGCTTGCCCACGTATCCCTGTACGAAGAGCCCGAATTCCATGGAGGTTCACCGTCCCCTGTTCCGTCTCTGACGATCCGTCAGATCGTGATGCGGCCGACTCTGACACCGCCCGCATGCACCGTCAATAGCTGACGCTCCATCAGACGATGCTGAGCCCCGCCAGCCAGCCACCGTCGATCACGAACGGCTGCCCGGTGATGTAGGAGGAGTCCTCGCAGCTGAGGAAGAGGGCGAGCCGGGCCACCTCCTCCGGCCGCCCCACCCGGCCCAACGGCACCAGCCGCCGGTACAGCGCGTCGAGGGCCTTGCTGGTCTCCTCGGGGTCCGCGTCCGGATCCAGGCGGGCCGGGTTGGACATCGCCGTGTCGACGGCGCCGGGGCAGACGGCGTTGACCCGGATCCCCCGGTGCGCCAGCTCCAGGGCGGCGACGCGGGTGAGGCCGAGGACGGCGTGCTTGGTCGCCGCGTACGTGCCGACGGCGGCCATTCCGGTCATCCCCGTGTACGAGGCGGTGTTCACGATCGTGCCGCCGTCCGTCATCTCCGGGGCGACGGCCCGGATGCCGAGGAAGCAGCCGACCTGGTTGACCCGCACGACCTGCATGAACTCGTCCAACGGAGTGTCCACCAGGGCGTTGAAGCGCAGGATGCCGGCGTTGTTGACGAGCCCGTCGATCCGGCCGTACGCCTCCTTGGTGGCGGCGACGGCGGCGGACCACTGGTCCTCGCGGCTCACGTCGAGATGGACGTACCGCCCGCCGAGTTCCTTGGCGAGGGCCTCGCCCTGGTCGTCGAGGACGTCGGTGACGACGACCTCGGCGCCCTCCGCGCGGAACAGCCGGGCCTCCTGCTCCCCCTGCCCGCGTGCCGCGCCGGTGACGATCACGACACGTCCGTCCAGTTTGCCCATCACTCATTCCTCCGTCAGCAGCGGGCCGATGTCGCTCCCGAACGCCTCGATCTGGTCGGTGAGTTCGGCGCGGTCCCGGCTGCGGAACCGCACCTGGATCTGGTGCACGCCCATCGCCCGGTACGCCCGCAGTGACTCGGCGAGGGCGTCGGGCGGGCCGGTGAGCGTGCGCCGCCCGACGTCCCAGGTGGGCGTGCCGACGTACAGCGGCTCGGCGATCGCGCCGACGGTGAGCGGCGCCTCACCGCGCCCCTGAGCGGCTCCGCCGCGGGCCGCCTCCGCGCGCAGCCGCCGCAGGGTGGCGATCTGCTGCGGCAGCCGGTCCCGTGGATCGCCCTGGGGCAGCCAGCCGTCCCCCTTCAGCGCGGCCCGACGTATGGCCGCCGGGGACGATCCGCCGACCCAGACGGGGATGGACGACTGGGCGGGGCGGGGCCGCTGGCCGAGCCCCTCGAAGTCGTACCGCTTCCCGTGGTGCACCGGAAACTCCTCGGGCCCGAGCGCGGCCCGCAGCGCGTCGATCGTCTCGTCCAGCACGGCCCCGCGCTGCCCGAACTCCACGCCGAGCGCCTCGAACTCCTCCCGCACGTGCCCGGCCCCCACGCCCAGGATCAGGCGCCCGCCGCTGAGGTGATCGAGGGTGGCGTACTGCTTGGCGGTGACGAGCGGGTGGCGCAGGCCGACGACGGCGACGTGCGAGAGCAGCCGGACGCGTTCGGTGACGGCCGCCAGGTGGGCGAGGGTGGCCACGGGGTCGTACCAGACCGTGCTCATCGCGGAGGCGAGTCGGCGCGGGACGGCGACGTGGTCGCAGCAGGCGATGTAGTCGAAGCCGGCCCGGTCGGCGGCGCGGGCGACCGCCACGAGGTCGCCCGGGCCGGCGGCGGCCTCCCAGGGCTCGGCGTAGATCGTGCTCTGGGACTGGACCGGGAGCTGGATGCCGTAGCGGAGTCGGCTCATGGTGCCCACAGGCCGTCCTCCGTCAGCCTCAGCAGCTCGATCGCGTTACCCCGTACGATCCGCTCGACGACCTGGGGGTCCAGATGCCCCATCTGGGCCTCGCCGACCTCGCGGGACTTCGGCCAGGTGGAGTCGGAGTGCGGGTAGTCGGTCTCGTACAGGACGTTGCCGACGCCGATCGCGTCCAGGTTCCTGAGCCCGAAGGCGTCGTCGAAGAAGCAGCCGTAGACGTGCTCGGCGAACAGCTCGGACGGCGGCCGGTGGACCTTGTCGGCGACTCCGCCCCAGCCACGGTTCTCCTCCCAGACGACGTCGGCGCGCTCCAGGATGTACGGGATCCACCCGATCTGGCCCTCCGCGTACATGACCCTGAGGTTCGGGAAGCGCTCGAACTTGCCGCTCATCAGCCAGTCGACCATCGAGAAGCAGCAGTTGGCGAAGGTGATGGTGGAGCCGACGGCGGGTGGGGCGTCGGCGGAGGTGGAGGGCATCCGGCTGCTGGAGCCGATGTGCATCGCGACGACCGTGCCGGTCTCGTCGCAGGCGGCGAGGAAGGGATCCCAGTCGTCGGTGTGGACGGAGGGGAGGCCGAGGTGCGGGGGTATCTCGGAGAAGGCGACGGCGCGGACACCGCGCGCGGCGTTGCGGCGGACCTCCGCGGCGGCCAGCTCGGCGTCCCACAGGGGGATGATGACGAGCGGGATCAGCCGGCCCTGGGCCTTGGGCCCGCACCACTCCTCCACCATCCAGTCGTTGTAGGCGCGGACGCAGAGCAGGCCGAGTTCGTGGTCCTCGGCCTCGGTGAAGGTCTGGCCGCAGAAGCGGGGGAAGGTGGGGAAGCAGAGGGCGGACTGGACGTGGTTGACGTCCATGTCGGCGAGGCGGGCGGGGACGTCGTAGGAGCCCTGGCGCATCTGCTCGTAGGTGATGACCTCCAGCTTGATCTCGTCCCTGCCGTATCCCACGGCGGTGTCGAGGCGGGTGAGGGGCCGGTGCAGGTCCTCGTAGATCCACCAGTCGCCGATCGGGCCGTCGTCGCCGGGCCGGCCCATGACGGGCTTGAAGCGGCCGCCGAGGAAGCTCATCTCCTTCAGCGGGGCGCGGACTATGCGGGGGCCGGTGTCGGCGTACTTCCTGGGGAGGCGGTCCTGCCAGACGTTCGGGGGTTCGACGGTGTGGTCGTCGACGGAGATGATCCGGGGGAATTCGTTGTCCATGGGGGCACGGTAGCGCTGATCTGACGGTCCGTCAGCTGTCTCGCTCCCGGCCGGGTGTATCTCGGACGCCCCTTCGTGCTCAGGTCAGTGCGGAAGTGTGCGAAGAGGGTGTGTGGGGGTTGTGGGATCCCGTACACCCCGCTGTGACTGCGGTCTCGGCGGCTGACGCATCTGCCATGAGCAAGGCAAACTGACAGGGTTGCTCAGGTTGTCTAGGGGGACGGCTATGGACGGGGTGCCGGCACAGAGGCGTCCGGGCGGTGCGCACGAGCCCGTCGCGCTGCGCTTCGGTGTGCTCGGACCGGTGCGTGCCTGGCGCGGTGACGAGCCGCTGGCCACGGGTTCCCCGCAGCAACGCGCCCTGCTGGCCGCGCTGCTGCTGCGCGAGGGCCGTACGGCGACCGCGGCGCAGCTGATCGACGCGCTGTGGGGCGAGGAGCCGCCGTCGCAGGCGCTCGCGGCGGTGCGGACGTATGCCTCGCGGCTGCGCAAGGCGCTGGACCCCGAGGTGCTGGTGAGTGAGTCGGGCGGCTACGCGATCCGGTCGGTCGGGGACGGCGCCCTGGACCTGGCGGTGGCGCAGGAGCTGGCGGCGGACGCCGAGAAGGCGCGGGCCGCCGGGGATCTCGGCCGGGCGCGGGAGCTGCTGGGGCGGGCGCTGGCCCTGTGGGACGGGGAGGCGCTGGCGGGGGTGCCGGGGCCGTACGCCGATACCCAGCGGGTACGGCTGGAGGAGTGGCGGCTGCAACTCCTGGAGTCTCGCCTGGACATGGACCTGGAGCAGGGCCGCCACGCGGAGGCGGTCTCCGAGCTGACCGCCCTGACGGCGGCGCACCCGCTCCGGGAGCGGCTGCGGGAGCTGCTGATGCTGGCGCTGTACCGGTCCGGCCGGCAGGCGGAGGCGCTGGCGGTGTACGCCGACACGCGGCGCCTGCTGGCGGACGAGCTGGGCGTGGACCCACGGCCGGGGCTGCGGGAGTTGCAGCAGCGGATCCTGACGGCGGACCCCGGGCTGGCGGAGCCGTCGGCGCCGGTCGCGGAACCGGCCGCGCCCCCGGTCCGCCCGGCACAACTCCCGGCGACCGTCCCCGACTTCACGGGCCGCGCGTCCTTCGTGGCCGAGCTGAGTGAGGTGCTGGCGTCGGCGGAGGGCCGGGTGATGGCCGTCTCGGCACTGGCCGGGATCGGCGGGGTCGGCAAGACGACGCTGGCGGTCCATGTCGCGCATCAGGCGCGGTCGGCGTTCCCGGACGGGCAGTTGTACGTCGATCTGCGGGGCGCCGGTCCGCGGGCGGCGGAGCCGGAGACGGTGCTGGGCTCGTTCCTGCGGGCCCTCGGCACGGCCGACTCGGCGATCCCGGACTCGCTTCAGGAGCGTGCGGCGCTGTACCGGTCGGTGCTGGACGGACGCCGGGTGCTGGTCCTGCTGGACAACGCCCGTGACGCCGCGCAGGTACGGCCGCTGCTGCCCGGGACGGAGGGGTGCGCGGCGCTCGTGACGTCCCGGGTGCGGATGGTGGACCTCGCCGGGGCGCACCTGGTCGACCTGGACGTGATGTCCCCGGACGAGGCACTGTCCCTGTTCACGAAGATCGTGGGCGAGGAGAGGGTGGCCGCCGAACGGGAGGCGGCGCTGGACGTGGTCGCGGCGTGCGGTTTCCTCCCGCTGGCGATCCGTATCGCCGCGTCCCGCCTGGCGGCCCGCCGCACCTGGACGGTCTCGGTGCTGGCGGCGAAGCTCGCGGACGAACGCCGCAGGCTGGACGAACTCCAGGCCGGCGACCTGGCGGTGAAGGCGACCTTCGAGCTCGGGTACGGCCAGCTGGAACCGGCCCAGGCCCGCGCGTTCCGCCTGCTGGGCCTTGCCGACGGGCCGGACATCTCGCTGGCGGGGGCGGCGGCGGTGCTGGACCTGGCCGTCGAGGACGCCGAGGACCTGCTGGAGTCGCTGGTCGACACCTCCCTGCTGGAATCGGCGGCGCCCGGCCGATACCGCTTCCATGATCTCGTCCGCCTCTACGCGCGCGCCTGCGCGGAACGCGACGAGCACCCGCCGAGCGAGCGGGACGCGGCGATGTCGCGGTTGCTGGACTTCTACCTGGCCACGGCGGCGGCCGTGTACGCGATCGAGCGGCCCGGGGACCGGCTGGTGGACCACCTCGCGGCCACGGACCGTCCCGGCCTCGCCTTCCCGGATCGCACCTTGGCCCGGGACTGGCTCTACACCGAGGCCAACTGCCTGCTGGCGTTCGCCCGGCAGTGCGCCGGCCTGCCGGGCAGCCTCCGCCGGGCCATCGACCTGCTGTGGGCCGCGCACGACCTGTCGGAGTCGGGCGCCAACTCCAGGGAGTACGAGGCCACCGCGAGGGCCCTGCTGGACGCCGCCCACGAGGTCGGCGTGGCGCGGGAGGAGGCGCGGGCCCTGATGACGCTGGCCCACGCGCACCTGGACGGCGGGCGGTTCGACATGGCCGACCGGGAGGCCGAGCAGGTCATTCGCCGGGCCCGCGAGGCGGCGGACCTGCTGCCGGTGTGCTGGGCCCACAACGCCCGCGGTGTCATCGCGCTGTACCAGAACCGCAACTCGGAGGGCGAGGAACACCTCTCCCGGGCCATCGAGCACTTCCGCACCCTCCGAGACCGGCCGGGCGAGGCCAGCGCACTGTGCAACCTCTCCCGGATCCACCTGGCGACCGGGCGTACGCAGAGCGCCGTCGCACTCGCCCAGGAGGGCATGGAGATCTACGACACCATGGGGAACTCCATGCGCGGCGCCAACGGCCGCTACGCCCTGGGAATGGCGCTCACGCAGAGCGGACAGCTCGACGCGGCGGCCGGCCGGCTCCTGGAGGCGCTGGAGGTCTTCCGCGACAGCCGTCAGCGACTGTGGGAGGGCATGACCCTCTTCCGCCTGGCCGAGGTCGACATCGCCGGGCGGCGCTTCCCGCAGGCCGCCGCGAACGCGGAGATGGCGCTGACCGTGCTGCGTGGCATCGGCGGGGACTGGCGCCGGGCCAACATCCTCACCGTCCTCGGCCATGCGCTGACCGGCATCGGCCACACGGGGCGCGCGCAGGTCTGCTGGCAGGAAGCCGTCCGCGTCTACGAGGAGTTGGACTCGCCGGAGGCCGCCGAGGTCCGCGCGCTGCTGACGCCCCTGCGAGCGGCCTGACCACGCGCCGCCGGGGTGTTCATCATTCGTTTATCGCCCCGCGCGATCCTTCTTCTGCGGCCGAACCGTCGCGTCGGGGGGCAGACGGGTCACCGCATC